>NZ_JBWKXO010000007.1:0-225520 GCF_059423025.1 Pseudomonas sp. GW704-F2 | reverse complement strand
CCCCACAACAGTGACCCCGTTCCCCACCAACCAAATCCCAAAGTTCCGAGTCTGCTCCGCATCCCCCTCATAAAACGGCCCAAAGTACGCCGCCACCGCCATCACCACACCGTTAAACACCCCAACAGCGACGGCAACCACCAAAAACACGAACACGACCGCCTTACATACCTTCATATAACCCTCCAAAACCATATTTCCCTGGAGTCGTGATAATCCGAGAACGTCCCTTCGATCGAGAACCCCAACTGAATTCGCGGGTAGCTCAGCCAATCCGTTAATCGCCGTCCATTCCATAAATCAATGTGGTCACCACTGCGATTGCCAAACGTCTCATTCCTCCTGCGCCAAAAATCTTTGAAGAAGATGATGCCTTGCTGCCCGACCAACATATCCTCAAAGTCTTCAGGCTTTACCTTCTTTACGGGCTGTATACCAGGGATATTGGCGCTGCTTAATGCCTTGGCCATTTCCTCTGCGGCCAGTACGTGACCTTCACTTTTGGGGTGCTGCCAACAATAGCGCACCCCCCTTAATCTGCTTAGGTCGGCACCAGATCTGCGCAATGCCACGCCTAGATTGATCGCGCATTGATCGCTGAAATTTTTCGCGCCATTGGTTCGGCACGGGGCGGCGTCTCCGAAGATTTCCGGATGGTTTTTCCATAGCGTATAGAACGTCAGCATTCAGCATTTCCGTTGCGTTTTTTCGCGACCATAGCAAACGCTCTGCTGCTTAAGAGGGGGATCAGATAAAATCAGAACGGTCCTACTTGCCTGTCAGTTTTGATTGCAGGGTATAACTCACATGGCCCGTATCCATTGAATCAGCCGCGCATGCAGTAATAAGAGACCTTGGAACGCCAAGGTCTTTTTCTGCCCGCTGATCACGCCAGCAGGTGCCTGGAAATGATCCGCGAGATTTCAACAATCGAAGTCTTCCCCGTGAACTCGAATTTCACTTTCCCCAGTGACGAAAAGTAAATCTCCAACTCCGAATCCAGATCGAACGTCCCGGAGGTTTCCACCGAATACGCCACGATGTTTTTGTACGGCAGCGAGGTGAAGTCCTTCTTGCTGCCGGTAATCCCCTGCACGTTCACCGCGATGATGCGCTTGGTGGTGAAGACCACGCCGTCGCGCATGGCTTTGTAGGCATCGATCACTTCTTCGCCGTCCAGCAGCAGGGCGGCAACGCGTTCGGCGTATTCGTTGTTTTGCTTGAGTTTGAAGAAGCCTTTGTTGTTGAAGTCGATCATGTGCCTGTCCTGGGTGAGTGAGTCGGTAATCGTCAGCCGGTGTATGACGTTTTGCTCGTGGATCTGTATCTAACGCCCTGCTTTTCAACGCCCTACCATGGCGCCTGACACTGCAACGTCGGCGAAGGATTTCACGCCGGCAGAATAAAAATCCAGGAGCTAAACAATGCCCGATATGTCCAGCTTGTTTGCCTACGCGCTGATCTCACTCGGCATGGTGCTGACGCCCGGGCCGAACATGATTTACCTCATTTCCCGCTCGATTTGCCAGGGACGCATGGCCGGGATGATCTCCCTGGGCGGGGTGGCGTTGGGGTTTATCGTTTACATGTTGTGCGCAGCATTGGGTATCACCGCATTGGTGATGGCGGTTCCCTTGGCGTATGACGCGCTGCGGCTCGGCGGCGCGTTGTACCTGGTCTACCTGGCCTGGCAGGCGGTCAAGCCGGGTGGTCGTTCGCCTTTTCAGGTGCGGGACCTGCCCCTGGATAGCCCGCGCAAGCTGTTCATGATGGGCTTTGTGACCAACCTGCTGAATCCTAAAGTCGCGGTGATGTACCTGTCGTTGCTGCCTCAGTTCATCGACCCGAACGGCCACGGCAGTGTGCTGACGCAATCCCTGGTGCTGGGCTTTACGCAGATTTTCATCAGCGTGAGCGTCAACGCAATGATTGCCATGATGGCGGGCTCCATCGCGGTGTTTTTCGTCACCCGGCCCGGTTGGCAGGTGGTGCAGCGCTGGCTGATGGGCTCGGTGCTGATGGGCTTGGCCGTGCGGATGGCGGTTGAAGGGCGGCGCTAACCGGGCATGCGCGTTTGGCCGCGGCGGGCACGCTGATCAGCGATTCACAGGATGTCTTTCAAATAGTCCTTGAGGGTGGTTAGCGGCGTGGGCAGTGCGTCGAGTTGATGGACGTTTTGCACGTCAGTCGCCAACCGCCGCAACTCCCGCCCCAGCACCGTGTGGGCGCCGCCCAATGCCTCCAGCGCCTGCACCACGCATTCCTCGATCTTGCGTTGAATCGCAGCCAAATCCCGCTGCCGTACCAGTAACCCAAACACTTCCCGCTCGTACCCGTCCATCACCAGATCGTCACGCAAGACCGGGCTGCCGCCGTCGGTCTCGTACACCAGTTTCAGTGCGAAGAGCGCAACCGCTTCCAGCGTCAATTCCATGGTCTCGCTTCCTCGGGTTTTGGTGGGGAGGGCGATGATCACTGTTCTGCGCCGGAAAAAAAAGACCCACGCGTCAGCGCTCCAGGATCAGCTCCACGCGGCGGGCGCGTGCAAAACCTAGATCAAGCGATAGGTGGGATACCGACCCGAAGTGGCCGCCCGAGAGGGGCTGCTTTCGATTGTGCAGAACGGACACATTTCTATGGTTCCCCAAACCGGGAGAAATCGGCTAAAAGCAGTCCGTCAGATTCGACCAGTAAATCAGGGGCGATTCAGACCACAGTTAGAACGATTATGCTTCGGGCGCTTAAATATGGATTTCAAATCCTGTGCCGGCCGGCAAGCCTCCAGTGATTTATGTCCGCGTGGCTCATGACAGTAACTGCATGGTCATTGCGCTATATACCTTCAGCCCCTGCAGATCGCTGGCCCTTGCCTGAGTGCAACCCAGTTTGGCCAGCCAACGGTGTGCAGGGTTCTTGTCCAACGCAACCGCGTGCAGCGCTACAGGTGTAAGGCCTAATCCAATCAGTACTTGAGGGCCTTGTTCACTGACCAACAGGAATTCGTCCGCGCCTACGCCAACTGCCCGGTCCAGCCCGGCATAGAGGTTGCGCTTCCAATCAGTGATGTGCGACTGCCAACGGGCAAAATTGCCTCCCCCTTTTTGGCGGTACTCGTCGCTCTGCAACACGGCAAGCGTGTCGACTGAATGCAGGGCCAGGTAGGCCGGGCAATCGCCGCTCAAGGCTTTGAACCGCTGCGAGGAGCTGAATCCGCTCACCGAGATCAGCGCTGGCAGTTTTTCCAGGCTGTAAAACGCATTCCACTCAGCTTCGCTGGCGGGGTCAGCGTAGTTGCATTCGACTGTATAAATCATCATGTCACTTCGTTGGTTGATGTTTCATCATGCTAGTGACACGGTAATGATCCATAAAACGACTTTTCGGCACTCTTCAGTGATTAAACATCAAGGTGGAGGCCTTGACTTGAACCAGGAATGCCCATGCGTCGAAAGCTCCCGAGTAACGCTGCCCTGATGGCCTTTGAAGCCGCAGCCCGGCATGGCAGTTTCGCCCGTGCCGCAGACGAGTTGGCCCTGACTGAAGGCGCCATCAGCCGGCAGATAGGCCGTCTGGAGGCGTTTCTGGGGGTCACGTTATTCGAGCGTGTTGGCAACCGCGTGCGGCTCTTGCCCAACGGTGAGCGCTACGCGGCCCAAGTGCGCGAACTACTCGACCGGCTCGACAGGGACAGCCAGTATTTGATGGGCCAGCCCAGCGACGGCGCCAGCCTGGATATCGCCGTCAGCCCAACCTTTGCCCTGCGCTGGCTAATTCCGCGGTTGGCCGGCTTTGGCCAGCAACACCCGAATATCTGCGTACACCTCTCGGAGCGTATGGAACCGTTCGTGCTCGTCGGTAGCGGTTTTGATGCCGCCATCCATTTTGAGCACCCGGCGTGGACAGGCATGCAGACGCACCGCCTGTTGAACGAAGTGTTAATTCCGGTTTGTCACCCTGGCCTGCTGAAGCCGGGCAAGCAGGCAACGGCTCTGGATTCACTGCCGCGATTACACCGACGACAGAACCCGGATGCCTGGCAGCGTTACGCCCAGCAAACCGGGATTGTCCTGAGCAACGCCGCGATGGGCGCGCGCTACGATTTGCATGCGATGCTGATCGAAGCCGCGCTGGCGGGGCTCGGCGTGGCACTCGTACCGCGCCTGTACGTGGAAGCCGAACTGGCGCAAGGCCGGCTGGTCGCGCCATGGCCACAAGAGAAGAATGTCGCCAAGGCCTTTTGCCTCGTGCTACCCGAACCGCTTGAACTGAGCCGCGCGCCCATCCAGGTATTTGCGCGTTGGCTGTTGGAGGAAGCGCAGGTGAAGTAGGGGATGCGGTGGGGCCTGTACCGGATTGGTTCAGACGCTGAGCGACTCAGAACTTCACATTGAAACCGGCATGCATCAGCGCAGTCGATGGCCACGCAGGGTACCAGGTCGAAATTCACGGTATCGCCGAACGCTTCATTGATCCGCACGCCATTGAGATAAACCGCCAGCCCCTGTGGGGTTCCTTATTCCTGGCGGGATAAATGCGTCAATGTCTGTTTGTAAAACCACGACCTATTAATAGGGGGGTAAGACTTTTGGATGAGTTGAAGGGGCGTGCAATGTGTTTTTTTGATTTTGTGGTAATAAGGAAGAGGGGGTTAGTTGGTTTAATACAGTAGTCGAGGTTTTATTTTTATGGGGGTGTAAATGCCGTTGCGGTCTACATTGATAGACGCCCGTCATCAGGCACAGAGTTTGGGACAGATTTGTGGGGCTCCCGTCGGGCCTTAACGTGCCATGACGTTGACGATTACATGCAGGATGAAGGCGGGTCCATAACAAGGCTGGCCCTGTTCATCTTCGATACGCCAGATGGATGTGAGTGTGCAGGTCTCTCTTGGGGCGCCGAACTCCACGCTGATACGTACCGGCTGGCCGGGCAGGGTTTCGGCGATGGGGATTTCGTTGTTCAGGCTGCGCAGGTGGGTGTCCATCACCACTTCCAAGGGAACGCCGGACGCGCTGCGGCGAGCGATTACGTATTCGCCGTCGACCCGTACCAATTTCCGACCGCGCCACGGGCGGGCGCCAAGGTTCTGGATCTCCCAGGTTTTCTGAAACGTCTCACCGGGCAGCACCACGGTCTGGTCTGGGGTGGTGACATCCGCGTTGAAGACAGCTATATCGCTGGGGTCACGCAGGCCGGTGGCGCGATTAGTGGTTGCCATTGAACAGGCATCCCCCGGTGCGCCAGCCAGGTCGGCGAAGTAGCGGAATAACAGCAGCGGCGAAACCTGCAACGCCTTGGCCAGTTTGATCAGGGTGCGTACTGAGGGATCTTGTGAGGCTCCGCCGGTCAATCCGTAGAGGTAGGTTCGGGAAATGCCGGCTTCTTTGGCCAGGGCTGTCAGGGGCTTTCCCAGTTCTCGGCTGCGTCGCATAACCAAGGCTCGAAGCGTATCGCGTGTTCTGATGTTCATATTCGAGTGTTGATCTCCGGTCCTTGGTGATAGTCGTCACGTTGTTCGCCAAAAAGGACAACCTGCTCGCCGCTACGTATATCGAGCGATGCACACTTGCGACCTGCTAGCGACGTGGTGAAGGACATGGATAGGTCCCTTTTGGGGTGGCTACATCCAGTGTCGTGGTTTCTCGCATGCTTGCGAACCTTGTGTGTGTTGCATTCCTTTACAATCATCTTTGGATATAGCGATGACTCAAATAAAAACGTGCTGTGAATCCATTGTTCGATCAGGCTTCGGCATCCTGCAAATGTCTGATGCCATGCTGCAGGACTACAAAAAATTGTTGATGGATATTCAGCAATCTCTCAGGCCACTAAAGATTCATTTTTCTTTGTTCAAACGCTGCTAAATTTTTCCCGCTCGCAACCATCAGTTTAAATAGTGCCATAAACGTCCGCACACCAAGTTCGGTAATCAACCGATTCAACTTCTCTAATATTCTAGCGGGTTCGAACATCCCATGTTTCTAAACTTCAACGCTCTTTACCTCGAAGGCTTGCTTTTGGGCATGGGGCTGTTCGCCGCGCCTGGTCCGAAAGACACCTTGGTCATCCGCCAAGGTGTGGGCCGGGGTCCGATCTGGGCCGTGGTTGCTATCTGCGTACTCGCCGATGTCCTACTGATCGCTGTTGGCGTCGCAGGGTTGGGTTCATTGCTGGGAAGTCGGCCGGGTGTGGTGGCGCTGTTGCTGCTGTCCGGTGCGGCGTATTTGCTTTGGTTTGGCGGTCAACGCTTGCTGGCGTGCCTACGTAACCAGTCCATGCCCAACACGCAAGGCGGTCACTCGCAACGAGGCTTGCTGCGCACAGCACTGGTGCTCGGGTTTGCCAATCCCTACGCCTGGCTTGATACCGTCGTGCTGATCGGCTCGATCGGCGCAGCCAAACCCACCGGCCAACAAGCGCTGTTCGCGAGCGGCGCGATGACGGCGTCGTTGGTGTGGTTTGTGATACTGGCGCTGGGATGTCAGCGTTTGACGCGGCTGTTCCAGGCGCCAGTGGTGTGGCGCTGGTTGGATGCGGGTGTGGCGGTGTTGATGGTGTACCTGGCCGGGATGTTGATCACTGATTCAGTGAGTGTCTTTCAGCAGGTAATCGGGGTCAGACTCTGAAGAGTCCAAAGGGCTGCGAACGCCTCAATGTCGTCTTTCACCAAGTCGGCTTGGGCGTATCGCGCTGGAGAAAGAGTAATCTGCCGGTTGCGATAGGCCGAAGTCGGCCAGAAGCGGACGCTTAGAGTGCAGAAAATAAATCTGTCCCCCCTTTTATTGCAAGCAGACACTGGAACAGTCCATGACAGCAGGGCGGCTCATTAGGCTGCACGCGCCCGTAGCGAATGGTCAGGTGCTTTCTGCTTCTGACAGGGCCTTGGCCACTACGGCAGGTAAGCTTCCGGGCGCCCTTATACGCATTTGCTTGTTCAAATTAAAACGACCGAACACAACCGTGATGTCAGAAACCGAGACGTCAAACTCTCGGGCGAGAAACTTAACCATGTGGTCAGTCGCCCTGCCTGCTACGGGTGCGGCGGTGACGCTGATCTTGAGTTGACTTCCTTTCGCCTTGCCGATGGCATCCTTTTTGGCGCTCGGAGTTCCAAGTATGTTCAGAACTAAAGTCTCTCCATCCCACCCACAAAACGAGGACATCTCAAAGCCTCGGCCGGATGATTTCTTTTTGGTAATCGCTTTTGCTTTCTTCACATGGATCCTGCGTAGGTCGGATAAAAATGCCTAACTAAGGTAATCGGGGTCAGTCCCCGATTGTTCTGTCGGCTAAGGTCGCAATAAACGGCGCTTGGTTGCGCCGACCCGGAGGAATTGCGCGACGCGAAAACGCCCAAACGCCCGGTTGATTGTGTAGTTGGTTGGCGTTTTTTTCAAATGCCGACCCTAACCGCCGCTCACCTTCGATGCCCATTCATGGACGGGCTTTAAGCGATCAATCGCAGCGGACAACGCTTCGATCGAGTCGCTCAATGGGTCAATTGGAGTCCAAATAGTCAGGTGAGGCGAAACCAACATAAACGTCGAATTCGCGTCTGCCCCATCCTTTCTCAGCACGGTCACAGCTTGGCGGGCTCGGCCATGGTAGCTCCGGTCTTTGTTGAGGCAGCCGATGGCTTCGGTGAGTATTGAACGCCATAACCCATCGGTGATTTCGGAGAGACGAAACTCGCGTCCACCTAAAGTGTCCTCCAGGATTTTCGGTCTTGAACTTAGCTGCCACGCGTCTCTCGCGAAACGCAGGGTGATGTCCTGAGGATCGAGTATATCTGGCACAAGTCGTAGTAACGCAGGGATTTCTAGTTCGGATTTTATCAGCGTTGCAATCGGCCAGCCGCTGTATTGCAAGCCCTCGAGATTGACTCCCACGCGCGCTTTCCCATCGTTCGGGTATATCGCGAGGTTCCATTGAACTCCTTCGTGTCCATCACTAATTCCAAAGGAGGGTTTGTTTAATTGGCCGAATGGTCGTCCTTTAATATCCAGCAATTCGGTGAATCCGTGTAATAGATGGGCGTATAGGGTGTTCCTGCTGGAGCGCGTAGATTGTTTGCGGGGAGGAGCACCCGCTTTTGATACATCGATGTCTTCTTTTTGCGCTTCCATGATGGTTACTGCACTTACGTCCGATACCGACGCGAGTATGGATTGAACCGCAAGAATTGCATCGTCCGGGTGAAGATTGAAGAACTCACGCCTTCTCTGTCGGAGTGGCAGGAGCTTTGTATGAACCAGCGACTCAAACTTCTGGCAGTCGTTCACTGCAATCTGATGGGTTACCTCCCAAAGAAAATCACCCGTCGAGCTCTGATTTATTTCTGCACAGCGAACAGCAGGATCTCTAGCGGTTCTTCCGATCTTGCACACCGGAAGTTCGATGTCTTTAACCCCGAGGATATATACATATCCTCTCTCAGGGGCAGGATAGTTTTCCATAATGGTTTACCTACAGTTGTATAGGAAACTAGCTCCTTAAGTCACCGGTCGGAATGGCTTGCAAACAGCACTTGCCACTTACCACCTGGCGTGAAGGTAACTCGCCTTGAAAATATCAATTTAGCACGCGGAGTCGCCTACAGGCCGAATGATTGAGTTAAGGCCGAGGCTCGATCGACCGCTCCGGGGCGGATAGCGACGGTTTAGAGTCGACTGTCGTTATAAATAGTCAGACTTTCGCCTGTTCCGCCGTCTTAAAGGCATCGTCGACCTCGACTCTGAGGTATCTGACAGTGCTTTCAACTTCGTATGACCTAGGGTAATTATAGTCAAACTCTGAAAAATCAAAAAGGGCTGAAATGCCTCAATGTCGTCGCTCACCAAGTAGACTTGGGCGCGTCACGCTGGAGAAAGAATAATATGGGAGTTCAACGACCGCGACGGCACTCTCAACAGTCTCTAAGTTCATAGAAACGGTTTAGCTTGGCCCTGTTGCCATCTTGGCGCTTATGGGATCGTACCTATGAACGGCAGTCAGCGAAGGCGAACCTTTTATTCGGCTTATGATCAAGGATGAATAAACGTCGTTTCAATTAGGAGGTCCTGATGGCCACTGCACATGTTTTCATCGCCGTCAGCCTGGACGGCTTCATCGCCCGGCCAGATGGCGACATTGATTGGCTTTTGCAGCGTGATGATCCAACTGAAGATCATGGCTACTGCGCCTTCATTGCCGACAAGGATGTGATCGTGATGGGGCGAGGCAGCTATGAGAAGGTGCTGACCTTCGACACATGGTTCTACGACCGGCCCGTCGTGGTGCTGTCTGAACAACTGGCCGCTACGCCGGTGCCCGAGGCGTTGAAGGGCAAGCTGCGCTTCTCAAACCTCGCACCAGGGGACCTGATGGCCGAACTGGATAGGCAAGGCGTGCATCGTGTCTATGTCGATGGCGGGCAGTTGGTGCAATCCTTCCTGCGCGATGGGTTAGTCGCCGATATGGTGATTACCACTGTTCCCGTACTGATCGGATCGGGAAGGCGATTGTTTGGGGCCCTTCAGCAGGACATTGACTTGGAACTGGTATCCAGCTGCAGCTTTCCTTCGGGGTTGGTGCAGTCTACCTATCGGTTGACGGTATGACCGGTTCGGGAGGGTGTTCGATCTAGAGCAATGAGGGGAGAGGGGGGGATTTATTTGCCGAGGCCGATTCTCGTGAACGTTGCCTTTTCTTCTGGCTGGCAGTCAGTTAGTGGTCGACTTCTGCCGGATATGACAGGCAGAAATCGGCCGATTCTGTTGAAAAAGTCGGAATTTCAGGCTGGAAGAAGGCGACGTTGGCCCTCGCTTCAGAACCTGGTCACCACGTTGCGTGGCTTTCCAGTTCTGCGTTGACCGTTGCAGCTTGGTTAATAGGTTAATTTGAGGGTTTTTGCTGATTCCGGGCGTACCTATCCCGTGGTCGGCGGCCCTTGTGAGGTCAGTTTCGCCAGTCGTCTTAAATTCTGTACCGCAGCGGCCAAGGTAAATTCGTCGTTTGCACCGGTCATTCCTCGTAGCCTTAATCGATCCAGTTTCAGGATTCGTTTGAGATGAGCGAACAACATTTCGACCTTTTTGCGCTCATGGCGAGAGCGCACGTATTGTGGTGTTGCGGCAATTCGCCGAGCAACATTGCGTGCCGCCTCATGGACGCTACGGGCGATTTTTCGGAACGAGGTGTTTGGGCAGCAGCGCTCTTTCATTGAGCATTCAGAGCAGTCTGTTTGCCGGGATCGAAAGATGATGGTGTCGGCTTTCGTGACATGTGATCGCTGGTTCTTGAAGGCCCGCCACTCACTGCGCAGGGCGTGCCCCGTGGGGCAACGATATTCCTGCGCTTCTTCATTCCATTGAAAATCACTGATCGAGAGGCTCTCGTTCTTACGCTCGGTTTTGTCCCAAACCGGCACATGCGGCTCGATGTCTTTTTCGTTCACCATCCAGGCCAGCATCGGTGCGGTGCCGTAAGCGGTATCGCCGATGAGCCGATCCGGCTTGATGTCGAACTGTTCTTCGACCCGCTCGATCATGGTCTTGGTGCTCTCGACCTCGGCGGTTCGATGCGCTGGGGTCGGCTCCACATCCATGATCACGCCATGCTCGACATCAATCAGATAGTTCGTCGAGTAGGCGAAAAACGCCGGGCCTCCTGGCGCTGCGGTCCAACGAGAAAGTGGATCAGTCAATGACAGGCGCTTAGGCAGTGCTTCGCCTAACGCCTCTTCATCCAGCGCTTCAAGGTACTCACGCACGGCGCGAGTACTCAGCGCCGGATCGCGCCAGTTGATTTCATCATCGCCAGGTACGCCATGTTGCCGACTGGCATCTGCCTTGATGACGCTGGCGTCGACCGCAAACCCTTCGCCCTTGACCAGACCTGCGTCCATGCAGCGACGCAGCACCTCGTTGAACAGCCAGCGAAACAGCGAGCTGTCACGAAAGCGACCGTGCCGATTCTTGGAAAACGTAGAGTGATTGGGGATTTCGTCTTCGAGGCTTAAGCGGCAGAACCAGCGATATGCCAGGTTCAAATGAGCCTCTTCGCACAACCGACGTTCGGAGCGAATACCGTAGCAGTAGCCCACCACCAACAGGCGAATCATCAGTTCGGGATCAATCGATGGGCGCCCGATTGGGCTATAAAAATCGGCGAGATAATGGCGCAGATCGCTGAGATCAAGGCATCGATCAATGCTGCGCAGGAGGTGATTGGCTGGGATGTGATCTTCAATGTTGAACGAGTAAAACAGCCGCTCCTGCCCACTCGATAACTGTCCCATCATGCTGCGTATTCTCCCGCTGGCCGATGGAGTGATTTTGCCCCAGGCCAAACAGGAGAGCTACTTTTTCAACAGAATCGGCCAAAAGCAGCCCGTGGACACCCTAATGGCGAAACAGTAGCTTATGTTGCTAGCGGGCGAGAAATACTCAACAGCGGATCATCCCGCCCATGCCGCGTTTCACTTTGGACGATGTCGAGAAATGGGACCGAAAACTGAAGAGTTGATCTGCATTCTTGATCAGCTTGCAATCGTGCTCGAAAGCTATGGAGACACCCACTGGAGCTTTTGGATGCGTAAGGCAAGGGCACTATTGCTGGATTCTGATTACTCTGGGATTGAGTATCTACTGTCAGCCTATGGCGGAATGGGCTCATTAAATGATCTCATTCTTGGTCAAAGCTATGTCGATGGCGTCCTTTCTTGGAATCCAGGTCATGTCGAGCTAAACGAAAAATTCATTGAATTGCGGAACAACGCCGAACAGCTCTCCAACGCAATAAAACGCTCTCAAACTTGATCAGGCACCTAAACAACGCCCCCGCAGCCACGTTTGTGCATTCCCTTCGCGTCAAACCTTAGACGGCAATAGATGAACCCAACTCTCGACACGGCAGCCAATGGACATCTGACACTCAGTTTCAACGAGTTGTCAGACGCTTGTTGGCTATCGCTAGCTGAAAACCTGATCAAACGCCGAGGGTTCAAACGATTGGGTTCACCTGTCATAGGCGTTGATGAAAAAATTCACCAGAATTTCCAATGTGCTGAGTTCAGCCTCGCAGCTGGCTGGGACAATTGGTCTGGGCATTATTTGCTATCCGACTCAGTGGCGGGCGATGTTTTTCTGCAAAAGCTATTCGACCAGCTCAGCTCCTGACAGGCGACTCAAGTCATTCGCTCCGTTTACTGGGAATGCATGCCTGGGCGTTCGGGAACGTCTGCAATGGGTGGGTTGTAGCCGGTCGCGAAAGACCGGAACCGGCCAAAAGCGGGCAGATGCGCAGAACAGCAGCCCTTGAAGCTTGTAGGCCTCTACAGAAATAGGGCGACTCAAGCAATCTTTAATTGTTGAAGCATCGTTCAAAACGCAAGATTCAGTGGTCTGCGAAAAAATTGCCCTTGTAGTGATGTTTGAGTCAGCGACAACATTCCTAGCGAAGCGATAAGCAATACTTTCATTGTTTTTATCTTCCTTGATGGGACCGGCGTTGATTGGACGCGATTGGGCGCGCTGGAAAGATATCAGCCATCGCGTCGGCGCACACTGTCATTTCTGATGCCCATTAAACCAATACGTTTTCCCGGAGGTAATCGGGGGCAGACCCCGGTTGTTTCCTGCATCTGGGGGGAATCGGCGTCGTTCGCCAACCCCGACCGACCTAACGGAAATTTTTCGCCACAGATACTGACTTTCAACCCTAATCGCTCCTGCGCTAACTTCCTCCCCGTCGCTTCCAACCCAGCGACCGGACTTGAGAATCCGAGAAACAATAGGCTCACTATATTAGGAGCTTAAGCAATGAGCATTTCTGACAGGCCATACCCTCACAACCCCACCACCCGCACCTCCGCCCATCCAGGAGGTGCCCAATGATCAACCCACCCCTCAACAAAACCCTCGGCGTCATCACCTTTTCCACCTGTGGCAAGCAGCCCAACCTTCACCGACTATTCCGCGTGAACTCCGGCGTGCCCATCCGCGATGCGTTGGAGCATGCCTCCGAACTTCTCCACTGTTCAAAACTGCTGGCGTTGGATGCCGCCATGGACACGGGCGCGGATCGTTATGCCTGGGCGGCGCATTATTTGGGGGAGATGGCGAAGGCGGTGGTGGATGATTTGGCGAATGGGATGTTGGCCAATGGGGTGACGGAGGAGGGTGAAGTGGCGGGTAGTTAGTCTGGTGGTTTGAGGGTGTTGCGGCTGACGCTATCGCAGGCAAGCCAGCTCCCACAAGGGGCTGTGTTTCAAGTTGATGTTGCGCTGGTCAGGGGTTTTGCTGGTTGCCCACTTTTCGACAGGCGAAAAAAAAGACCTTGAATTTCAAGGTCTTTTTTTAAGATGGTGCCCGAGGGAGACTCGAATAATAGCATAACTATATAATTAACATGGTTTTTTGCATGTGTACACTTCCACGTTGTACCGTGAAGTGTACACCCTACCTGCCTCCAATTAGGACTGGTGTGGATGGACGCTTGATCAGATTTCTCCATCCGATTTCCGACGAGCTGTGAATAATATCTACAAGGAACTGGTTACGGATAGACTCCCTGGACTGCCAAAAAAATGCCGAACCGACACATGGCGAACTTTCGCGATTAGTCGGGAGTCATAGCACAGCAAGCGTTATCTTGATGAACTCCTCGTTTCGATCGATCGTGTCCAGGGCGCCCCGAACATTGTCGGCGACGTCCGCCGATCCGCGCATCTCTACCCAGTTCGACAGCTCCATGATGGCGGCCTCTAGGGCGAGCTGGTTTTCATTGATCTTAAATAGTAGGGAAGGGAGTAAGTCTGAGTTTGGCATTGTGCAATCCTCCGTGAAATTTTCAGCGTAGCAGGGGGATTACTGACTTCGGTAGGGAGTTGCGCATGGTGGGAAGGACGCCGGGAGGAGGGTGCATCCACAGTCGATTGCTGCCAGTCACGAAGGGCCGCAGTCGGCCAGAAGCGGTCAATCATTTCCTGCGGTTACCGACCCAATGCTGCTGGTGGGCAGGAGCTGCCGGCCAGATTAGTCCGTTCAGCATTTACCGATCTACGGATGGCTTAGAATCCGCAAGCCTTGCAATTTCTTATGGCAATTTGCCCAGCTCATATAGATAATACATCTGCGAATCATTATTAATAGCGCGAAAAATTACCCTCCCTCGCAGGTACCTAACCCATGTTGTTTCCATCTCGCCCTACGCTGCTCGCAGTATGCTGCTCGGTCAGTTTCTTCGCCCAGGCTGCGGAACCGCTCGAACTGGGAGTAACCGATGTCACTGCCAATGCGATCAAACCCAACTCCAACACCCTACCAGCCCCCTATGCTGGCGGTCAGGTGGCGAGGGGCGGTCAAATGGGAGTGCTGGGTAATCAGGACAATATGGATGTCCCCTTTGTAATGACCAGTTACACCTCGAAGCTGATTGAGGATCAACAAGCAGAAGACGTAGGCGACGTACTGCTAAATGATCCGTCGGTGCGTCAATCCTACGGGTTTGGTAACCAGTCCCAGGTGTTCGTCATTCGAGGCTTGCCACTGACCGGCGACGACATTTCCTACAACGGGTTGTATGGCGTCTTGCCACGTCAAATTCTGTCGACGGACGCCATTGAGCGCATCGAGGTGTTCAAAGGCCCCAATGCTTTCATCAACGGTGTGAGCCCCACTGGCTCGGGTCTTGGGGGTGGCGTCAATCTTCAGCCGAAACGCGCAGAGGATGTATCGACTCGACGCTATACGCAAGACATCAGCACCGATGGCCGTATTGGTGAGCATTTGGATATCGGGCAGCGCTTCGGCGAAGATAATCGGTTTGGTGCCAGGGTAAACCTGAGCCAGCGGGAAGGTGAAACGGCGATCGATAATGAGGATCAACGTACAAAGCTGTTCGTAGCGGGCCTTGATTATCGCGGTGACGGCTTCCGCGCTTCCACCGATTTTGGGTACCAGAAACAGCGGGTCAACGGACTGCGTAACTCTGTCAACGTTGGCAATGCCACTCACATTCCCACTGCACCTCACGCTAGTCATAACTATGGTCAGGACTGGACTTACTCGGAAACCGAAGACACTTTCGGCATGATTCGCGGTGACTGGGACCTGAGCGAGAACTGGACGGCATACCTTGCTGGCGGTGTGAAGCACACCCGAGAAACGGGCGTCTATGCCACGCCAACACTCGTAGGCAATAACGGCGTAGCTACGATTGGTGGCTCAGAGATCCCGCACAATGAAGACAATACGACGTTCAGCGCAGGGTTAAATGGGCGCTTCAACACTGGCCCGATTTCCCACCAGATCGCTATTGGCGGCTCAACCATCTGGACAGAGCAGGAGAACGCATACACGTTCTATCGCTCGGTTACCGGCAACAGCAATATTTACAATACCCCAGCGCTTCCCAAGCCTACTGCTGTGTCCATCACCGGTGGTGAAATGGGTGACCCAGGGGTGACTGGCAAAACCCGAAATCGTAGCCTTGCGGTTTCCGATACGCTGGGTATGTTCGATGACAAACTGCTCGTCACTTATGGTGTCCGGCGTCAGCAATTACGTGTCGAAAACTACCTGTACGACGGCACCACTTCAAACGGTGTAGCCAATCCGGCAAACGATGGCAGTCGTAGCACCATTTACGATGAGTCCATCACCACGCCTGTATATGGCATCGTGTTCAAGCCCGTGGACAGCGTCTCTCTTTACGCCAACCGAATCGAAGGACTCGCAAAAGGCCCAGTGGCGTCGGGTACAGGCATCACAAACTTGGGCGAAGCCTTTCCTCCTGGACGCACAAAGCAGCTGGAAGCGGGCATCAAGCTGGACATGCAAACCTTCGGCGCCAACTTGAGTGTATTCCGCATCGAGAAACCTTCCGATGGTTATGTCGACAACGCGCAGAGACTCTATGTGCGTGATGGCGAACAGGTTAACAAAGGGCTAGAGATCAGCGTCTTTGGCGAACCCATTGAGGGCCTTCGGTTGATGGCGGGCGGCACTCGCATGACATCTGAGCTGAAGAAAACTGCTGGCGGCCTGAACGATGGCAACCACGCCATTGGCGTGCCTACGTTTCAACTCAATGCCAGCGTAGATTGGGACGTTCCAGGTATCGAAGGGGCCGCTTTGAGCGCGAGGATGCTGCGCACTGGCGGGCAGTATGCTGATCAGGCGAACAACCTGAGCTTGCCTACCTGGAACCGTTTCGACGCTGGGGCACGCTATAAGATGAAGCTCGCTGAAAAAGAACTGACTCTACGAGTCAACATGGAAAACATTACCGACAAGAATTACTGGGCGTCGGCAAATGGCGGCTACCTCTCGCAGGGCGACCCCCGCTTGGTGAAGTTCTCGGGAACCATTGATTTCTGAATACGGCCCGCGACAGCTTGGAGCATCAACGCTATTCATGTTGACGGAAAGATCATCGAATCGACAAGCGACAGTCGAAGCGAGCATGGATAGATGTGCTTCAGCGACATTATAGTAAGCCTTTGACCGAAAGCAGCCGCTCGTGAGTAGCTGCTTTTGGCCGTTTTCTGACCTTCGCTTAGGGGGTGAACTGCCAGGATTTTCCTAGACGACGAGTGAGTAATTGCATGGTCAGCAAATAGTAATAGCGCGTCGATTCAGTGCGCTGGTTTAGATGGTGATTAAAAAACCATGCAAGGTGTTTTCTCTGCCAAGTCCATGGATTGTCGCATTGCCAGCGCTCAGCGATCGCTGTTTGGATAGTCTTCGCCTGACGCAGGTGGCGTTGGCGTGTGGTGTGTGACCCGGTCAAGACGCCCGCCAGGAACAGCTCCATATCGAATGCCGTGTTCATGCTCGACCACCAATGTAAGCCGATACCACGCCGATACGGCCGTGCCCCAGCTCATAGCTGATTTGTACTCGGGTCTCCTGATCGAGGTGTCGGTTGAGCTGATAGCAATGGCCACCGTTGATAGGCGCGGGATGATGGGTGATTTGCTCGTAACGTTCGCATGCATAGGCTGCCCGCAATTCATGGAAGCCTTTGAGGTTGTTCTTATGGAGGATGTCCCGTGCGGGGCCGACGATTCCCTGCAAGAAATCGAGGTAGCGTTCGTTCGGTGCAAGCAGGTTGCGGCTATCGTCGGGCGAGACCTTTTGGGCAAACCTCAGCGCGTCACGGATGTGATCATCCACAGTGATCCAGCGAGGTGCCAACGCGCCTGAACGGCCACCTTTGGTGCCATCCTGGATGTTGATCTTGCCGTAGCGTTCGGCCTCACGTTTTAAACGCGGTAGGTCGGCCAAAATCGCCTCGCGTAAGCGCATGCCGGTGGCTCGCGCCAACTGAGCGATAGCCGCCGCGCGCGGCATTTGGTGTTCGCGAAGTGCTTCGACGATGCGCATAACTTGCTCACGATCTTGGCCTTGGGGCGCGGTTGTGCGAACGGTGGTCCGCCGCATTCCTAACGCCTTGCTCGGGCTCGGCACTTTCACATATTGATCACCGCGAAGCGCGGCCATGGTCCGGTTGACGCTGGACAACCGGTTTTGCGCTGTGGCGATGGCTAGCTCACCCAACTCAACTTTTTGACGCAAGTGCCCGGCGTAGTCCAGCAAAGTCTGCCGATCAATCCGCCGCGCATCGTTAAGCCCTGGTCCATCCTCCGACCGACACCAGCGTACAAACGCCTGCCATCGATCACTGTGCGCCTTGACCGTGCCGTAATGCCCGCCGCCAAATAGGTCGCGCAGCGCCTGCGGTCCGGCATAACTCAGCTGCCGGCCATAGCCAAAATTACGCCCATCGCGTCTACCTACTAGCGCCATGATCAAACTCCTCTCGAAGCCAAAATCTTTGAAACTTTCCCCACGTCATCCCGCCAAGAATGTTGAGTGTTATCAGGGATCAAGGCCCCTGCGGCCTGTGAGGGTTGTCCACTAACGCAGGACTGGCGGCTCTTTACGACCGGGAGCTTGGGCATCTCATGATCTGGTCTCCTGAGCACTTCCGAAGAAGTGGGCGGGTGGAGGCTGCACTGGCTGACGAGACCAGTGCCGCGAGATCCTGAGTCAGGTGAAGGCAGTGAAGCGATGACCGGGGCATGCCTGACTGTCAGTCAGGTGCAGTCCATCCCATGGGCTGCGGTACCATCATCTGCATCGCTGTTGCTGGTGACTTCGGTGTTTGTCACGCCGATTGTCACGAGGGGAAATGCCGCAATGCCTTGTACGAGTTGGGCTGCAGCAGCGGTACGAGCGCCCGTCTCTTTCCGGGAGAAAGAGACGGGCGTAGGTTGGCGCAAGGAAATGGCCAAGCGGATAGGTTGCTGCAGGGCAGCTATGAAAGGGAATGAGTTGCCGCAGTGGGCACGCTGGTAAAAGTAGGCATCCATCACATCGCTGTGACCGTGCGAACCGCCGGACGCTAATCGCACTTTGGGAGAACCACCACGGTGTGGCGTAGCCTTAAAGGTTCTGGTTACCTGGGTTGCTGTCAACGACAGCGCTTTGCCCGATCTTTTCTACGCCTGTGGATAATTCGGGTCAAGGCTCGAATTTTCCGGAGTTCTGCGGCGGTGGATGAAGTTATCCACCGGTGGAAATCTGTGGTTTTCCACAGACAGTTGCATGGGCTTTAGATTTTTTAAGTGAGGTCCATCCAAGCAGGGCGGCTTTGCAGCCCTGTTTGGATGGACCCGCGTGGAAGGCTGGGCTGTGGAGATCTCACCGACTTACCAGTGCTGGAATACGCCACGGTAGTTTTGCAAGGCGATGATGTTGTCGTCGACCGGGTCGAATTGGTGAGGCGTCACGTGATCACTGAGTCTCCGTTGAGTCTGTCTCGATAGGCAACTTTTGGAGGTGATCATCTTTGTGTGCACGAGATGCTGTTAGAGGCGATGCAGAAGGGCGTGCGAGGAACTGATTAACGCGAGTATCAAATTGATCGCGAAGGTTGGCTGTAATGCCTTCTTTGAGGGCGTCGAGATAGTCTGCATACCACTGCATCATGATCCGACGTTGCGGCAGGTATAGAGCTTGATTGTACTCGCCAGAGATACCGCCCTCGACGTGAGCCAGCTGGCTTTCGACATGGTCCTTCAGCCAACCATGTTCGCGCAGCAGCGTGCTTGCGGTATGACGAGTGCCATGGCTGACGAGTCGTCCTTTATAGCCGATCTTGGCGAACACTAGGTTGATCGTGTTTTCACTGATGACTGGCTGCTTTTCCCCATTGCCTGGGAATAGATATCGACTGCGGCCAGTGCTTTGGTTCAGTTTGGTAAGCATGGCGATCAATTGATGAGGTAGAGGGCTGACGTAGTCTCTGCGCATCTTCATGCGGGCGGCCGGGATGGTCCATATCCCTTCCTCAAAATCGATTTCCTCCCATTTTGCGTAGCGAACCATGCCGGGGCGGCTCGCCGTCAGAATTGTCATCCATGATGCAATCCTCGCTGGTAGCCGGCTGGTGGTCTTGCTTAAGGCCCGGAGAAACTCAGGTAGTTCGTGTTCGTGCAGATGTGGGTAGTGTTGAGTGGGCGGTGGCGCTATCGCAATGGCATGGAGTTCGGAGGCTGGATTGTGTTCGCACAGGCCGCGTGCAATGGCTTGACTGAAAATCTGTTTCAGCCAGGTCCGGGTCTTGTCCGCAACATTGAACGCGCCTCGTTTTTCGATGCAGGCCTGCAGTTTTGCGCAGTCGCTTCGCGTGATGAGCTCCAGTTGCTTCTCGCCGAGAGCGGGCAGTAGATCCTTATCGAGATAGTCGCGGATCTTCTTCAGCGTCGCGCTGCTGCGGCCGGAGTCCGATTTGAATTGGTACCAGTACTCCGCGGCTCGCCTGAAGGTGTTGAGTCCGGCCTCCTGCTGTCGCAGTTTGTCATAGCGGCGTTTGGCGCCGGGGTTGGTGCCTTGCTTGAGTAGGTTGCGGCATTCTGCAGCTCGTTCACGGGCTTCCTGCAAGGAGATATACGGATACACGCCCAGTGACATGCGCGCCGCCCGCCCCTGATAGGTGTACCTGAAGTGCCAATACTTGCTGCCGTTGGGTTTCACCAGCAAGGCAAGACCCGAACTATCACTCAACGTGAACGGTCTGTCGGCAGGCTTGGATGCTTTGATTTGCAAGACGGTCAATGGCATCGCTGTACACCTCCGGTTCTCGAACTGGAATATGTACAGAAAATGTACCAAAAAGAGGTTGGCTTGCAAGAGATGGGGGTGGAACCCCAGAGACCGAAAAGCCCGCAGTTAACGGGCTCTAGGGGTGTTACGTAGACGTTGGTAGTCGTCTATGTACTGCAAATGGTGCCCCGAGGGAGACTCGAACTCCCACTCCTTTCGAAAACGGATTTTGAATCCGCCGCGTCTACCAATTCCGCCATCAGGGCTCAATGGCGGCGAAGTATAGAGATGAGATTACCGTTGGTCAATCACGTTTCATGGTCAATTTTGACTATTTCCGCTAGACTTCCCGGCCCTGCTAGACGAACCCCATCATGCGCGTTGCTGACTTTACTTTTGAGCTCCCTGATTCGCTGATCGCCCGCCACCCTTTGGCCGAGCGTCGCGCCAGTCGACTGCTGACCCTGGACGGGCTCAGCGGTGCCCTCGCACACCGTCAATTCACTGATTTGCTTGAGCATTTGCGCCCAGGCGATTTGATGGTGTTCAACAATACCCGGGTGATTCCGGCGCGGCTGTTTGGCCAGAAAGCTTCCGGCGGCAAGCTGGAAATTCTGGTGGAGCGGGTGCTGGACAGCCATCGCGTGCTGGCCCATGTGCGCTCCAGCAAGTCGCCGAAACCGGGTTCGACCCTGCTGATCGATGGCGGTGGCGAGGCCGAGATGGTGGCGCGTCATGATGCGTTGTTCGAGCTCAAGTTTGCCGAGGAAGTGTTGCCGCTGCTGGAGCGCGTCGGCCATATGCCGTTGCCTCCTTATATAGACCGCCCCGACGAAGATGCGGACCGCGAGCGCTATCAGACGGTGTATTCCCAGCGCCTCGGTGCCGTCGCAGCGCCGACGGCCGGGCTGCATTTCGACCAGCCGCTGCTGGATGCGATCGCCGCCAAGGGCGTCGAGAGCGCGTATGTGACCCTGCACGTGGGGGCCGGCACGTTTCAGCCGGTGCGTGTGGATAACATCGAAGACCACCATATGCACAGCGAATGGCTGGAAGTCAGCCAGGACGTCGTGGACGCGGTCAACGCGTGCAAGGCGCGCGGCGGGCGGGTGATTGCCGTGGGCACCACCAGCGTGCGTTCCCTGGAAAGCGCGGCGCGTGATGGCGTGCTCAAGCCGTTCAGCGGCGACACCGATATCTTTATTTACCCAGGCCGGCCGTTTCATGTGGTCGATGCGCTGGTGACCAACTTCCATTTGCCGGAATCCACGCTGTTGATGCTGGTGTCGGCATTTGCCGGTTATCCGGAAACCATGGCTGCTTATCAGGCTGCCATCGACAATGGGTACCGTTTTTTCAGCTACGGTGATGCGATGTTTATCACCCGTAATCCGGCGCCACGCGGCCCAGAGGAACAACTATGAGTCGTATGTCGTTTGAATTGCTGGCCACTGACGGCAAAGCCCGTCGCGGTCGTCTGACCTTTCCGCGCGGTACGGTAGAGACCCCGGCGTTCATGCCGGTCGGCACCTACGGCACCGTCAAAGGCATGCTGCCGCGCGATATCGTCGCCACCGGCGCCGAAATCATCCTCGGCAACACCTTCCACCTGTGGCTGCGCCCGGGCACGGAAGTGATCAAGAAGCACGGCGACCTGCATGACTTCATGAAGTGGCAAGGCCCGATCCTCACTGACTCGGGTGGTTTCCAGGTGTTCAGCCTGGGCGCCATGCGCAAGATCAAGGAGGAGGGCGTGACCTTCGCCTCGCCGGTCGACGGTTCCAAAGTGTTCATGGGCCCGGAAGAGTCGATGCAGGTCCAGCGCGACCTGGGCTCCGACATCGTGATGATTTTCGACGAATGCACGCCGTACCCGGCCGACGAAGACGTCGCGCGGGTTTCCATGGAGTTGTCGCTGCGCTGGGCCCAGCGCTCGAAGAACGCCCACGGCGACAACACTGCGGCGCTGTTTGGTATCGTCCAGGGCGGCATGCATGAAAGCCTGCGCAAGCGCTCGCTGGAAGGCCTGGACAAGATCGGCTTCGACGGCCTGGCCATCGGCGGTCTGTCGGTGGGTGAGCCCAAGCACGAGATGATCAAGGTGCTGGATTACCTGCCGGGCCTGATGCCCGCTGACAAACCTCGTTACCTTATGGGCGTTGGCAAACCGGAGGATCTCGTAGAGGGTGTGCGCCGCGGTGTGGACATGTTCGATTGCGTGATGCCAACCCGTAATGCCCGCAATGGGCATCTGTTCATCGATACAGGCGTGCTGAAGATCCGTAACGCGTTCCATCGCCATGATGATTCGCCGCTGGATCCCACCTGTGACTGCTATACCTGCCAGAACTTCTCCCGTGCTTATCTGCACCATCTGGACAAGTGTGGGGAAATGCTGGGTAGCATGTTGAATACCATCCACAATTTGCGTCATTACCAAGTCCTGATGGCTGGTTTGCGCGAGGCTATTCAACAGGGTACATTGGCCGCCTTCGTCGATGCCTTCTATGCCAAGCGCGGGCTCCCTGTGCCGCCCTTGGACTGAGTTTTCCGACCCTAAGATTCACTATTTGCAACTGGAGTGCTAAATGAGCTTTTTTATCTCTAACGCCATGGCTGATGCCGCTGCGCCTGCTGCTGCCGGCCCTATGGGCGGTGGTTTCGAGTGGATTTTCCTGGTCGGCTTCCTGGTCATCTTCTACCTGATGATCTGGCGTCCACAGGCCAAGCGCGCCAAAGAGCAGAAAAACCTGCTCGGCAGCCTGCAGAAAGGTGACGAAGTCGTGACCACCGGCGGTATCGCGGGCAAGATCACCAAGGTTTCCGATGCTTTCGTGGTTCTGGAAGTCTCCGACACCGTCGAAATGAAGTTCCAGAAGGGCGCCATCGCCGCCACGCTGCCTAAAGGCACGCTCAAAGCGATCTAAGTAACAACTTTTACCAATCGACGGGGCGCGCAAGGCGCCCCGCGTTATAAGCGGGCGGCGTGATGCTGAACAAATACCCTCTGTGGAAATACCTACTGATCCTGGCGGTGCTGGCGATCGGTTTTATTTATTCCGCTCCCAATCTCTATCCTGATGACCCTGCGATCCAGATCTCTGGCGCCAGCACTTCGCTGAAGGTCAATCAGGCTGACCTGGAACGCGCGAGCAAAGCGCTCACCGATGCGGGCATCCAGGTCAAAGCGGCAACGTTGGCAGCTGATGCGAAGGGCGGCTTGTTGCGCCTGACCAAGCAAGAAGACCAATTGCCGGCCAAAGACGTCGTGCGCAAGGCCATGGGTGACGACTACGTTGTCGCGCTCAACCTGGCACAGACCACGCCAAAATGGCTGCGCAGCATTGGCGCGCACCCGATGAAGCTGGGTCTGGACTTGTCCGGTGGTGTGCACTTCCTGCTGGAAGTCGACATGGACAAAGCCCTCGACGCGCGCCTGAAAGTCTACGAAGGCGACGTGAAGAGCCTGCTGCGTAAAGAGAAGTTGCGTTATCGCAGCCTGCCGCAGCTCAACGGTGCCATCCAGCTGGGCTTCTCTGACGAAGCGTCCCGCGAGCAGGCCCGTGCGCTGATCCGCAAGAACTTCAACGATTTCGACATCGTACCGGCCGACCTCAACGGTCAACCTGTACTGCGTCTGGCGATGACCCCGGCCAAGCTGGCGGAAATCCGCGAATACTCCATCAAGCAGAACTTGACCACGGTGCGTAACCGCGTCAACGAGCTGGGTGTGGCCGAGCCGATCGTTCAGCGCCAGGGCGCCAACCGCATCGTGGTTGAGCTGCCGGGCGTGCAGGATACCGCTGAAGCCAAGCGTATCCTCGGCAAGACCGCCAACCTGGAATTCCGTCTGGCCGCCGAGCCGGGTGCTTCCAAAGCCACTTCCGAGACCTTCGAGTTCCGTGAAGGCAACCGCCCTGCGGCGCAGATCGAGCGTGGCTTGATCATCACCGGCGACCAGGTGACTGACGCCAAGGCCGGTTTCGGCGAGCACGGTACGCCTGAAGTGAACATCCGCCTGGATGGCCATGGTGGCGAACTGATGAGCCGCGCCACGCGCAGCAACGTCGGGCGCAGCATGGCGGTGATCTTCATCGAGCAACGCCCGGTCACCACCTACACCAAGCAAATGGTCAACGGCGTCGAGAAAGACGTGCCGGTGCAGACCTTCAAGGAAGAGAAGAAGATCATCAGCCTGGCGACCATCCAGTCGCCGCTGGGTGCTCAGTTCCGCATCACCGGCCTGAACGGTCAGGGCGAATCCTCGGAACTGGCCCTGCTGCTGCGTGCCGGTGGCCTGGCTGCGCCGATGTACTTCGCTGAAGAACGCACCATCGGCCCGAGCCTGGGTGCCGACAACATCACCAAGGGTATCAATGCGGCCTTGTGGGGCATGCTGTTCGTGTCGCTGTTCATCATCGCCATCTACCGCTTCTTCGGTGTCATCGCCACCGTGGCCCTGGCGGGCAACATGGTGATGCTGCTGGCCTTGATGTCGTTGCTGGGCGCTACGCTGACCCTGCCAGGCATCGCCGGTATCGTCCTCACCATGGGGATGGCGGTGGACGCCAACGTGCTGATCTTCTCGCGGATTCGTGAAGAGATCGCCGCCGGCATGACCGTGCAGCGCGCAATCAACGAAGGCTTCGGCCGGGCATTTACCGCGATTCTCGACTCCAACCTGACCACATTGCTGGTCGGCGGGATTCTCTTTGCCATGGGCACCGGCCCGGTCAAAGGTTTTGCGGTGACCATGTCCCTCGGTATCTTTACCTCGATGTTCACGGCCATCATGGTGACCCGCGCAATGGTCAACCTGATCTTTGGCGGGCGTGACTTCAAGAAGTTGTGGATTTAAGGGGCTGCCATGTTACGTACAATCAACTTCATGGGCGTTCGCAATATTGCGTTCGGCGTCACCGTGCTCCTTACCGTTCTGGCGTTGTTCAGCTGGTTCCATAAGGGCCTGAACTACGGTCTGGACTTCACCGGCGGTACGCTCATCGAGCTGACCTACGAGAAGCCGGCCGACGTGACTCAGGTGCGCGAAGAGCTGGTCAAGGCCGGCTATCACGAAGCTATCGTGCAGAGCTTTGGTGCGACCACCGATCTGCTGGTGCGTATGCCGGGCGAAGACCCGCAACTGGGTCACCAGGTTGCCGAGGCCTTGCAGAAGGTCGGCGGTGATAACCCGGCGGCGGTCAAGCGCGTCGAGTTCGTCGGCCCGCAAGTGGGTGAAGAGCTGCGCGACCAGGGCGGCCTCGGCATGCTGATGGCGCTGGTCGGCATCATGATCTACCTGGCGTTCCGCTTTCAGTGGAAGTTCGGTGTCGGCGCCATTGTCTCGCTGATCCACGACGTGGTCGTGACCGTGGGCATCCTGGCGTACTTCCAGATCACCTTCGACCTGACCGTGCTGGCCGCGGTGCTGGCGATCATTGGTTACTCGCTCAACGACACCATCGTGGTATTCGACCGGGTTCGCGAGAACTTCCGCGTACTGCGCAAGGCGACGTTGATCGAGAACATCAACATCTCCACTACCCAGACCCTGTTGCGCACCATGGCGACGTCGATCTCCACCTTGCTGGCGATCGCAGCACTGATGATCTTCGGTGGCGACAACCTGTGGGGCTTCTCCCTGGCGCTGTTTATCGGCGTTCTGGCGGGCACCTACTCGTCGATCTACATCGCCAACGTGGTGCTGATCTGGCTGAACCTCAACAGCGAAGACCTGATCCCTCCGGCCGCGACTGGCAAGGAGGTCGACGACCGCCCTTGATGGGTGTTTGTTGATCTGCTGTTACAAAGAAGGCGCGAGTATTGAACTCGCGCCTTTTTTTTTGCTCCAAGGCTGGGTATAGCGCGGATCTTTCGGTCCGTTTGTGATGGTCAGGAGGTTCAACGTGAACAAGTCGTTACTGGTTGGTGCGGTATTGGGTGCTGTCGGTGTGACTGCCGGGGGTGCTGTTGCCACCTACAGCCTGGTAAAAAGCGGCCCTGAGTATGCGCAAGTGCTGGCGGTGCAGCCGGTGAAAACCCAGATTAAAACCCCGCGCGAGGTCTGCAAGGACGTCGCCGTGACCCGGCAGAAGCCGGTGCAGGATCAACACCAGATCGTCGGTACGGTGGTCGGTGCGCTGGCCGGTGGCCTGTTGGGCAACCAGGTCGGTGGCGGTAACGGTAAGAAGCTGGCCACCGTGGCCGGTGCGGTCGGTGGCGGTTATGCCGGTAACAAGGTGCAGGAGGGTATGCAGAACCGTGATACCTACACCACCACGCAAACCCGTTGTAACACCGTCAACGACATCAGCGACAAGGTCGTCGGTTATGACGTGCGTTACACCTTGGATGGCAAGGAAGGTTCAGTGCGTATGGACCGTGACCCGGGCGGCCAGATCCCGGTCGATAAAGAGGGGCGTCTGATCCTCGGCCAGAACCAGCAATAACCCCGGGCCTGGCACAGTTCACAATGTGGGAGGGGGCAAGCCCCCCTCCCACAGTTGGCTTGTGGTGTTGCTGGTATTTAAGCTCACACCAAATTCCAGGCATAAAAAAAGCACCGAAGGGTGCTTTTTTGTGCTCGCTCGCTTAGCGCTTCAGCGAAGCCGGCAGGTGCGGCTGGATCGCCGTCAGCACTGCCTTGAAGCATTTGGTGTTGCCGGCTACCACGTGGCCTTTCTCCAGGAAGTCATGACCGCCGGTGAAGTCGCTCACCAGGCCGCCGGCCTCTTGGATCAGCAGGGCGCCCGCTGCCATGTCCCACTCGGACAGGCCCGATTCCCAGAAGGCATCGAAACGACCGGCGGCGACGTAGGCCAGGTCCAGGCTGGCTGCACCGGCGCGGCGGATGCCGGCGGTCTGGCCAACCAGGGCGCGGAACATACCCAGGTAGTTGTCCAGGTTGTCCATCTGGTCGTCACGGAATGGGAAGCCGGTGCCCAGCAGGGCGCCGTCCAGGCTGGTGCGGCCGCTGACGCGCAGGCGACGACCGTTCAACTGGGCGCCACGGCCACGGCTTGCGGTGAATTCTTCCTGGCGAACCGGGTCCAGCACAACGGCGTGTTCCAGGCGGCCACGGTATTTGCAGGCAATGCTCACGGCAAAGTGCGGGATACCGCGCAGGAAGTTGGTGGTGCCATCCAGTGGATCGATGATCCACAGGTAGTCTTCGCCTTCGCCGCTACCTTTGTGCAGGCCGGTTTCTTCGCCGAGAATGCCGTGGGTCGGGTAGGCCTTGCGCAGGGCGTCGATGATTTTCTGTTCGGCGGCGCGATCCACCTCGGATACATAATCCTTGGCGTCTTTTTCGTCGACCTTGATGGTATCCAGGCGCTCGATGGAGCGGAAGATCAATTCACTGGCGCTGCGGGCGGCGCGCAGCGCGATATTCAGCATGGGCTGCATGGATGTGTCACCTAAGGTTGTTAAAGAAAGCCGAGCATTCTAGCAGAAACTTTCTTCAGGTGAAGGACGGCGTGAGCTTTCGTGGCATAACCTTAGGCTGTTCTGTAAGATTTGCTCCCCTTTCCCGTGTCCGAGAGCGCCTCCCTTGCTGCAAAACATTCGTGTCGTCTTGGTCAATACCAGTCATCCCGGCAATATCGGCGGGGTGGCGCGAGCCATGAAAAACATGGGGCTGACGCGCCTGGTGCTGGTCGAGCCGCGCGTGTTCCCGCACCACGAGGCCGATGCCCGCGCATCCGGCGCCAATGACATCCTTGAAAAAGCCCAGGTCGTCGCCACTTTGGAAGACGCATTGGTCGGCTGCAACCTGGTGCTCGGCACCAGCGCCCGCGACCGGCGCATCCCCTGGCCATTGCTCGATCCGCGTGAATGCGGGACTAAAGTGGTGGAAGAGGCCGCCGGCGGCGCTGAAATCGCCCTGGTGTTCGGCCGTGAAGACTCCGGCCTGACCAACGAAGAGCTGCAGCGATGTCATTATCATGTGCATATTCCATCAGACCCGGAGTTCAGCTCGCTGAACCTCGGGGCGGCGGTGCAGGTGTTGAGTTACGAAGTACGCATGGCCTGGCTGGCCGCTGAAGGGCAGCCGAGCAAGGTTGAGAAGGATGAAGTGGCGTCGACCAAGAGTGGCGAGTTGGCCACCATGGACGAGCTGGAGCGGTTCTATGAACACCTGGAGCAAACCCTGGTGGCCATCGAATTCCTCGATCCGGAAAAACCGCGGCACTTGATGGCGCGCCTGCGTCGTCTGTACGGACGCAGCTCGGTCAGCCGGGCGGAAATGAATATATTGCGTGGCATCCTCACGGAAACCCAGAAAGCGGCCCGTGGCGAGCTTCTTAAGCGGAAGGATTAAAAATGTTCGAGCGTTTGCGAGAAGATATCCAGAGTGTTTTCCACCGTGACCCGGCGGCGCGCAACGCCTTTGAAGTACTGACCTGCTACCCGGGCATGCATGCGATCTGGATTCATCGCCTGTCCGGTGCCTTGTGGGGCATGGGCTGGAAATGGCTGGCGCGGGTGGTGTCCAACTTTGGGCGCTGGTTGACCGGCATCGAGATTCACCCGGGCGCCAAGGTCGGCCGCCGCTTCTTTATCGACCACGGCATGGGCATCGTGATTGGCGAGACCGCCGAAATCGGTGACGACGTGACCCTGTACCAGGGCGTAACCCTGGGCGGCACCAGCTGGAACAAGGGCAAGCGTCACCCGACCCTGGAAAACGGTGTAGTGGTCGGGGCGGGCGCCAAGGTGCTGGGTCCGTTCACCGTGGGGGCCGGGGCCAAGGTTGGCTCCAATGCGGTGGTGACCAAGGCGGTGCCGCCGGGCGCAACCGTGGTCGGCATTCCGGGGCGCATCATCGTCAAGCCGGAAGTCGGCGATGAGCAGGAGGCCAAGCGCAAGGCCATGGCTGAGAAGATCGGCTTCGATGCCTACGGCGTCAGCGAAGACATGCCCGACCCGGTGGCCCGTGCCATCGGCCAGTTGCTCGACCACCTGCAGGCGGTAGATGGCAAGCTGGACGGCATGTGCGGCGCGCTGAAGGAGCTGGGCAGTAACTATTGTGCGAAAGACCTGCCTGAGCTGCGCGAAGAGGACTTCGCCGAGATCAAAGACGAAGCCGCCACCAAGGCTGGCTGAAGCCTCACGATCACCAAAAGTCCCCTGTGGGAGGGGGCTTGCTCCCGATGGCGAAGGACCAGTCAATGTATGGGTGACCGCCCCACCGCTATCGGGAGCAAGCCCCTTCCCACAGGTTGTTCTCCATTGGTCTTGGAATTCCTGCTTGGCCGCTGTTCCTTCTGTTCGTCCCCACCCCATCCTGCTATTATTTGCGCGCCCTTTTTACGGGTAATCCTGACTAAAGTACTAGGTCTTATAGTTGACTTAAATACTCGGGAATAGCATACTTGCTCCCATTCTGAAACACCTTGGTACTTGTCCATGAGACTGACTACAAAAGGCCGATACGCGGTGACCGCCATGCTTGACTTGGCTTTGCACGCGCAAACTGGGCCGGTGTCCCTGGCCGATATCTCCGAGCGCCAAGGCATTTCCCTGTCCTACCTCGAGCAACTGTTCGCCAAATTGCGCCGCAGCAATCTGGTCTCCAGTGTGCGTGGGCCGGGTGGCGGCTATCAACTGTCCCGCGACATGCAGGGCATTCAGGTGGCCCAGGTGATCGACGCGGTCAACGAATCCGTCGATGCCACCAAATGCCAGGGTTTGGGTGATTGCCATGCCGGCGACACCTGCCTGACCCACCACTTGTGGTGTGACTTGAGCCTGCAGATCCATGAGTTTTTGAGTGGTATCAGCTTGGCTGATCTTGTGACTCGCCGTGAGGTGCAAGAAGTAGCCCAGCGTCAGGACCAGCGCCGTTGCAACACCAAGGCGCCGCGTCTGGACAAGATTGAAGCGTCCGCCGTCGAGTGACAGCCGAAGAGCTAACGGCACGCCAGCCAGCCTGATTTAGGAGAAAGTCCATGAAATTGCCGATTTACCTTGATTACTCAGCGACCACCCCGGTTGATCCGCGTGTCGCGCAAAAGATGAGCGAATGCCTGCTGGTTGACGGAAACTTCGGCAACCCGGCGTCGCGTTCCCACGTATTCGGCTGGAAAGCCGAAGAAGCGGTTGAAAACGCTCGTCGCCAAGTCGCCGACCTGGTGGGTGCAGATCCACGCGAAATCGTCTGGACCTCCGGCGCCACCGAATCCGACAACCTGGCAATCAAGGGCGCCGCGCATTTCTACGCGACCAAAGGCAAGCACCTGATCACCACCAAGATCGAGCACAAGGCGGTCCTCGACACCATGCGCCAACTGGAGCGTGAAGGGTTCGAAGTCACCTACATCGAGCCGACCACCGACGGTATTGTGACGCCGGCGATGATCGAAGCGGCCATGCGTGAAGACACCATCCTGGTTTCCGTGATCCACGTGAACAACGAAATCGGCACCATCAACGACATCGCGGCCATCGGCGAGCTGACCCGCTCCAAAGGTGTGTTGCTGCACGTCGACGCGGCTCAGTCCACCGGCAAGGTCGACATCGACCTGTCGAAGCTGAAAGTCGACCTGATGTCGTTCTCGGCGCACAAAACCTACGGCCCCAAAGGCATCGGCGCCCTGTACGTGAGCCGCAAGCCTCGCGTTCGCATCGAAGCCACCATGCACGGCGGCGGTCACGAGCGCGGCATGCGTTCGGGCACCCTGGCGACTCACCAGATCGTCGGCATGGGCGAAGCGTTCCGTATCGCCAAGGAAGAAATGGCTGCCGAAAACGTGCGTATCAAGGGCCTGAGCGATCGCTTCTACAAGCAGGTCGAAAACCTTGAAGAGCTGTACATCAACGGCAGCATGACTGCCCGTGTACCGCACAACCTGAATTTGAGCTTCAACTACGTCGAAGGCGAGTCGCTGATCATGGCGCTCAAGGACCTGGCGGTTTCGTCCGGTTCGGCCTGCACCTCGGCCTCCCTTGAGCCGTCCTACGTACTGCGCGCCCTGGGCCGCAACGACGAACTGGCGCACAGCTCGATCCGCTTTACGTTTGGCCGTTTCACCACCGAAGAAGAAGTCGACTACGCCGCGCAGAAAGTCTGCGAGGCCGTCACCAAGCTGCGCACCTTGTCGCCGCTGTGGGACATGTACAAAGACGGCATCGACATTTCCAAGATCGAGTGGGCGGCACACTAACTATAGAAGCCGCCACCCCAGCTCTGTAGGAACGTGGCGGAAAACGCAGACGTTTTTACAGGGTTCCAGAGCGGCCCTGATGAGTGAGGATTCAGTACCATGGCTTACAGCGAAAAGGTCATCGACCACTACGAAAACCCGCGCAACGTCGGCAAGATGGACGCGGAAGACCCTGATGTCGGCACCGGCATGGTCGGCGCTCCGGCGTGCGGCGATGTGATGCGCCTGCAGATCAAGGTCAACGAACAAGGCATCATCGAAGACGCCAAGTTCAAGACTTACGGCTGCGGTTCGGCCATCGCTTCCAGCTCCCTGGCGACCGAGTGGATGAAAGGCAAGACTCTGGATGAAGCAGAGACCATCAAGAACACTCAGCTGGCCGAAGAACTGGCCTTGCCGCCAGTGAAGATTCACTGCTCCGTACTCGCAGAAGACGCCATCAAGGCGGCCGTTCGCGACTACAAGCAGAAGAAAGGCTTGATCTAAAGCATTTGGCGACGAGTAAGGAGTCAACGATGGCTATCAGCATGACAGAAGCGGCTGCGCGGCACGTGCGACGCTCCCTGGATGGGCGCGGTAAAGGTGAGGGGATTCGTCTGGGTGTTCGCACCACGGGCTGTTCCGGCCTTGCCTATGTGCTGGAGTTCGTCGACGAGGTAGTGGCGGAAGATCAGGTGTTCGAAAGTCACGGCGAGAAAGTGATCATCGACCCGAAAAGCCTGACCTACCTGGACGGCACCGAACTCGATTTCGTCAAGGAAGGGTTGAACGAAGGCTTCAAGTTCAACAACCCCAACGTGCGCGGTGAATGTGGCTGCGGCGAAAGCTTCAACATCTGAGGCTACTTGTGGGCACTCCTTGTCATTTCGCTTTATTCGAGTTGCAACCGAGCTTTCGGCTGGACCTCGAGCAGCTTGCCACGCGCTACCGTGAATTGGCGCGTGGCGTGCATCCGGACCGCTTTGCCGACGCTTCCGAGCGTGAACAGCGCCTGGCGCTGGAGCAGTCGGCCAGCCTCAACGAAGCCTATCAGACCCTCAAAAGCCCCCCCAAGCGCGCGCGTTACCTGCTCGCGATGAACGGTGGTGAGTTGCCGCTGGAAGTCACGGTGCATGATCCGGACTTTCTGATGCAGCAGATGCAGTGGCGCGAGGAACTCGAAGACTTGCAGGACGAAGCCGATCTGGCGGGTGTCGCAGTCTTCAAGCGGCGTCTGAAAGTGGCCCAGGATGAGCTCAACGAAAGCTTCGCAGCCTGTTGGGACGATGCAGCGCAACGTGAGCAGGCCGAACGCCTGATGCGGCGCATGCAGTTCCTCGACAAGCTCTCCTACGAAGTGCGCCAGTTAGAAGAGCGCCTCGACGATTAACCCAGCGCTGCCCCTGTTGCACGCCTGAAAGACAGATAAGACCTGATTACCATGGCCCTACTGCAGATCGCCGAACCCGGCCAAAGTCCTCAACCGCACCAGCGTCGCCTGGCGGTCGGGATTGACTTGGGCACCACCAATTCCCTGGTCGCCGCCTTGCGCAGCGGCCTGTCCGAGCCGTTGCCCGATGCTGATGGCCAGGTGATCCTGCCGTCGGCGGTGCGCTATCACGCCGATCGCACTGAAGTCGGTGAGTCGGCCAAGTTGGCGGCGTCCACCGACCCGTTGAACACCGTGCTGTCGGTCAAGCGCTTGATGGGTCGTGGGTTGTCCGACGTCAAGCAATTGGGCGATCAACTGCCGTACCGCTTTGTCGGCGGCGAGTCGCACATGCCGTTCATCGACACCGTCCAGGGCCCGAAAAGCCCGGTGGAAGTGTCGGCCGATATCCTCAAGGTGCTGCGCCAGCGCGCAGAGACCACCCTGGGTGGCGAACTGGTGGGGGCGGTGATCACCGTGCCGGCGTATTTCGACGACGCCCAGCGCCAGGCGACCAAGGACGCGGCGAAACTCGCCGGCCTGAACGTACTGCGCCTGCTCAATGAGCCGACCGCGGCCGCCGTGGCCTATGGCCTCGACCAGCAGGCCGAAGGCCTGGTCGCCATTTACGACCTGGGCGGCGGTACCTTTGATATTTCGATCCTGCGCCTGACCGGCGGGGTCTTCGAGGTGTTGGCCACCGGCGGCGATACTGCCCTGGGCGGCGATGACTTCGACCATGCGATCGCGCGCTGGATCATCAGCAGTGCCGGTTTGTCCGATGACCTGGACCCGGGCGAGCAGCGCCATCTGCTGCAAACCGCCTGCGCCGCCAAAGAAGCCCTGACTGACGCGGCCTCTGTTGACGTTTCCTACGGCAATTGGTCGGCCAAACTGACCCGCGAAGCCTTCGATGCGCTGATCGAGCCGATGGTCGCCCGTAGCCTCAAAGCCTGTCGCCGCGCCGTGCGTGACTCCGGCGTAGAACTCGAAGACGTGGCTGCCGTGGTCATGGTCGGTGGTTCGACCCGCGTGCCGCGCGTGCGCGAAGCCGTTGCCGAAGCGTTCGGTCGTCAGCCGCTGACAGAAATCGACCCGGATCAAGTGGTGGCCATCGGTGCTGCGATCCAGGCCGATACCCTGGCGGGCAACAAGCGCGACGGTGGCGAACTGTTGCTGCTCGACGTGATTCCGCTGTCCCTGGGCCTGGAAACCATGGGCGGCCTGATGGAGAAGGTGATTCCGCGCAACACCACCATCCCTGTCGCCCGCGCCCAGGACTTCACCACCTACAAAGACGGCCAGACGGCCATGATGATTCATGTGCTGCAAGGCGAGCGCGAGCTGATCAGCGACTGCCGCTCCCTGGCGCGCTTTGAATTGCGCGGTATCCCGGCGATGGTCGCGGGCGCGGCGAAGATTCGCGTGACCTTCCAGGTCGACGCCGATGGCCTGCTCAGTGTGGCTGCGCGTGAATTGGGCTCGGGCGTTGAAGCCAGCATCCAGGTCAAGCCGTCCTACGGTCTGACCGACGGCGAAATCGCCAAGATGCTCAAGGATTCGTTCCAGTATGCCAGTGACGACAAGGTCGCCCGCGTACTGCGCGAGCAGCAAGTCGATGCCCAACGCCTGCTCGAAGCGGTGCAGGGCGCCCTGGATGTCGACGGCGAACGCCTGTTGGATGCCGAAGAACGCATGGTCATCGACCTGCAGATGCAGGAACTGGCCGAATTGATGAAAGGCTCCGATGGCTATGCCATCGAGCAGCAGACCAAGCGCCTGTCGCAAGTGACCGATGCCTTCGCTGCCCGCCGCATGAACCAGACGGTAAAAGCCGCCCTGGCGGGCCGCAACCTGAATGAAATTGAGGAATAATTGATGCCGCAGGTCATTTTTCTGCCACACGCCGAGCATTGCCCGGACGGTATGGTCGTGGAGGCTGAGACCGGCAAGTCCATCCTCGAAGTTGCCCATGAAAACCACATCGAGATCGAAAGTGCCTGCGGCGGTGTCTGCGCTTGCACTACTTGTCACTGCATCATTCGCGAGGGTTTCGACTCTCTGGAAGAAGCTGACGAGTTGGAAGAAGACTTTCTTGACCGTGCCTGGGGCCTGGAGCCGACTTCTCGCCTAAGCTGTCAGGCCAAGGTCGGGACCGAAGACATCACCGTCGAAATTCCGAAATATTCGCTCAACCATGCGGCCGAAGCGCCGCATTGATTCAAGGAAGTGTCATGAGTCTTAAATGGGTTGATGTGCAAGAGATCGCTATCCTGTTGGCCGATGGCAATCCGGATATGGATCCCTACTCGCTGAACTTTGTCGCTTTGCGTGACATGGTCATGGCTTTGCCCGGGTTTGACGATGAGCGCGACCGCGGCGGTGAAAAGGTCCTGGAAGCGATCCAGACTGCCTGGAAAGAAGAACAGGACTGACGCCTCCTTTACGCAGTTAGGCAATACCCAAGAACCCGCGTATAATTCGCGGGTTTAATTTTTCGCAAATTACCGTTTCTGGAGTTACACCATGGCTGTTCAACGTACTTTCTCCATCATCAAGCCTGACGCTGTTGCAAAAAACGTCATCGGCGAGATCACCACTCGTTTCGAAAAAGCCGGCCTGAAGGTTGTAGCCTCGAAACTCAAGCAACTGTCCAAGGCTGAAGCTGAAGGCTTCTACGCTGAGCACAGCGCTCGTGGCTTCTTCGGCGACCTGGTTGCCTTCATGATCTCCGGTCCTGTTGTCGTTCAGGTTCTGGAAGGCGAAAACGCTATCGCTCTGAACCGTGAGCTGATGGGCGCTACCAACCCTAAAGAAGCAGCTGCCGGCACCATCCGTGCTGATTTCGCTGATTCCATCGACGCCAACGCTGTACACGGTTCGGACTCCGAAGCCGCTGCTGCCCGCGAAATCTCGTACTTCTTCGCAGCTACTGAAGTAACCACTCGCTAAGCATTGGCTTAAGAGTGAAGGTGAATCCATGACTACATCGACTGTAAAAACCAACCTGCTGGGTTTGACTCAACAGGAAATGGAAAAATTCTTCGACTCGATCGGGGAGAAGCGTTTCCGTGCCGGTCAGGTAATGAAATGGATTCACCACTTTGGCGTCGATGATTTCGACGCCATGACGAACGTCAGCAAGGCCCTGCGCGACAAGCTCAAGGCTATTGCCGAGGTCCGTGGTCCCGAAGTTGTCAGCGAGGACATCTCCAGCGACGGCACCCGTAAGTGGGTGGTGCGCGTGGCGTCCGGCAGCTGCGTCGAGACCGTCTACATTCCCCAGGGCAAACGTGGCACCTTGTGCGTTTCGTCCCAGGCAGGCTGTGCCCTGGACTGCAGTTTCTGCTCCACCGGCAAGCAAGGCTTCAATAGCAACCTCACCGCCGCCGAAGTCATCGGCCAGGTGTGGATTGCCAACAAATCCTTTGGCAGCGTCCCGGCGACCGTCGACCGTGCCATCACCAACGTGGTGATGATGGGCATGGGTGAGCCGCTGCTGAACTTCGACAACGTGATCGCGGCCATGCACCTGATGATGGACGACCTGGGTTACGGCATCTCCAAGCGCCGTGTGACCCTGTCGACCTCCGGCGTGGTGCCGATGATCGATGAGCTGTCCAAGCACATCGACGTCTCCCTGGCGTTGTCGCTGCACGCACCCAATGACGCATTGCGTAACCAATTGGTGCCGATCAACAAGAAGTATCCGCTTAAGATGCTGCTTGAATCTTGCCAGCGCTACATGTCGTCCTTGGGCGAAAAGCGCGTGCTGACCATCGAGTACACCTTGCTCAAGGACATCAACGACAAGGTCGAACACGCGATCGAGATGATCGAGTTGCTCAAGAACATCCCGTGCAAGATCAACCTGATTCCGTTCAACCCGTTTCCCCATTCTGGCTATGAGCGGCCGAGCAACAACGCCATCCGCCGTTTCCAGGATCAACTGCACCAGGCCGGCTTCAACGTCACCGTGCGTACCACCCGTGGTGAAGACATCGACGCCGCCTGTGGCCAATTGGTAGGACAGGTGCTGGATCGCACCCGTCGCAGCGAACGTTATATCGCCGTGCGCGAACTGAGCGCCGCCGACGATGTGCCGCAAAGCGCTGCGACTCGAACCTGAGAGAGGATCTCTATGCCCTTGCGCCTTGCGCTGCTTTTGCTTGTTACCGGTCTTGCGACCGGTTGTGTTTCATCGGGCTATGACAGCCCTTTGCAAACCGGCAAGGGCCGCGAAGAGGCGCGAGTGGCTTATGTGCAACTGGGCTTGGGTTACCTGCGTCAGGGCATGAGCGAGCAGGCCAAGGTGCCGTTGAAAAAGGCCCTTGAACTGGACGGCGACGATGCCGAGGCCAATGGCGCACTCGCCCTGGTGTTCCAGGCCCAGGCCGAGCCTGAGTTGGCCGAGCAGTATTTCAGCAAGGCTCTGGCTTCCCGTCCTGCCGATCCCCGGCTGCTGAATAACTACGGCAGCTTCCTGTTCGAGCAGAAACGCTATGACCAGGCTTCCCGTTATTTCCAGCAAGCCAGCGCCGATACCCTCTACCCAGAGCGGTCGCGCGTGTTCGAGAACCTTGGGGTGGCCTCCAAGCGTCTCGGCCAGCGTGACATCGCGCGCCAACACCTGGAAAAAGCCCTGCACCTGAACAGTCGCCAGCCTCGCGCTTTGCTCGAAATGGCTGAGTTGTCTTACGAAGACAGGCATTATGTGCCGGCACGTGACTATTACGAACGTTTTAGCCTGCTCAGCGGGCAAAATGCACGTAGTCTATTGCTCGGTGTGCGCCTGGCGACGGTTCATGAAGAACGCGACACGGCCGCACGTTATGGCCAGCAACTCGAACGACTCTATCCCGGTACGCCGGAATATCAGCAATACCTGTCGGAGCAATGATGAAAGCGGCGCACCCGGAAGTTGTAGCAGCTAATCGCGTAAACCCAGGCGACACCTTGCGTCAGGCCCGCGAAAGCAATGGTTGGTCGCTGGCGGAAGTGGCCCTAAAGCTCAATTTGACCACCACGTCACTGGGCAACCTGGAAGCCGGCGCGTTCGATAAGCTGCCTGGGCATACCTTCGCCCGCGGCTATATTCGCGCCTACGCCAAATTGTTGGGTATCGACCAGGCCATCTTGGTCCAGCAATTCGACCAGGTCACCGGCACCGACTCCCAGGGCAGCAACGTCCATGGTCTGGGGCGCATCGAAGAGCCGGTGCGGGTGTCCCACACGATCCTGCGCATCGTCAGCCTGTTGCTGCTGATCGCCGTGATTGGTGGCGGTTTCGTCTGGTGGCAGGACCAGGCATCCCAGCGCACCAAGGACCTGACCAGCAACGCCATGGAGCACGTCGAAGTCGAAAGCGCCGACGGCACCACGCAGATTCACCCGTTGGACGAGCCGGAAGACCAGGCTGTCGCCGAAGGCCAGGCTGCGCCCGAAGCGCCAGTGACGGCCGAGCAACCCGCGGCGGAATCGGCCCCGGCGGCCACCACTGCTGCGGTGCCGGCTCCAGCCGTATCGGCGCACGCCCCGGTCGTACCGGCTGCACCGGCGCACACTCCGGCGGCGCCTGTGGCGCAAGCCACCGCCCCGGTCGCTCCCGTGCCGGCGCCAGCGCCTGCCGCCGCCCCGGCGGCCCCCGCGATTTCGCCGCCGACCACCCCCGCGTTGATCGCCGGTGACGGGCACGTACAAATTACCTTCATTGCTGACTGCTGGACGCAACTCAGCGATGGCAACGGCAAAGTGCTGTTTAGCGGTCTGAAGCGTAAGGGAGATACGCTCGACCAGGGCGGCAAGCCTCCTTTGACGCTGCGTCTGGGCTTTGCCCGTGGCGCGCAAGTGGCCTACAACGGCCAGCCTGTCGACGTAGCGCCGTTCACCAGTGGCGAAACTGCTCGCCTGAAGTTGGGACAATAGTCATGCACGGCGAATCTCCAATCAAACGTCGCGTATCGCGCAAGATCTGGGTCGGCTCGGTGCCAGTGGGTGGCGACGCCCCCATCGCGGTACAGAGCATGACCAACAGCGACACCAACGATGTTGCTGCCACCGTCGCCCAGATCAACCGTCTGGAAGCCGCCGGCGTCGACATCGTGCGGGTTTCCGTACCGGATATGGATGCCGCCGAAGCCTTCGGCCGCATCAAGCAACTGGTCAAGGTGCCGCTGGTTGCCGACATCCACTTCGACTACCGGATCGCTTTGCGCGTGGCCGAACTGGGCGTCGATTGCCTGCGCATCAACCCGGGCAACATCGGTCGCGAAGACCGTGTACGCGCGGTGGTGGATGCTGCCCGTGATCGCGGGATTCCGATCCGCATCGGCGTCAACGCCGGTTCCCTGGAAAAAGACCTGCAAAAAAAATACGGCGAGCCTACCCCGGCCGCGCTGGTTGAATCGGCGCTGCGCCACGTTGAACACCTTGAGCGTCTGAACTTCCAGGACTTCAAGGTCAGCGTAAAGGCCTCCGACGTGTTCATGGCGGTAGAAGCCTACCGCCTGCTGGCCAAGGAAATCGTGCAGCCGCTGCACCTGGGTATCACTGAAGCGGGCGGTTTGCGCTCAGGCACAGTGAAATCTGCGGTGGGTCTCGGTATGCTGCTCGCCGAAGGGATTGGCGATACTATCCGCATCTCCCTGGCGGCAGACCCGGTAGAGGAAGTGAAGGTCGGTTACGACATTCTCAAATCCCTGCATTTGCGTTCCCGTGGCATCAACTTCATTGCCTGCCCGAGCTGCTCGCGGCAGAACTTCGACGTGGTGAAAACCATGAACGAACTGGAAGGGCGCCTCGAAGACCTGCTGGTGCCGCTGGATGTCGCGGTGATCGGTTGTGTGGTCAACGGGCCGGGTGAAGCCAAGGAAGCCCATATCGGCTTGACCGGCGGCACGCCGAACCTGATTTACATCGACGGCAAGCCGTCGCAGAAACTGACGAATGACAATCTGGTGGATGAGCTCGAAAGACTGATCCGCCAGAAAGCGGCCGAAAAGGTCGAGGCTGACGCTGCAGTTATCGCGCGCGGCTGATCCAGCGAATTTAAGGAATAGATGTGAGCAAGTCTCTGCAAGCCATTCGTGGCATGAACGACATCCTTCCGGAGCAGACGCCGCTGTGGCGCTACTTCGAGAACACCGTTGCGCGTCTGCTGGATAACTACGGTTACAAACAGATCCGTATGCCGATCGTCGAGTTCACCGAGCTGTTCAAGCGCTCCATCGGTGAAGTGACCGACATCGTCGAAAAAGAGATGTACACCTTCGAAGACCGCAATGGTGATTCCCTGACCTTGCGTCCGGAAGGCACCGCCGCGTGCGTGCGCGCCGTGCTCGAGCATGGCCTCACCGGCGGTGGTCAGCCGCAGAAGCTGTGGTACATCGGGCCGATGTTCCGCCACGAGCGCCCGCAGAAAGGCCGTTATCGCCAGTTCCACCAGATCGGCCTGGAAGTGTTCAACCTCGACGGTCCGGACATCGACGCCGAACTGATCGTGCTGACCTGGCGCCTGTGGGGCCTGCTGGGCATCCGCGATGCGGTCAAGCTTGAACTCAACAGCCTGGGCACCAGTGAGTCCCGGGGCCGCTATCGCGTCGCCCTGGTCGAGTACCTGTCTGCCCACCTGGACAAGTTGGACGAAGACAGCCAGCGCCGTCTGAAAACCAACCCGTTGCGCGTCCTCGATACCAAGAACGCCGACACGCAGGCCGTGCTGGTCAATGCGCCGAAGATGGCTGATTACCTGGACGACGAATCCCGCACCCACTTCGAGGGGCTCAAGGCGCGCCTGGAAGCCGCCGGGATTCCTTACGTGATCAACCCGAAACTGGTGCGCGGCCTCGATTACTACAGCAAGACCGTGTTCGAGTGGGTCACCGACAAGCTCGGCGCCCAGGGCACCGTGTGTGCCGGTGGCCGTTATGACGGCCTGGTCGAGCAGATGGGCGGCAAGCCGACACCTGGTGTGGGTTTTGCGATGGGTATCGAGCGCCTGATCCTGCTGCTGGAAACCCTGGAACAGGTTCCGGAAGAAATCTCCCGTCAGGTGGATGTGTACCTGTGCGCCTTTGGCGAGGCCGCCGAACTGGCTGCCCTGGCCCTGAGCGAAAAAGTGCGCGACCAACTGCCGAACCTGCGCCTGCAGATCAATGCCGGCGCCGGCAGCTTCAAGAGCCAGTTCAAGAAGGCCGACAAGAGCGGTGCGCTGTACGCACTGATCCTCGGCGATGACGAATTGGCCCAGCAAGTGATAGGTTTCAAACCCCTGCGTGGCCAGGGCGAGCAACAGAACATTGCCTTTGATGCGCTCGCCGCGCACTTGGCCACCTGCGTCGTGCAGGGTTGAAGCTGTCGAACAGCCGAATTTAGCGATTAAGGAGTGTTGGGGTGTCGAGTACTGATGATGAGCAACTGGCCGAGTTCAAGGACTGGTGGCAGCGTAACGGCAAGCCCCTGGTTACCGGCGGCCTGCTGGCTTTAGTGGTGGTGTTCGGCTGGCAAGCCTGGCACAAGTATCAGGCCAACCAGTCCCAGGGCGCCTCGATCCTCTATCAGCAATTGCTGGAAAGCACGCTGACGCCGAGCGGCAAGCCCGATCCTGCGCAAGTGGCAGACCTGGCCGGCAAGCTCAAGAGCGAATTTGGCGGTAGCACCTACGCCCAATACGGCAGCCTGTTCGTCGCGAAAGTCGCGGTCGACACCGGCAAGCTGGATGACGCCGTCGCCGAACTGAAGGCCATCGCCGACAAGCCGACCAACCCGACCCTGGGTGAAATCGCACGTCAGCGCCTGGCTCAGGTATTGGCGGCACAGAACAAGGCCGACGAAGCACTCAAACTGCTCGACGGCGACGCTGACAAGGCATTTGTAGCCACTCGCGAAGAGCTCAAGGGTGACCTGTTGGTCCAATTGGGTCGTACCGACGAAGCCAATGCTGCGTACCAAAAAGCCAAGGCGGCGCTGTCTGATGAAGCGGCGGTCGGTGGCTTACAAATCAAGCTCGACGACTTGGCCAAAGGGGATGCGTGACGTGATCCGTTGGAAACATGCAGCATTGCTGGCTCTGGCCGTTCTGGCCGCGGGTTGCAGCAGCAACAGTAAAAAAGAACTGCCTCCGGCCGAGCTGACCAGCTTCAAGGAAGAAGTGGTCCTGCAAAAGCAGTGGAGCCGCTCCATCGGTGACGGTCAGGGCGAAACCTACAACATGTTGGTACCGGCAATCGACGGTGACAATATTGTGGCCGCTGACGTGACCGGCGTGGTGATCTCCATGGATCGCATGAACGGCGACGTGAAGTGGAAGAAAGACCTCGAACTGCCTGTATCCGGCGCCGTCGGCGTGGGTTACGGCATGGTCATGCTCGGCACGCTCAAGGGCGAAGTCGTGGCGCTGGACTCCAGCACCGGTGAAGAGAAATGGCGCGCTCGCGTGACCAGTGAAGTCCTCGCACCGCCTGCCACCAACGGCGACATCGTCGTGGTGCAAACCCAGGACGACCGTGTGATCGGCCTCGACGCCAGCACTGGCGCCCAGCGCTGGTTGTACGACAGCACCCCTGCGGTGCTGACCCTGCGCGGTACCAGTGGTCCGGTTGTGACCAATAATCTGGCCGTTGCGGGACTGTCGACCGGTAAAGTGGTCGCCCTGAATACCCAGAACGGCGTGCCGATCTGGGAAACGCGTGTGGCGATCCCGCAAGGTCGTTCGGAACTGGATCGCGTCGTCGACATCGACGGTGGCTTGCTGCTGTCCGGCGAAACCCTCTACGTCGCTACCTACCAAGGCCGTGTCGCGGCACTGGACCTGCAAAGCGGCCGCGTCAACTGGCAGCGTGATGCTTCCAGCTACGCCGGTGTCGCCCAAGGGTTTGGCAGCGTCTACGTAAGCCTGTCGTCCGGCACCGTTGAAAGTGTCGACGAACGTTCCACCACTGCGCTGTGGAGCAACGACTCTCTGGCCCGCCGTCAACTGTCGGCACCGGAAGTGTTCTCCAGCTACGTAGCGGTAGGCGACTTCGAAGGCTACCTGCACCTGCTGAGCCAGGTAGACGGTCGCTTTGTGGGTCGCGAGCGCATCGACAGCGACGGCCTGCGTGCGCGTCCGCTGGTCGTGGGTAACATGCTTTATGTGTTTGGCAACAGCGGCAAGCTGGAAGCCCTGACCATCAAGTAAAGGTTTGACTATGCTTGGGGTTACCCCCAGGCGGCCCTGCTTCATTGCTTAATGTAGGAGCGAGCTTGCTCGCGAAGGACGTCAACGCTCACGCGGGTTTCTGGATAAACGCGGCGTCCTCAGGTTTTCGCGAGCAAGCTCGCTCCTACAGGAACCAGTGTCGGGCAGGGTATGTGGCATTTCAAATGCCGCCCCGAGCACCAGCCGCTGCCTTGCAGCGGCTTTTGTATTTTCTGAAATAACGAAGTGGAGAGCCGCATGGTTCCCGTAATCGCCCTGGTGGGCCGACCTAACGTCGGCAAGTCCACCTTGTTCAACCGCCTGACCAGGACTCGCGACGCCATTGTCGGCGACTTGTCCGGTCTGACCCGTGATCGCCAATACGGTGAGGCAAAGTGGCAAGGGCGCTCCTACATTATTGTCGACACCGGTGGTATCTCCGGTGACGAGCATGGCATGGACGAAAAGATGGCCGAGCAGTCGCTGCTGGCCATTGAAGAAGCCGATGTCGTGTTGTTCCTGGTGGACGCCCGCGCGGGCTACACCGCTGCCGACCAGATGATCGGCGAGCACCTGCGCAAGCGCAACAAGCGTTCCTACGTGGTCGCCAACAAGATCGACAACATCGATCCTGAAATGGCCCGTGCCGAATTCAGCCCGATGGGCCTGGGCGACGCGATCCCGATCGCCGGTGCCCACGGTCGCGGCATCACCCAGATGTTGGAAATCGCCCTGCGCGACTTCCCTAAGGATGACGCCGAGGAAGAAGAGGGCGAAGAAGAGGTCGTCGCCGAAGGCGAGGAAGCCAAGCGCATTCCGGGCCCGAGCGAAAAAGACGGTATCAAGATCGCCATCATCGGCCGTCCCAACGTCGGCAAGTCGACCCTGGTCAACCGTATGCTCGGTGAAGACCGGGTCATCGTGTATGACCAGCCCGGCACTACTCGCGACAGTATCTACATCCCGTTCGAGCGTAACGACGAGAAGTACACGCTGATCGACACCGCTGGTGTGCGCAAGCGCGGCAAGATCCACGAGGAAGTTGAAAAGTTCTCCGTGGTGAAAACCCTGCAGGCGATCAAAGACGCCAACGTGGTGATCTTCGTGATGGACGCCCGCGAAGGCGTGGTGGACCACGACCTCAACCTGCTGGGCTTCGCCCTTGAGGCTGGTCGGGCGCTGGTGATCGCGATCAACAAGTGGGACGGCATGACGCCGAGCGAGCGCGATTTCGTCAAGATCGAACTGCAGCGTCGTCTGTTCTTCGTCGAGTTCGCCGATATCCACTTCATCTCGGCACTGCACGGTACCGGCGTGGGCAACCTCTACGCGTCCGTACAGAACTCGTTCAAGTCCGCGGTCACCCGCTGGCCGACCAACCGTCTGACCCAGATCCTCGAAGACGCGGTCGGCGAGCACGCACCGCCGATGGTCAACAACCGCCGGATCAAACTGCGTTACGCCCACTTGGGTGGTGCCAACCCGCCGATTATCGTGATCCACGGTAACCAGATCGAGAAGGTGCCTAAATCCTACGTGCGTTACCTGGAAAACACCTACCGCCGTGTCTTGAAGCTGGTCGGTACGCCGATCCGTATCGAGTTCAAGGGTGGCGAGAACCCATACGAAGGCAACAAGAACACACTGACTGACCGTCAGGTGAACAAGAAGCGTCGTTTGATGACTCACCACAAGAAGGCCGACAAGAAGCGCCGCGACAAGCGCTGATTCCGACCTCGCAAAAAGGGCTCTTTACGGGCCCTTTTTTGTGCGCGGTGGTTTGCGCCTTGACCCGATGCAGTTGGCAGCTTAAAACTTGCGGTTCACCTGCAGGGGCCTCCGATGATCAACAGCAAGCTGCCAAATGTCGGCACGACCATTTTCACCACCATGTCGCAACTCGCTGCCGAAACCGGCGCGCTCAACCTGTCCCAGGGCTTCCCTGACTTCAATGGCCCGCAGGGTTTGCTCGATGCCGTGGGCAAGCATGTCGCCAGCGGCCATAACCAATACGCACCGATGACCGGCCTGCCAGCCCTGCGCCAGCAAGTGGCGGCCAAGATCGCGCGCAGCTATGGCGCCACGGTCAGCCCCGACAGCGAAGTGACGATCACGCCCGGAGCCACGGCGGCGATCTTCTGCGCGATCCAGGCGGTGATCCGCAGCGGCGATGAGGTCATCGTGTTCGACCCGTGCTACGACAGCTATGAGCCTTCGGTCGAGTTGGCCGGCGGTCGCTGCGTGCATGTGCAACTGAACCTGGAAAACTTCAGCCTCGACTTTGAAAAGATCCAGGCGGCGTTGTCTGCGCGCACGCGCATGATCATCCTGAACACGCCGCATAACCCCACCGGCGCACTGATCAGCCGCGCCGAGCTGGACCTGTTGGCGGCCTTGATCCGCGACCGCGATATTTACCTGGTCAGCGATGAGGTCTACGAACATCTGGTGTTTGACGGTGTGCCTCATGTCAGCGTGCTGGCCCACGAAGAACTGTATCAACGTGCGTTCGTGGTCAGTTCCTTCGGCAAGACCTATCACGTCACCGGCTGGAAAACCGGCTACGTGGTCGCGCCACCGGCACTGACCATCGAATTGCGCAAGGTGCATCAATATGTCAACTTTTGCGGCGTGACCCCGCTGCAGTACGCGTTGGCAGACTTCATGGCCGAACACCCGGAACACGTCGAAGAACTGCCGGCCTTTTACCAGGCCAAGCGCGACCTGTTCTGCGACCTGTTGACGCCGTCGCGTTTCAGCTTTACCCGGGTCACCGGTACTTACTTCCAACTGGTGGATTATTCAGCGATTCGCCCAGACCTGGATGACGTTGCCATGTCGTTGTGGATGACCCGCGAGCATGGCGTAGCGACGATCCCGGTTTCGGTGTTCTATCAGCATCCACCCCAAGGCCAGCGCCTGGTGCGCCTGTGCTTTGCCAAACGCGAGGAGACGCTGCAACAAGCAGCTGAGAAACTATGCGTGATCTGAATGCACTACCCGACCTGAACATCGCCCTGGTCCAGACCAGCCTGGCCTGGCACAACCGCCAGGCCAACCTCGATCACTTCGAACTGTTGCTGGAACAGGCCCGTGGCGCCGACCTGATCATCCTGCCGGAGATGTTCACCACCGGTTTCTCCATGGACTCGGCCACCCAGGCCGAACCGGAAAATGGCCCGACCCATCGCTGGCTCCAGAGCCAGGCGGCGAAGTACAACGCGGTGATCACCGGCAGTGTGATCATCCAGGCCGCCGACGGCAGCCACCGCAACCGCCTGTTATGGGCGCGGCCGGATGGCGAGGTGCTGCATTACGATAAGCGCCACCTGTTCCGCATGGCCGGCGAGCACAATCACTACACGCCCGGCGAGCGCCAGGTGCTGTTCGAGATAAAGGGCTGGCGTATTCGCCCATTGATTTGCTACGACCTGCGCTTTCCGGTGTGGAGTCGTGACGCTCAGGACACCGACCTGCTGCTGTACACGGCCAACTGGCCGGGGGCGCGACGCCAGCATTGGAACCGGTTGCTGCCAGCGCGGGCGATCGAGAACCTGTGTTATGTGGCGGCGGTCAATCGGGTGGGTACCGACGGCAAAGGCTTCGCTTATACCGGGGATAGCCAGGTGCTGGACTTCCAGGGTGAGAGCCTGTTGAGTGCGGGGGAGGCGGATGGGGTGTTTACGGTGTGCCTCAAAGCGGATGAATTGGCGGCTTACCGCAGCAAATTTCCGGCGAACCTGGATGCCGATACTTTTCAGTTTGTCTGACAGACCGCTATCGCGGGCAAGCCCACTCCCACATTCGAGCCGAACACGGTCAAAATGTGGGAGTGGGCTTGCCCGCGATGAGGCCCCAACAGACCACACACATCCAAAGCCCAACAAAAAAGGCCCCTGAGTTCTCACCCAGGGGCCTTTTGCATGTCAGCGCTCGTTTACGCCGCTTTCGCTTCCAGATGGCTCAGCGAGCGGTTCAGGGCGCTGAATACCGCCTTGAAGCTGGCCGTGGTGAAGTTTTCATCAATGCCCACGCCATGCACCGGACGCTCACCGTTCACTCGCAGCTCGATGTAGGCCGCAGCCTTGGCGTTGGTGCCGGCACCGATTGCGTGTTCGTTGTAATCCATGATTTCCACGCCAATCGGCAGGCTGGCGACCAGGGCTTCGAGCGCACCGTTGCCCTTGCCGTGCCAGTGCAGGTTGGTTTCGCCCTGGCCTTTGCCCGAGACTTCCACTTCCACGGTGCTGTTACCGTTTTCTTCCTGCAGACGATGGCTGACCAGCGCGTAGGGCGTGTTGGCTTGCAGGTATTCACGCTGCAACAGCGCGTGAATCTGCGAAGCGCTCATCTCCAGGCCCACGCGGTCGGTTTCGGCCTGAACCACTTGGCTGAACTCGATCTGCATGCGACGCGGCAAGCTGATGCCGTATTCCTGCTCCAGCAGGTAGGCGATGCCGCCTTTGCCCGACTGGCTGTTCACCCGGATCACCGCCTCGTAGCTGCGGCCGATGTCGGCCGGGTCGATCGGCAAGTACGGCACTTCCCACAGGGCGTCGGGTTTCTGCTGGGCGAAGCCCTTGCGGATTGCGTCCTGGTGGGAGCCGGAGAATGCTGTGTGTACCAGGTCGCCGACATACGGGTGACGTGGATGCACCTGGATCTGGTTGCATTCCTCGACCACTTTGCGCACGCCGTCGATGTCGGAGAAGTCCAGCTCAGGGTTCACGCCCTGGGTGTAGAGGTTCAACGCCACGTTGACCAGGTCGACGTTACCGGTACGCTCACCGTTGCCGAACAGGCAGCCTTCGACACGGTCGGCGCCGGCCATCAGGCCCAATTCGGTGGCGGCTACGCCGGTGCCACGGTCGTTGTGGGTGTGCAGGCTGATGATCACGCTGTCACGACGGTTGACATGACGACCGAACCACTCGATCTGGTCGGCATAGATGTTCGGCGTGGCGCATTCAACGGTGGCCGGCAGGTTGAGGATCATCTTGTGCTCGGGCGTCGGGTTCCACACCTCGATCACTGCGTCACACACTTCCTTGGCGAATTCCAGCTCGGTGGCGCTGAAGGTCTCTGGCGAGTATTCGAACGTCCACTGGGTTTCCGGCTGCTGGGCGGCGTATTTGACGAACAGCTTGGCCGCGTTGACCGCGATGGCCTTGATCCCGTCCTTGTCCTGGTTGAACACGATGCGACGGAAGGACGGCGAGGTGGCGTTGTACAGGTGGACGATGGCTTTTTTCGCGCCGCGCAGGGATTCGAAGGTGCGCTCGATCAAGTCTTCACGGCCCTGGGTCAGCACCTGGATGGTGGTGTCCTCGGGGATGTGGTTGCCTTCGATCAGGGTGCGGACGAAGTCGAAGTCGGTTTGCGAAGCGGCCGGGAACGAGGCTTCGATTTCCTTCACGCCGACGGCTACCAGGGTCTTCCAGAAGCGCAGTTTTTTCACTGCATCCATCGGTTCGATCAGCGACTGGTTGCCATCACGCAGGTCGGAGCTGCACCAGATCGGCGCGGTGGTGATGGTTTTCGACGGCCAGGTGCGGTCCGGAATATCGATAGTCGGAAACGCGCGGTACTTCGAAGACGGGTCTTTGAGCATGCTCATCGGGAAATCCTTTGGTGGAGGGGCCGAAAAAGGGCGGCCTGCCGGAAAACTGTTATGGGGTATAAAACAAGGGACGAGGCAGATCGATTCAGCCTGGCAGTCGTGCGCTGACAAGGCACAGGCTGCGGTGCTGGCGGAGCAAAATGAGTGTGTGAGAGGTTTTCATAAGCTCAACCCTAACCGCCGGGGTGAAAGATGGCAAGTAGTCCAGAAAAATTGAGATAAGTTCTTCTGTGGGCGTAGGAAACGAGATTTTATGCTTGGTAAATAGTCTGAGGCTGGTTTTAATTGCGCGGCCTTTATCGGCTGCGCAATCGAGTCGGTCAAGGTTGAAATGCGCCGATAAAGATCGCGGGATCCACCCGTGCATCGTTCAGGCTGACATTCCAGTGCATATGCGGCCCGGTCGCGCGACCCGTCGCGCCGACCTTGCCCACCACCGCGCCGCGTGCCAGTTGCTGGCCCGCACTGACATCGATCTTCGACATATGGCAGAACATGCTGATAAAGCCCTGGCCGTGGTCGACGAACACGGTGTTGCCGTTGAAGAAGTAGTTGCCGGTCAGGATCACCTTGCCCGCCGCCGGGGTCTTGATCGGTGTGCCGGCGGGGACGGCGAAATCCAGGCCTGAATGCGGATTGCGTTCTTCGCCGTTGAAGAAGCGACGCACGCCGAACTTGCTCGACAGCGGGCCGTTGACCGGTTTGTCCAGCAGCAGGTTGCTTGGCAGGTTAGGGCTGAAACGGCGGTAAGCCTTGATCTGCACCGCCAGCTCGGCCTCGATGCGCTTGAGTTGCGCCGGGGCGGGGTTGACCTGGCTTTTGTTCTTCAGGGTGATGCGCTGTTCCGGGTACTGCTTGTAGCCGACGATAAACGGCAGGTTGCGCCCGCCGCTGCTGATGCGTTCGTTGCCCGGTTTGACCGTCAACGGAATGCCGACAATCGCCAGCCAGTTGGCCTGCTCCTTGACCACCAAGACCGGCTTGCCCTGGTAGGTGGCTTTCGGCGCGGCCGCCGCGGGGCCCAGGTCGACGACAGCCACACCGCCGGGCACCGGCTTGTTCAAGGCCCGGATGATGAAGCTGTCGGCGTGGGCGTTGACGGTCAGGCACAGCAGCATCAACAGGCTGAAAAAACGTGGCATCGATCAATCCAATAACGAAAGGGTGACGGGTGTCAGGTGGTTGTCTTCCACCCGCACTTGCAATTGGCCTTCACCGAGGCGCGCAGTCAGGCGCTGGCCGGTGTGGGTCTGCGCGGCATTGCGAATCGCCTGGCCGCGCTCGTCGAGCAGGATGCTGTAGCCGCGGCCGAGAGTCGCCAGCGGGCTGACCACTTGCAGCGTCTGCACCTGGCTTTGCAGTTGCAGGCGGCGCGCCTTGAGGCCTTCGCGCATGGCGCGGGGCAGGCGTTCGGCGAGGCTGTCCAGGCGTTGGCGCAGCAAGGCCAGTTGGCGGCCGGGGTGTTGGCCGGCGAGGCGGGTTTCCAGGCGGATCAAGCGTTCGCGGCGGGTATTGAGGCTGCGTTCGAAGGCGCGGCGCAGACGCATGTCCAGGTCGTCCAGGCGCTGGGCCTGTTGGCGCAGACGTTCGCCGGGGTGGCGCAGGCGGCGGGCCATGCCTTCGAGGCGCAGGCGGTCGTGGCTTAGCCGGTTGCGCATTAGCATCACCAGGCGGCGGTGCAGGCTGTCGACCTGGCGCACCAGGTTGCTGGCGTCCGGAGCCAGCAGTTCTGCAGCGGCAGACGGTGTCGGCGCGCGCACGTCGGCGACAAAGTCGCTGATCGACACATCGGTCTCATGGCCGATGGCGCTGACGATCGGCGTCACGCACGCATCCACCGCGCGGGCCACGGCTTCTTCGTTGAAGCACCAGAGGTCTTCCAGCGAGCCGCCGCCACGGGCCAGGATCAATGCGTCGAAGCCACGCGCATCGGCCAGCTTCAGCGCGCGCACAATCTGCGCCACCGCTTCGCGGCCCTGTACGGCCGTGGGGATCAAGGTGAGTTGCACCTGCGGCGCGCGGCGGCGGAACACGCTGATGATGTCGCGGATCACCGCGCCGGTCGGCGAGCTGATAATGCCGATGCGCTGCGGATGGGCCGGCAACGCCACCTTGCGGTCGGCGCTGAACAGGCCTTCGGCGCTGAGTTTTTCCTTCAGCGCATCGAAGGCCAGGCGCAGCGCGCCATCGCCGGCGGGCTCGACAGTGTCGAGGATCAGTTGATAGTCGCCACGGCCCTCGAACAGCGAGACCTTGCCGCGCACTTTCACCGCCAGGCCGTCCTTCAAGGCCTGGCGCACCCGCGCGGCGTTCTGCCGGAACAGCGCGCAACGCACTTGGGCGCCGCTGTCCTTGAGGGTGAAGTACACATGGCCGGACGCCGGGCGGGCGAGGTTGGAGATCTCGCCTTCGACCCAGATATTGGTGAACACGTCTTCCAGCAACACCCGCGCACGGCCGTTGAGTTGGCTGACAGTCAGGACCTCGCGGTCCAGGCCCAGGCGGGCGAACGGATCTTTAATCATGGAGAGGGATCTTTAATCATGGGCGGCAGTTTATAGGCATTCGCGCAAGGTTTGGCAGAATTGCTCCACCAACGCGCTCGGTGTGTGCGGGCAGGCCAGGGCCACGGTACTCAGGCAGTCCGGGTCGGCCAGGGGTAAAAAATGCACGGCGGCCGGGGCGATGTCCTGCATCGATTTTGGTAACAAGGCAATACCGAAGCCGGCCTGGATCAACTGCAACTGCGTGGTCTTGCGCGACATGACCCGTGCAGCCTTGGGGAAAAATCCGGCACGCATGCACAACTCGGCCGACAGATAGCTCAGCCCGCCGCGCTGGGGATGGGGGACCGAGATAAACGCTTCGTCCTTGAGTTGGGCCAATTCGACCGGTGCCTGGCAGCGGGCTAGCGCGTGGTTCGGCGGTACGGCCAGCAGTAACTGCTCGCTGTATAAAGGCACCACACGCACGCCTTCGCGCTGGCGCAGCACCGGCAGGCGCAGTAGGCCGACGTCCAGGCGACCGTCGGCAATTTCTTCGAGTTGGGCTTCGGAGGACAGTTTGGCGATATCCATCGATACGCCGGGGCAGCGCTCCAGCCAGGTGCTGATGCCGCGCAGCAGCGCGCCGCTCATCGGCACGGTGCTCGAATGGCTCAAGCGCAGGGTGCCGACCTGGCCGTTACCCACTTGCGTCGCCATCTCGCTGGCCTTGTGCAGTTCACTCAGCAGGTTGCGCGCCCGCGGGTAGAAGGCTTCACCGGCGGCGGTCAGCCGAGGCTGGCGCGCGGTGCGTTCGAACAATGGCGTGTGCAGTTGGTTTTCCAGTTCTTTGATCTGCCGGCTCAGGGCCGATTGTGCGACAAACAGGCGCTCGGCGGCGGCGCTGAAGCTGCCGCTGTCGGCGATTTCGACGAAGTAGCGCAGTTGGCGGGTGGAAATCACGCGTCATGCCTTTTCGAGATGGGTAGAGGGCTTTGAAGATATTAGTCGCAACTCTCACCGATGGCTAAAGTGATGCACCTCTCTTTCAAGGAATTGCCCATGAGCCCGGTTGAGCTGATGAGTCATTGGTCGTTTGGCGGTACAGATTGGCTGGTGATCGGCCTGGGCGTTGCCGTGGCCTATATCGTGTTTGGCATCGCCGGGTTCGGTACGGCGCTGGTGGCGGGGCCGATCCTGCTTGTGTTCATGCCGCTGTCGAAGATCATCCCGCTGCTGGTGTTGCTGGATTTCATCGCGGCCTTCGGCAACCTGCTGCAATCGCGACGGGATGTGAACAAGCCGGAGCTGTTGCAACTGCTGCCGTGCATGGCGATCGGTTGCACCCTGGGCGTGGTGTTTTTGCTCAACCTGCATTCGGATCTGTTGCTGTTGTTGATGGGGCTGTTTATCAGCGCCTACGCGATTTACACCTTGGCGGTGAAGGCCCGGCCGGCGCAACTGGCGGCGGGCTGGGCGGTTCCCATGGGCACCGTCGGCGGTTTGTTCGGTGCGTTGTTCGGCAGTGGCGGCTTTTTATATGCGATCTACTTGAGCAGTCGTTTGCCCAAGGACGCCGCGCGCGCCACGCAAAGCGCGTTGATCAGTTGCAGCACCGTGGTGCGCCTGAGCCTGTTCCTGATCGCCGGGGTGTATGCCGACATGCCGCTGTTGCTGCTGGCGTTTTGCCTGCTGCCGGCGATGGCCCTGGGGTTGTGGTGTGGGCGGCGGCTGACGTTGCGCATGTCCCGTGAGGCGTTTGTGCGATTGGTCACGTGGCTGGTGCTGGGCAGTGGCATTGCCTTGATTGGGCGGTACCTGAGTACTTGACCTGTGTCGGGCAGGGATTAAGCTGCCTGCCTTCAGGGCTTCTTCGCGAGCAAGCCCGCTCCCACAGTCGATCGCATTGCAAGGTGGGAGCCGGGCTTGCCCGCGACGGCGCCAGACGTCATACCGCAGGGCTCCCATGAATTCCCAAAGCATCCTTGTCCCGAAAATCTCCACCTTGCCCGTCCACGAACCCCGTGCCCGGGCGATCGTGCGCTGGCTGGTGCGCAAGAACATCATCAAGGAAGAGCTGGCCACCTGCGGGCGCACCGGCAACCGCATGGCCTACGCCCTGGCCGACGGCGCCCGCGCCGTGGTGCTGCACCCGGATGCGCTGCCGTTCAACGAACCCGTCAATGGCCTGGAAATCATCTACAAGCGTTGCATCTATACACCGGCCAAGGGTTTTCTCGAAGAAGCCGGCTGCCCGGAATGCCTCAAGGAAATCGGCGAGGCGCTGTTCGACAGCCTGGAAGAGTGGATGCCCGGCCACACCGACAACTTCACCTGCCCGCTGTGTGGGCATGAGGATGACATCAACGGTTTTCTGTTCCTGCAGGAATGTGGGTTTTCCAACCTCGGATTCATCTTCAACAACTGGGCGGAGGCGGGGTTCAAGCAGAGCTTTATCGACGAATTTGCCGATTGGTTGGACCAGAAGATCAGTTGGGTCAAAGTCGAGTTGTAGGCTGCAAGCTCAACCCTTTGTAGGAGCGAGCTTGCTCGCGAAAATCGTCAACGATAATCCGGGTAGTCTGGTTAAACGCGGTGTCTTGGTGTTCTTCGCGAGCAAGCTCGCTCCTACAGAAAAGCAGCATCTTTTCTCCATCTATCAGTATTACCAAGTTTGTCAGAGTTTTACGTTGAGACCTGAGGGGTGTCTGAGTATAATGGCGCGCTTCCATTTTCCCGCTCGGGAGCCCCCGCGATGCTGCGTATCAGCCAAGAAGCTCTGACATTCGACGACATTCTCCTAGTGCCCGGTTATTCCGAGGTGCTTCCTAACGAAGTCAGTCTCAAGACCCGCCTAACCCGTGGCATCGAGCTGAATATTCCCCTGGTTTCCGCTGCCATGGATACCGTCACCGAAGCCCGTCTGGCCATCGCCATGGCTCAGGAAGGCGGTATCGGCATCATCCACAAGAACATGACCGTCGAGCAGCAAGCTGCCGAAGTGCGCAAGGTCAAGCGTTATGAAGCCGGGGTGGTGAAAGATCCGATCACCATCGACGCTGACGCCACCGTGCGCGACCTGTTCGAACTGACCCGTCTGCACAACATCTCCGGCGTTCCGGTGCTGCACAATGGCGACCTCGTCGGCATCGTCACCTCCCGTGACGTGCGTTTCGAGAACCGTCTTGAAGTCACCGTCCGCGAAGTGATGACGCCTAAAGAGCGTCTGGTCACGGTCAAGGAAGGCGCCAACAAGAACGACGTGCGCGAATTGCTGCACAAGCACCGCATCGAGCGCGTGCTGATCGTCGACGACAAGTTCGCCCTCAAGGGCATGATGACCGTCAACGACATCGAAAAAGCCAAGGCTTACCCGCTGGCCAGCAAGGATGACCAAGGTCGTCTGCGCGTCGGCGCGGCAGTCGGCACCGGTAAAGACACCGGTGATCGCGTAGCGGCCCTGGTTGCTGCCGGTGTGGACGTGGTGGTGGTCGACACCGCCCACGGTCACTCCAAGGGCGTGATCGACCGCGTTCGCTGGGTCAAACAGAATTTCCCTGAAGTCCAGGTGATCGGCGGCAACATCGCCACCGGCGCTGCCGCCAAGGCCCTGGCCGAAGCGGGCGCGGATGCGGTCAAGGTCGGTATCGGCCCTGGCTCGATCTGCACCACGCGTATCGTCGCCGGCGTGGGCGTGCCGCAAATCAGCGCCATCGCCAACGTCGCCGAGGCCCTCGAAGGCACGGGCGTTCCGTTGATCGCCGACGGCGGTATCCGGTTCTCCGGTGACCTGTCCAAGGCCATCGTCGCCGGTGCTTCCTGCGTGATGATGGGCTCGATGTTCGCCGGTACTGAAGAAGCCCCGGGCGAGATCGAACTGTTCCAGGGGCGTTCGTACAAGGCTTACCGCGGCATGGGTTCGCTGGGCGCCATGTCCCAGGCGCAAGGTTCTTCCGACCGTTACTTCCAGGACTCTTCGGCAGGCGCCGAGAAACTCGTTCCGGAAGGCATCGAAGGCCGTGTGCCGTACAAAGGCACCCTGAGCGCGATCATCCATCAACTGATGGGCGGCCTGCGTTCCTCGATGGGCTACACCGGTAGCGCCAACATCGACGAAATGCGTACCAAGCCAGAGTTCGTGCGGATCACCGGCGCCGGTATGGCCGAATCCCACGTCCATGACGTGCAGATCACCAAGGAAGCGCCAAACTACCGCGTAGGTTGAGGCTTCCAGCATAAAGTTAAGTAACCGGGGCTGTCTTATTCAGCCCCGAGTTGTTTCTGATTCATTAGACGAGACTGATCTCATGGCCCTCGACATTCACGCCCACCGTATCCTGATCCTCGATTTCGGTTCCCAGTACACCCAACTGATCGCCCGTCGCGTGCGTGAAATCGGCGTGTACTGCGAACTGCATCCGTTCGACATGGACGACGCAGCGATCCGCGAATTCGCACCGAAAGGCGTCATCCTCGCCGGCGGCCCCGAGTCGGTACACGAAGCCAACAGCCCGCGCTGCCCGCAAGCCGTATTCGACCTGGGCGTGCCCGTGTTCGGTATCTGCTACGGCATGCAGACCATGGCCGAGCAGTTGGGCGGCAAGGTTGAAGGTTCCGAGCTGCGTGAATTCGGTTATGCCCGTGTCGACGTGGTCGGCAAGAGCCGCCTGTTGGACGGCATCGAAGACCACGTCGACGCCGACGGCCTGTTCGGCCTCGACGTGTGGATGAGCCACGGTGACAAAGTCACCAAGATGCCGCAAGACTTCCACATCCTGGCCAGCACCCCGAGCTGCCCGATCGCCGGCATGTTCAATGACGAGCGTGGTTACTACGGCGTGCAGTTCCACCCGGAGGTGACCCACACCAAGCAAGGCGGGCGCATCCTGTCGCGCTTCATCCTCGATATCTGCGAGTGTGAAGCCCTGTGGACTCCGTCGAAAATCGCTGAAGACGCCATCGCCCACGTGCGTGCCCAGGTCGGCACCGACAACGTCCTGCTCGGCCTGTCCGGCGGCGTTGACTCCTCCGTGGTTGCCGCGCTGCTGCACAAGGCCATCGGTGATCAACTGACCTGCGTATTCGTCGACAACGGCCTGCTGCGCCTGCACGAAGGCGAGCAAGTGATGGCCATGTTCGCCGAGAACATGGGCGTCAAGGTGATCCGCGCCAACGCTGAAGATCAGTTCCTGAACAACCTGGCCGGCGAGTCCGACCCGGAGAAGAAGCGCAAGATCATCGGCCGCACCTTCATCGACGTATTCGATGCCCAGTCCAACAAACTGGACAACATCAAGTACCTCGCCCAGGGCACCATCTACCCCGACGTGATCGAGTCGGCCGGCGCCAAAAGCGGCAAGGCCCACGTGATCAAGTCCCACCACAACGTGGGTGGCCTGCCCGAGGAAATGAACCTCAAGCTGGTCGAACCGCTGCGTGAGCTGTTCAAGGACGAAGTCCGCCGTCTCGGCCTGGAACTGGGCCTGCCCTACGACATGGTCTACCGCCACCCATTCCCGGGCCCGGGCCTGGGTGTGCGGATCCTCGGTGAAGTGAAGAAGGAATACGCCGACCTGCTGCGTCGCGCCGACCACATCTTCATCGAAGAACTGCGCAAGGCCGACTGGTATCACAAAGTCAGCCAGGCGTTCGTAGTGTTCCAGCCGGTGAAATCGGTGGGCGTGGTCGGTGACGGCCGTCGTTACGCCTGGGTCGTGGCCCTGCGTGCGGTGGAAACCATCGACTTCATGACCGCCCGTTGGGCACACCTGCCTTACGAACTGCTGGAAACCGTCAGCGGCCGTATCATCAATGAAATCGAAGGCATCTCGCGCGTGACGTATGACGTGTCGAGCAAGCCGCCAGCGACGATTGAGTGGGAATGATCCTGCCCTAGCAGGTAGATGCTGAATAACAGAACCCCGGCCATATGCCGGGGTTCTGCGCATCTGAAACACGATAAATCAAACGCCGCAGCAAAAGTGTGGGAGCGGGCTTACTCGCGATAGCGGCCCGCGGCCACGTTTGAGCTTCGCTCGGCCTTAGCGCCGCGCAATATCCGAAAAGTAGAACTTATCCAACGTATGCCGCGACTCGGTGTACTCGAACTGCCGCCCGTCCTGCAGAAACGTCTGGTTGCTTACCACGATCACATGGCTTTGCCCCTCGAGGTCGAGGTGTGCCTGGTCGTCTTTGCCGCGGGGCAGGGCTTCGATGGTGCGTTGGGCGTAGCTGATGTGCAGCTGCAACGTCTGTTCGATGAAGGCGTAGATCGACTGCTCGGCGATGGTGCGGTCCAGGCCGGGGATCAGGTCGGCGACGAAGTGGTTGATGTCGAGGATCACCCGTTTGCCGCCGATGCGCCGCACCCGTTTGATGCGGGTGATCAGGGTGCCGGGTTCGGCCTCGATATGCTGCAGCAGCGAACCTTCCAGCGGGAACTGGGTGAATTCGACGACGTCGGTGTGGACGTCATCGCCCAGGTCGGCGTGGGTTTCGTGGAAGCTGACGATGCCGCCCAGTTGGAACTCGATGGGGTTGGGCGATAACACAAACGTGCCTTTGCCATGGATTTTCTGCGCAAACCCACGCTCCTGCAGCTGCTCGATGGCCCGCCGCACGGTGCCACGACTGGCCTGGTAGGCATCCATCAGTTCGGTTTCAGAGGGAAGACGGGTGCCGCGTTGCAGGCGTTCGGTGGTGATGTTGGCAAGCAGATCGGTATAGATCTGGTTGTATTTGCTCATGGGGATGGCTCTGTGCCGCGTTTGCGTTCAAGGCAGGAACCTTAGTGGCACGGCTGGGGTTTGTCCATTGGGCCCATGGAAATCTGTGGGCTGTGGCGGGGCCTGATCCAGAAAAAATAGACAATATGTAACTCGTACAGACGAGTTGTTGCTTTAACTCGTCTGTACGAGTACTTTTGCCTTCGGCGTGCTGCCAATGACTGCCCCCCAAATAAAAAAATCAAAGTGGAAACCAAGCATGAGCCACGACTATTCGAACATCGCCCGCGAAATTCTCGAGCACCTCGGGGGCCGCGATAATCTTGAGCAAGCCGCCCATTGCGTGACCCGCCTGCGCCTGGCGCTCAAGGACCCGAGCCTGGTCAACGGCAGCGCGTTGAACCAAGTCGACCTGGTCAAGGGCTCGTTCTTTACCGGTGGGCTGTTCCAGGTGGTGATCGGCCCCGGCGAAGTGGAAAAGGTCTATGCCGCCCTGCGCGAACAGACCGGCCTCGCCGCCGCCACCATCGCCGACGTCAAGAAGAAGGGCGCCGACAAGACCAACGCCATGCAGCGTCTGGTGCGGGTGTTCTCCGATGTGTTCATGCCGATCCTGCCCGCGTTGATCATCGCCGGCCTGTTGATGGGCGTGAACAACCTGATGGGCGCCAAGGGCATGTTCATCGAGGGCAAGACGCTGCTGGAGGCCTACCCGAACCTGGATGGCCTGTGGAGCCTGATCAACCTGATGGCCAACACCTCGTTCGTGTTCCTGCCGGCGCTGGTGGGCTGGTCGGCGGCCAAGCGTTTTGGCGGCAGTGAAATCCTCGGCATCGTGCTTGGCCTGATGCTGGTCCACCCGGACCTGCTCAACGCCTGGAACTACGGCAAGGCGGTGGCCGGCCTCGATGGCCAGAGCCTGCCGTACTTCGATATTTTCGGATGGTTCAAGATCGAGAAAGTCGGCTACCAGGGGCAGATCCTGCCGATCCTGATGGCGGCGTATGTGATGAGTGTCATCGAGAAATGGCTGCGCGCGCGGGTGCCGAATGCCATCCAACTGTTGGTCGTGCCGATCACCACCATCGTCGTCACCGGCGTGCTCGCGCTGGCGATCATCGGCCCGGTGACCCGTCACCTCGGCATCCTGATCACCCAGGGTGTGGTCACCCTGTTTGACCTGGCGCCGATGCTCGGCGGAGCGATTTTCGGCCTGTTGTATGCGCCGCTGGTGATCACCGGCATGCACCACATGTTCCTGGCGGTGGACCTGCAACTGATCTCCACCCAGGGCGGCACGTTTATCTGGCCGATGATCGTCATGTCCAACCTGGCCCAGGGCAGCGCCGCGCTGGCGGTGTTCTACATGGCGCGCAATGCGCGGGACAAAAGCATGGCCTCGACTTCCGCTGTCTCCGCGTATTTCGGCATCACTGAACCGGCGATGTTCGGCGTGAACCTGCGCTTCAAGTTCCCGTTTTATGCCGCGCTGCTGGGCTCGGCACTGGGCAGCATTTTCCTGTCGCTGAACAAGGTGCAGGCCTCGGCCATCGGGGTCGGCGGCTTGCCCGGGTTTATCTCGATCGTGCCGCATGCCATCCCGATGTTTGTGATCGGGATGGTCATCGCGATGGTCGTGCCGTTTGTTCTGACCTGTGCATTGAGCATGAAGATCGTGCGGCCTGGGTATCGCGTTGCCTGAATTACCGCGTTCGCGAGCAAACCCGCTCCCACAGTTGAATGCGTTCCCCCTGTGGGAGGGGGCTTGCTCCCGATGAGGCCCGAGCGGCGGGTACACAATTTTACTGAAGGAACCCACCATGCAAAACTGGCAACACTCGGTGATCTACCAGATCTACCCCAAAAGCTTTCACAGCCACGCGGGTAACGCCACCGGTGACCTGCTGGGTATCGTGGACAAACTCGACTACCTGCAATGGCTGGGCGTCGACTGCCTGTGGATCACCCCGTTCCTGCGCTCGCCGCAGCGCGACAACGGCTACGACATCAGCGACTACTACGCCATCGACCCGAGCTACGGGACCATGGCCGATTGCGACCGGCTGATCAGCGAAGCGGCCAAGCGCGGCATCAAGTTGATGCTCGACATCGTGGTCAACCACACCTCCATCGAGCACGAGTGGTTCCAGCAGGCGCGCAGCAGCCTCGACAACCCGTACCGCGACTTCTATATCTGGCGCGACCAGCCGAACAACTGGGAATCCAAATTCGGCGGCTCGGCCTGGGAATACGAAGCGCAAACCGGCCAGTACTTCCTGCACCTGTTCGATCACACCCAGGCCGACCTGAATTGGGACAACCCCAAGGTGCGCGCCGAGGTGTTCAAGCTGATGCGTTTCTGGCGCGACAAAGGCGTCGGCGGTTTCCGCCTGGATGTGATCAACCTGATCTCCAAGCCCGCCGATTTCCCCGAGGACGCCAGCGACGGTCGGCGTTTCTACACCGACGGTCCGAACGTACACGCGTACCTGCAGGAAATGCACCGCGAAGTCTTCGCAGGCCATGACCTGATCAACGTCGGCGAGATGTCATCCACCAGCCTGGAACACTGCATCCGCTACTCGCGGCCGGAGTCCAAAGAACTGTCGATGACCTTCAACTTCCACCACCTGAAAGTCGACTACCCGAACCTGCAGAAGTGGGTGAAGGCCGACTTCGATTTCCTGCAGCTCAAGCAGATCTTTTCCGACTGGCAACTGGGCATGCAGGCCGGCGGCGGTTGGAACGCGCTGTTCTGGTGTAACCACGACCAGCCACGGGTGGTCTCGCGCTTTGGGGATGACGGTGAGCATCGTGTGGTCTCGGCCAAGATGCTCGCCACGGCGCTGCACTTCCTGCAGGGCACGCCGTATGTGTACCAGGGCGAGGAGTTGGGCATGACCAATCCGGGTTTCGACACGATCGAGCAGTACCGCGATGTCGAAACTCTCAACATCTACCGCCTCAAGCGCGATGCCGGTGAGTCCGAGGCGTCGAGCATGGCGGCGATCATGCAGAAGTCGCGGGACAACGGGCGCACGCCGATGCAGTGGAATGCCCGCCAGCATGCCGGTTTCAGCAGCGGCGAACCGTGGATCGGCATCCCGGCCAACGCGGCGCAGATCAACGTCGACAGCCAACGGGATGACCCGGATTCGGTGCTGCATCACTACCGCAGCCTGATCGCCTTGCGTCGCCAGGAGCCGCTGATTCAAGACGGCGTTTACCGCGAACTGTTGCTGGGCCACCTCCAGGTCTGGGCCTACCTGCGCGAAGGCCATGGCGAGCGCCTGCTGGTGCTGAACAACTTCTACGGCAAACCCTGCGAAATCCAGCTGCCCGATCACGTCCTCAACGCCGCTACCCGACAACGCCTGCTGATCAGCAACTACCCCGATTGCCAGGTCAGCACGGGCCCGCTGCTGTTGCGGCCTTACGAATCCTTTGCGCTGCACCTCAAGGACTGACGGCTGGAACGTCGTTGCAACTGCCCCGCGCGACGCGAAGCAGAAGGTCAATTCCCGGTGTGGGAGCACCGGGCGCTTCACACAAACATAATAAAAATATCGGAGTACTTCATGAAAACAACAATAAAGCTGGGCCTCGTTGCATCGTGTCTGAGCTTGCCGTTCGGCGCTCAGGCCCTGGAGTTTGCCGGTTACTTGCGTAGCGGCGCGGGGACGTCGACCGGCAGTGGCAAGCAGCAATGCTTCCAACTGCCGGGCGCGCAATCCAAATACCGGTTGGGCAACGAATGCGAACAGTACGCCGAACTGGAACTGCGCCAGGACCTGCTGACCCTCGACGACGGCTCCGTGCTCAGCGTCGACGCCATGGCTTCGCTCTACAACAAGTACGACCGCGCGCTTAAATTCCAGGGCGAAGACAACGGCTCGGCGCGCATGCCGCAGATGTATGCACAGTGGTCCAACCTGCCCAGCCTCAACGGCGGCTCGCTGTGGGCAGGGCGGCGTTACTACAAGCGTAACGACATCCATATCTCCGATTTCTACTACTGGAACCAGAGCGCCACGGGCGGCGGCATCGAGGATGTGCTGATTGGCGACCTGAAATACAGCTACGCGCTTTCGCGCAAGGACAACCTGTACCAGAAGGAATACGCCACGCGTCACGACTTCAACGTGGCCGGCTTCAAGACCAACCCCGGCGGCGAGCTGGAACTGGGCTTGAGCTACATCGAAAAAGCCGGTGGGCGTGATGCCAACAGCGGTTGGGCGCTGACCGCGCAACATGTGCAAAAACCTTTCCTCGGCGGCAAGAACAAGTTCGCCCTGCAGTATGGCGAAGGTCCCGGCACCGGCCTTGGCTACACCGGCAATACGGCCCTGGATAACAGCAGCAAAAGCTACCGCGCCGTGGAGTTTTTCGACTGGCAGGTGACCCCGCGTTTCGGTGGGCAGATCGAGGCCGTGTACCAGAAAGACATTCGCCCCGGCAGCCAGGACCAGACCTGGATGTCCATCGGTGTGCGCCCGGCCTATGCCATCAGTGAACAGTTCAAACTGGTCACCGAGCTTGGTCATGATCAGGTCGACGCCACCGGCGGTACGCGCAAACTGAGCAAATTCACCTTCGCCCCGACCTGGTCGCCCAAAGGCCCGGATTTCTGGGCGCGCCCGGAAGTGCGTCTGTACTACACCTATGCGAGCTGGAACGCAGCGGCCAAACGCGCGGCGAATGAGCTGGCGGCTGGGTCGGCGTTGTCTGACACCGGCGCCTACGGCACCGCGCGGCATGGCTCGAACGTCGGTGTGCAAGTCGAGTACTGGTGGAAGTGAATCTTCGGATGTAGACAGGCTTAAATGGGGGAGGGGGCAAGCCCTTCCCACATTTGATCTTTGTCACCTCGGGATTTGTATCCACCCAATGATTTTTACAGAACAAAACAGCAGGTGAAGTCATGACCGCAACTCAACCCCTGGAATTGCTTGCGCCCTTGTCGGGCGTGCTGCTGGCACTGGACAAGGTCCCCGACCCGGTGTTCTCCAGCCGCCTGATCGGCGACGGCCTGTGCATCGACCCGACCTCGCAGACCCTCTGCGCACCGTTGGCCGGGGTGATCAGCAATATCCAGAACACTGGCCATGCGGTGAGCATCACGGCTGACAATGGCGTCCAGGTGCTGCTGCATATCGGCCTGGACACCGTGAACCTGGCGGGCAAGGGGTTCAGCCGTTTGGTCGGGGAAGGCCAGCGGGTGGAGGCCGGGCAGCCGTTGATCGAGTTCGACGCCGACTACGTAGCGCTCAATGCCCGGAGCCTGTTGACCTTGATGCTGGTGGTCAGCGGCGAGCCGTTTGCGCTGCTGGCGTCGGACAGCGGCCCGGTCACGCTGGGCCAGCCGCTGGTGCGCCTGTCGCCAGGCGAGGCGGCTGAAACCGAGGACGAAGAGGAGGGCGACGCACTGTTCTCCAAACCGTTGACGTTGCCCAATGCCAACGGTTTGCACGCGCGCCCGGCGGCGGTGTTTGCCCAGGCGGCGAAGGGGTTCGACGCCAGTATCTACCTGCACAAGCAAACCCAGAGCGCCAACGCCAAGTCGCTGGTGGCGATCATGGCACTGCAAACCGTGCAGGGCGACACCTTGCAGGTGAGCGCGGCGGGAGAGGATGCCGCCGCAGCGATCAAGGCGTTGGTGGCGCTGTTGGCCGAGGGGTGCGGCGAGAGCGTCGCGGCGCCGGTCGAGGACGTCGAACCGCGTGTGTCGCTGGCATCCACGAGCCTGCTGCGGGGCGTGTGTGCGTCGCCGGGCTCGGCGTTTGGCCAGGTGGTCCAGGTGGCAGAGCCGGCGCTGAGCATTCCCGAAACGGGCGGCGGCGAAGCACTCGAACGCGCGGCGTTGGACCGTGGCCTGCACGCCGCTACCGAGGCCTTGCAGAGCTTGCAGGCCAAGGCGGTCGGCAGTGCCCAGGCGCAGATCTTCCGCGCCCATCAGGAACTGCTCGAAGACCCGACCCTGCTGGAGCAAGCCCACGACCTGCTGGCCGTCGGCAAAAGCGCCGCCTTTGCCTGGAACAGCGCCACGCTCGCCACCGCCCAACTGTTCCAGGGCCTGGGCAATGCCCTGCTCGCCGAACGTGCGGCGGACCTGGCCGATGTCGGCCAGCGCGTGCTGAAACTGATCCTCGGCATTCACGACCGCGCCTGGGAACTGCCTGAGCGCGCGATCCTGATCGCCGAGCAACTGACGCCGTCGCAGACCGCCAGCCTCGACACGCACAAGGTGCTCGGGTTCGTCACCGTCGGCGGCGGGGCGACCAGCCACGTCGCGATCCTCGCCCGGGCGCTGGGGCTGCCGGCGATTTGCGGGGCGCCGCCGCAGGTGCTGGCGTTGGCTGACGGTCGGCAAGTGTTGCTGGACGCCGACAAGGGCGAGTTGCACCTGGACCCGGACCTGGCCGAGATCGAGCAATTGCAGGCCACCCACCGGGAGCAAATAGTGCGGCGCCAACGCGACGTCGCGCAGGCACGCCTGGCGGCCATCACCCGCGATGGTCATCACGTCGAAGTCACGGCCAACGTCGCGTCGCTTCAGGAGGTCGAGCAATCCCTGAGCCTGGGCGGCGAAGGCGTGGGGCTGCTGCGATCAGAGTTTCTGTACCTGGACCGCCATCGCGCACCGAGCCCCGAGGAGCAAGCCGGCACCTACAACGCCATCGCTCGCGCCCTGGGCCCGGAGCGCAACCTGGTGGTACGCACGTTGGATGTCGGCGGCGATAAGCCGTTGGCCTATGTGCCGATGGACGCCGAGACCAACCCGTTCCTGGGCTTGCGCGGTATTCGTTTGTGCCTGGAGCGCCCCGAGTTGTTGCGCGAACAGTTCCGCGCGATCCTCGCGAGTGCCGGGTTGACGCGGCTGCACATCATGCTGCCGATGGTCAGCCTGCTCTCGGAGCTGCGCCTGGCGCGCACGATGCTTGAAGAGGAAGCGTTGGCGCTGGGGCTCACCGAGCTGCCGAAGCTGGGCATCATGATCGAAGTGCCGTCCGCGGCCTTGATGGCGGACGTGTTCGCGCCCCATGTGGACTTTTTCTCCATCGGCACCAACGACCTGACCCAATACACCCTGGCGATGGACCGCGATCACCCGCGCCTGGCCAGCCAGGCCGACAGCTTTCACCCTGCGGTGCTGCGTCTGATCGCCACCACCGTCAAGGCCGCCCATGCCCATGGCAAGTGGGTTGGCGTGTGCGGGGCGCTGGCGTCTGAAGCGTTGGCGGTGCCGGTGTTGATCGGGCTGGGGGTGGACGAGCTGTCGGTCAGCGTACCGCTGATCCCGACCATCAAGGCCACCGTGCGCGAGCTGGACCTGGCGGACTGCCAGATCATCGCCCATCAGGTGCTCGGCCTTGAAGAAGCCGCGCAGGTGCGCGAGGCCTTGCGCCTGTACCACGCGGCCACCGTTGAAACCTCACCTGTCGTGGAGCACTGAGCATGTTCGAGAAATTGCAGCGGGCGTTCTGGAAAGCCCTGACCCCGGACTTGATCGCCGAAACCGTCGCGGCGCCTGTGCCGGCGGCGGAGAACCTGTTGTCCGCCGATGTGCTGAATGCCCTCGGTGGCGCGGATAACCTCCAGTCGCAACAACGCGTGGCGCTGACGCGGGTGCGTGTGCAACTGCGGGATGCGGCGCGGGTGGATGCGGCGGCGTTAAAGGCGGCGGGAGTGTCGGGAGTGATGGTGCTGGCGGGTGGCGCGGTACATCTGCTCACCGGCCTCCAAGGCCAGTAGCGATTCAAATGTGGGAGGGGGTGTTTGGGGGCTTCGGGTTTACAGCTGCGGGTTCTCTTCCGGCGGCTTGGTCTTGTTGACCCCTGGCACATGCAGGTTGCCTTCGACTACCTGGTTGCCTTCCAGCTGTGGCTGGGTCACCCAGGTGAGGATGTCGTAGTAGCGCCGGATGTTCGCCACGAAATGCACCGGCTCGCCGCCCCGTGCATAGCCGTAGCGGGTCTTGCTGTACCACTGCTTCTGCGACAGGCGCGGCAGCATTTTCTTCACGTCCAGCCACTTGTTCGGGTTCAGGCCGTCCTTCTGCGCCAGCTTGCGCGCGTCGTCCAGATGCCCGGTGCCCACGTTGTAGGCGGCCAGGGCAAACCAGGTGCGGTCCGGCTCGGCGATATCGTCGTCCAGCTCGTCCTTGATCTTCGCCAGGTACTTGGCGCCGCCCATGATGCTTTGCTTGGCGTCCAGGCGGTTGGACACGCCCATCGCCTGGGCGGTGTTCTGGGTCAGCATCATCAGGCCGCGCACGCCGGTCTTGGAGGTGACCGCCGGTTGCCAGAGTGATTCCTGATAGCCGATGGCGGCCAACAGGCGCCAGTCGACCTTTTCTTCCTTGGCGAAGGTCTTGAAGTGTTTCTCGTACTTGGGCAGGCGCTGCTGCAAGTGCTGGGCGAAGGTGTAGGCGCCCATGTAGCCGAGTACATCGACGTGCCCGTAATAGCGATCTTTCAGGCGCTGCAAGGTGCCGTTCTTGCCGACCTTGTCCAGGTAGCTGTTGACCTCGTTGAGCAGGCTGTTGTCTTCGCCGGCGGCCACGGCCCAGCTTTGGTTGCTGGCATCGCCGAGGTCGAACGCCACGCGCACGTTGGGAAAGTACACCTGGTTCATCGCCACTTCGTTGGAGTCCACCAGGGTCAGGTCGATCTGGCCCTCGTCGACCATGCGCAGCAGGTCGACCACTTCAACGGCGTCGGATTCTTCGTATTCGATCGCAGGGTTCTGCTTTTTAAGCTCGGCCAGTTGTTCGGCGTGGGTGCTGCCCTTGAGCACCATGATCTTCTTGCCCGCCAGGTCTGCCGCGTTGGTGGGGCGCGACTGGCCGTTGCGGTAGATGATCTGCGGGGTAACTTCCAGGTACGGGTGGGAAAAGCGTACCTGCTGCTTGCGTCGCTCGCTGCTGACCAAGCCGGCGGCGGCGAGGACCGGGCCGTTGGGTTTGCCCAACTGGCCGAACAGGTCGTCGAGGTTGTCGGCGGTCTCGATTTCCAGCTTCACCCCCAGGTCGTCGGCAAAGCGCTTGACCAGTTCGTATTCGAAACCGGTTTCACCGTTGCGGTCCTGGAAATACGTGGCCGGGCTGTTCCGGGTAATCACCCGCAATACGCCATCCTCCTTGATTCGCTCGAGCGTGCTGGGCTTATCAACACAGGCGCTGAGCATCAGGAAGAGTCCGGTGGCGATGAGCCATTTGGCGCATCGCGGGCGCAAAGCAGTTGGGGAGAACATCTGCGCAGTATACGCAAACGGCCCACGGCGCCATATCTCGACAGCGGGGGACTTGTCTGCTAGCCGCCTTGAAACTGTGCTGCAGCCCGCAGAAACGTGGCTTGGAGAGCGATTGTGACGGTTAAAATAACTGTGCCCGCCGCCCTGGATAACACCCCGACACCGTGCAAACCCAGCCAACTGACGTTCGGCAGCGGCCAGCGTTAGTGTTTCGGGTGCCGTTGACGACGGTTTACGTTAGAATGCACGGCCTCAAAGCACACCCCTTCCCGAGGCTGTCCCGAAGATGTTGATCCTGCGCGGCGCTCCTGCCCTTTCTGCCTTTCGCCACAGCAAACTCCTTGAGCAACTGAGCCAGAAGGTTCCAGCTGTTACAGGCCTGTATGCTGAATTTGCTCATTTCGCCGACGTGACCGGCGTCTTGACCGCCGACGAACAGCAAGTGCTGGCACGCCTTCTGAAGTACGGCCCAAGCGTTCCCGTTCAAGAGCCGACCGGCCGCTTGTTCCTGGTTCTGCCGCGGTTCGGCACCATCTCGCCCTGGTCGAGCAAGGCCAGCGATATCGCCCGCAACTGCGGCCTGGAAAAAATCCAGCGCCTGGAACGCGGTATTGCCTTCTATGTCGCGGGCCAGTTCAGCGAGGCCGAAGCCGAGCTGATCGCCGGCAGCCTGCACGACCGCATGACCCAGATCATCGTCAGCCAGCTGGAACAGGCCGGTGCTCTGTTCAGCCACGCCGAGCCCAAGCCGCTGACCGCGATTGACGTGCTCGGCGGTGGCCGCGCCGCCCTCGCGAAGGCCAACACCGAGCTGGGCCTGGCCCTGGCCGAAGACGAGATCGATTATCTGGTCAACGCCTTCAACGGCTTGAAGCGCAACCCGCACGACATCGAACTGATGATGTTCGCCCAGGCCAACTCCGAGCACTGCCGTCACAAGATCTTCAACGCCAGTTGGGACATCGACGGCGAAAGCCAGGAAAAAAGCCTGTTCGGCATGATCAAGAACACCTACGTGATGCACAGCGAAGGCGTTCTGTCGGCTTATAAGGACAACGCTTCGGTCATCGTCGGCAGCGTCGCCGGCCGTTTCTTCCCGGACCCTGAAACCCGCCAGTACGGCGCGGTGCAGGAACCGGTACACATCCTGATGAAAGTCGAGACCCACAACCACCCGACCGCGATTGCCCCGTTCCCGGGCGCAGCCACCGGTTCCGGCGGCGAGATCCGCGACGAAGGTGCCACCGGCCGTGGCGCCAAGCCCAAGGCCGGGCTGACCGGTTTTACCGTGTCCAACCTGCAGATCCCGGGCTTCGAACAGCCGTGGGAAGTGCCCTACGGCAAGCCGGAGCGCATCGTCACCGCGCTGGACATCATGATCGAAGGCCCGCTGGGCGGCGCCGCGTTCAACAACGAATTCGGCCGTCCGGCGCTGACCGGTTATTTCCGTACCTTCGAACAGTCCATCACCACCCCGCGTGGCGACGAAGTGCGCGGTTACCACAAGCCGATCATGTTGGCCGGCGGCATGGGCAACATCCGTGAAGAACACGTCAAGAAAGGCGAGATCCTCGTCGGCTCCAAGCTGATCGTGCTCGGCGGCCCGGCGATGCTGATCGGCCTGGGCGGCGGCGCGGCTTCCTCCATGGCCACCGGCACCAGCTCGGCAGACCTGGACTTCGCTTCGGTACAGCGCGAAAACCCAGAGATGGAGCGTCGCTGCCAGGAAGTCATCGACCGTTGCTGGCAGTTGGGCGACAAGAACCCGATCAGCTTCATCCACGACGTCGGCGCCGGCGGTTTGTCCAACGCCTTCCCGGAACTGGTCAACGATGGCGAGCGTGGCGGCCGTTTCGAACTGCGCAACATTCCAAACGACGAGCCGGGCATGGCCCCGCACGAAATCTGGAGCAACGAGTCCCAGGAACGCTACGTCCTGGCCGTCGGTCCTGAAGACTTCGCGCGCTTCCAGGCCATCTGCGAACGCGAGCGTTGCCCGTTTGCCGTGGTCGGCGAAGCCACTGCCGAGCCGCAACTGACGGTCACCGACAGCCACTTCGGCAACAGCCCGGTGGACATGCCGCTCGAAGTGCTGCTGGGCAAAGCCCCGCGCATGCACCGTTCGGCGGTACGTGAAACCGAGCTGGGCGATGACTTCGACCCAAGCACACTGGAATTGGCCGACAGCATCGAACGCGTGCTGCACCACCCGGCGGTCGCGAGCAAAAGCTTCCTGATCACCATCGGCGACCGCACCATCACCGGCCTGGTGGCCCGTGACCAAATGGTCGGCCCATGGCAAGTGCCGGTGGCCGACGTTGCCGTCACCGCCACCAGCTTCGACGTCTACACCGGTGAAGCCATGGCCATGGGCGAACGCACGCCGCTGGCCCTGTTGGACGCTCCGGCGTCGGGCCGCATGGCCATTGGTGAAACCCTCACCAACATCGCCGCGTCCCGTATCGGCAAGCTGTCCGACATCAAGTTGTCGGCCAACTGGATGTCTGCTGCCGGTCACCCCGGCGAAGACGCGCGCCTGTACGACACCGTCAAGGCTGTCGGCATGGAGCTGTGCCCTGAACTGGGGATCACCATTCCGGTGGGCAAGGACTCCATGTCCATGGCCACCCGCTGGAACGACGAAGGCGTGGACAAGAGCGTCACCTCGCCGCTGTCGTTGATCGTCACCGGTTTCGCGCCGGTCACCGACATCCGCCAGACCCTGACCCCGCAACTGCGCATGGACAAGGGCACCACCGATCTGATCCTGATCGACCTGGGCCGTGGCCAGAACCGCATGGGCGCCTCGATCCTCGCGCAAACCCATGGCAAGCTCGGCAAACATGCCCCGGACGTCGATGACGCCGAAGACCTGAAAGCCTTCTTCGCCGTGATCCAGGGCCTCAACGCCGACGGCCACCTGCTGGCCTACCACGACCGTTCCGACGGTGGTCTGTTGACCAGCGTGGTCGAGATGGCCTTCGCCGGTCACTGCGGCTTGAACCTGGTGCTCGACAGCGTTGCCGAGGACGCCTCTGAACTCAACGGCATCCTGTTCAACGAAGAGCTGGGTGCGGTGATCCAGGTGCGCCAGGACGCGACGCCAAACGTATTGGCACAGTTCAGCGCCGCCGGCCTGGGCGATTGCGTGGCCGTGATCGGCCAGCCGATCAACAACGGTCAGATCGACATCGTCTTCAACGGCGACACCGTGTTCGAAGGCCAGCGCCGTCTGCTGCAACGCCAGTGGGCCGAGACCAGCTACCAGATCCAGCGCCTGCGCGATAACGCCGACTGCGCCGAGCAGGAATTCGACGTGATCCTGGAAGAAGACAACCCGGGCCTGAGCACCAAGCTCAGCTTCGACGTCAACCAGGACATCGCCGCGCCGTACATCAAGAAAGGCATTCGCCCACAGGTTGCCGTACTGCGCGAGCAGGGTGTCAACGGTCAGGTGGAAATGGCGGCCGCGTTCGACCGCGCCGGCTTCAATGCGATCGACGTACACATGAGCGACATCCTCGCCGGTCGCGTCGACCTCAATGAGTTCAAAGGCCTGGTGGCCTGCGGCGGTTTCTCCTACGGCGACGTGCTGGGTGCCGGTGAAGGCTGGGCCAAGTCGGCCCTGTTCAACAGCCGTGCCCGCGACGCGTTCCAGGGCTTCTTCGAGCGCAACGACAGCTTCACCCTGGGTGTGTGCAACGGTTGCCAGATGATGTCCAACCTCCACGAACTGATCCCGGGCAGCGAGTTCTGGCCGCACTTCGTGCGTAACCGTTCCGAGCAGTTCGAAGCCCGTGTCGCCATGGTGCAGGTGCAGGAGTCCAACTCGATCTTCCTGCAAGGCATGGCCGGTTCGCGTATGCCCATCGCCATCGCCCACGGTGAAGGCCATGCCGAGTTCGCCAGTGAAGAAGCCTTGCTCGAAGCTGATGTATCCGGTTGCGTGGCCATGCGTTTCGTCGACAACCACGGCAAGGTCACCGAAAGCTACCCGGCCAACCCGAACGGCTCGCCGCGCGGGATCACCGGCCTCACCAGCCGCGACGGTCGCGTCACCATCATGATGCCGCACCCGGAGCGTGTATTCCGCGCCGTGCAGAACTCGTGGCGCCCGGAAGAGTGGAACGAAGACGGCGCGTGGATGCGGATGTTCCGCAACGCGCGCGTGTGGGTGAACTAAGGCGGTGTACAAGCTCAGCTTCTTCGTGCCCGGCAGCCATGTGGAGGCGGTGAAAGCTGCCGTCTTCGCAGCTGGCGGCGGGCGCATCGGCGACTACGACAGCTGCGCCTGGCAAGTGCTGGGCCAGGGCCAATTCCGCGCGTTGGACGGCAGCCAGCCGTTTCTCGGGCAAGTCGGCCAGGTTGAAGTGGTTGAAGAGTGGAAGGTTGAGCTGGTGGTGGCGGATGAGCTGATCGTGGCTGTTGTGGCTGCGTTGAAGCTGAGCCATCCCTATGAGACACCGGCGTATGAGGTGTGGCGGTTGGCGGATTTCTGATTCGTTGATTGCGTGAACGAGAAACCCGCTGGGCCAGTTTGGTCAGTGGGTTTTTTGTTGGCTGTAAGGGCCTCATCGCGGGCAAGCCCCCTCCCACATTTACCCGCATTCCAGCGTTGGAACTCGGTCAAATGTGGGAGGGGGCTTGCCCGCGATGAGGCCAGAACAACCACTACCTCTCTTAAACCCTGGCGCCGACCTCATGGCCGCTGACCAGTCGCTCCAATACCTCACTCAAGCCCGAGGCCTTGTCACCAATCAGCAGGTGCCAAACACCGCTATCAAGTTGGCTGACGCCTTGGCAACCAAGCGCCGTCAGTTGAGCCTCGGACACCACCGAATCATCCCCCAATTCCACCCGCAACCGGGTCATCGCCACCGCTTCCAGCTGGCGCACATTCCCCCGGCCGCCCAGTGCACTCAACCATTGCTCGGCTTCCTGCACATTGACCGCGACCGGTTTATCCACCGGCGCGCCGGCCACAAACGCTGGCATCGCCAGGCGAATCTCATCGGCAATGCTGTCGGCCATCGGCCCGACCACCACCTGCAAACTGCCGCCGTTGCCCGGCCGCACCACGGCCATCGCGCCGAGGGCTTTCAACTGTGCATCCACCGCTTTGTTGCGGTCGACCATGTCCAGGCGCAGGCGCGTGGTGCAAGCCCCGACGCTGAGCAGGTTGTCCGCACCTCCCAGCGCGTGGATGTAAGCCGTGGCGCGCTGGTTATCGCTCATCGCTTCGGCCTGCGCCACCGGGATATCTTCGCGGCCCGGTGTCTTCAGGTTGAAGCGGCGGATGCAGTAGCTGAACACGCTGTAGTAAATCGCCGCATAAGCCAGGCCGACCGGTACGACCAGCCAACCGTTGGTGGACTTGCCCCAGCCCAGCACCATGTCGATAAAGCCGCCGGAGAAAGTAAACCCGAGGTGGATATCCAGCAGGTTGGTGACCGCCATCGACAGCCCGGTCAGCAGCGCGTGCAGCAGGTACAGGAACGGCGCGAGGAACATGAAGGCGAATTCGATCGGCTCGGTCACGCCGGTCAGGAACGAGGTCAGCGCCATCGACAGGAAAATCCCGCCCATCACTTTGCGTCGTTCCGGCAGGGCATTGCGGTACATCGCCAGGCACGCGGCGGGCAGGCCGAACAGCATCACCGGGAACATGCCGGTCATGAACTGGCCACCTTTCGGGTCACCGGCGAAGTAGCGGGTCAGGTCGCCGGTCACCACCGCGCCGGTCACCGGGTCGGTAAAGCTGCCGAACACGAACCACGCCATGTTGTTGAGGATATGGTGCAGGCCGGTGACGATCAGCAGGCGGTTGAACACGCCAAACACGAAGGCCCCCAGGCTGCCGCTTTCCATCAGCAACACGCCGAAGCTGTTGATGCCGTGCTGGATCGGCGGCCAGATCAGGCCAAAGATCACGCCCAGGCCGACCGCGCTGAACCCGGTGACAATCGGCACGAATCGCCGCCCGCCGAAGAACGCCAGGTACTCCGGCAGCTTGATGTCCTTGAAGCGGTTATACAACCCGCCCGCCATCAGGCCGCTGGCGATCCCGGCGAGCATGCCCATGTTGATGGTCGAGTCCATCACCTTGAGCGTCGAGATCATCACCAGGTAGCCGATGGCCCCGGCCAAACCGGCCGTGCCGTTATTGTCGCGGGCAAAGCCCACGGCGATGCCGATGGCGAAGATCAGCGCAAGGTTGGCGAAGATCGCCTGCCCGGCGTCGTGCATCACCGCGATGTTGAGCAGGTCGGTGTCGCCCAGGCGCAGCAGCAGGCCGGCGATCGGCAGGATCGCGATCGGCAGCATCAGCGCACGGCCCAGGCGTTGCAGGCCTTCGATAAGGTGTTGGTACATGGCGTGTCTCCCTTTTCTTGTTGTTGTCAGCTCAGCGGCCAGTGGTGTTGACAGGCTTGGCGTACCGCCTTGGCGCTGCTCAGGTCGAGCAGGCCCAGGCTCAGTTGCCGGCATTGCGCCGCGTCCAGGTGGCGGACGCGGTCCTTGATTTCGCCGATCTGCGGCGGGCTGACCGACAGCTCGCTGACCCCCAGCCCGACCAACACCGGCGTCGCCAGCGGGTCGGATGCCAAGGCGCCGCACACGCCGACCCAACGCCCGTGTTTGGCCGCGCCCGTGCAGGTCTGGGCGATCAGCCGCAGCAGCGCCGGGTGCAGCGCATCGACCCGCGCGGCGAGGCCGGCGTGGTCGCGGTCCATGGCCAGGGTGTACTGGGATAGGTCATTGGTGCCGATGGACAGGAAGTCGGCATGCCTGGCCAGTTGTTCGGCCATCAGCGCGGCGGCGGGCACTTCGATCATCACCCCCAGTTCCGGGCGTTGGGTCAGTTGCAGCTCGGCGCACAGTTCATCCAGGCGTTGGCGGATCTGCAGCAGTTCGTCGACTTCGCTGACCATCGGCAGCAGGATGCGGCAGCGCGCCAGCGGGCTGACTTGCAGCAGTGCGCGCAGTTGCTGGTCGAGCACGTCGGGGCGCACCTGGGCCAGGCGAATGCCGCGCAGGCCCAGCACCGGGTTGGCCTCGACCGGCAGCGGCAGGTAGTCGAGCTGTTTGTCGCCGCCCACGTCGATGGTGCGGATGATCACCGACTTGTCGCCCATCGCATCCAGCACGGCTTGATAGGCCTGGCGTTGTTCCTGTTCATCCGGCGCGGTGCGGCGGTCGACGAAGAGGAACTCGGTGCGCAGCAGGCCGATGCCGTCGGCGCCGTTTTCAAACGCCACCTGGGCCTCGGCGCTGGAGGCGACATTGGCGGCGACTTCGATGGTCATGCCATCGCGGGTGTTCGCTGGCAGTCGGGCCTGGGTCTGTTGTTCCTGGCGACGCAGGTTCTGCGTGTCGCGAATCCGCTCGACTTCGGCGTGGCGCGCCGCGCTCGGTGCCAGCTCCAGGCGACCATTGGCCGCATCGAGCACCACGCGTTGGCCTTGGGGCACATCGAGCACTTCGGCGCCCAATGCCACCACGCACGGCAAGCCTTTCCCGCGGGCCAGGATCGCGACATGGGAGGTGGCGCCGCCCTCGGCCATGCAAAGGCCGGCGGCGTGTTGCGCGCTCAGTTGGAGCAGGTCCGACGGGGTCAGCTCGTGGGCGCTGACAATCGCCCCGGCAGGCAACTCGACGTGCCATGCTTCGCCGAGCAGCACGCGCAGTACCCGTTGTTGCAGGTCGCGCAGGTCGTTGGAGCGCTCGGCCAGCAACGGCTTGCCCAGGCCCAGCAACACCGCGCATTGCGCCTGGATCGCATCGCGCCAGGCGTGGGGCGCGGCGCTGCCGTGCTCGATGGCGCGGGTGGCGGTGTCCAGCAGGGCCGGGTCTTCCAGCAAGGCGAGGTGGGCGGCGAAGATGTCTTCTTCTTCGGCATTTCGGCGTTGGCGGGCGAGGTCCAGGGTGATGCGGATTTCGCCGCGCACTTGCTCAAGGGCCGCGTCCAGCCGTTGCAACTGTTCGTCGGCGCAGTGGTTGCCGGTATCGGCCGGCAACTCGATCGTGCTCAGGCGGAACAGCGGCCCGCACACCAGGCCCGGTGCCGCACAGACACCTTGCAACACACCGACCTCGGTGTTCGCGCGGCGTGGAGCAGCCGCCATCGGCGTGTGAGGTTCTTCGCCGATGGCGACAGACAGCGCGGCGACCAGCGCCTGCAACGCCGCCGCACAATCCTTGCCGCGACAGGTGACACGCACCTCATCGCCCTCACCGATGCCCAGCCCCATCAGGCCGATCAAGCTGTCGCACGCCGCCGACTTGCCGGCGAAATGCAACTGCGTCTGGCTGCTGAACGCTTGTGCGGTCTTGCGGATCAATGCCGCCGGACGCGCATGCAAGCCGCCGCGATGGGTGATCCGCACGTTGGCGCTGGCTTGCGCGACGGAGTTATCCACAGCGGTTTGCAGCGCGGCGCCGGAACGCAGCGCCACGCGCGCCAGCGGTTCACCGTGTTTGACTGAGCGCAGCGGCAGCGGTGTCAGTTCGAAGCGCTCGCTGTTGGTGAGAATGATCAGGCTGACCAGGCTTTTGCACTGGCGCGCAATCCGGTCCAGATCGAACTGCATCAGCGCCTGGCCCTTGCTCACCTGCGCACCGTTCTTCACCAGCAGGGCAAACCCTTCGCCGTTCAACTCCACGGTGTCGATGCCCACATGCATCAACAGCTCGGCGCCGTTCTGCGCGCGAAGCGTCAGCGCATGCCCGGTGCGCGCGACATGGATGATCTCGCCGTCGCACGGTGCGTACAGGCTATCGTTCAGCGGATCGATGGCCAGGCCGTCACCCATGGCGCCGCTGGCGAATACTTCGTCGGGGACGTTGCCCAGGGCCAGCACCGGCCCGCTGAGGGGGGCGCCGAGGGTCAATGCATTATTGTTGTTGGACATGGGCACGGTACTCATCAGGAAATCGCGGCACGCCACTCAGTGGGTGCGGGTCACTTTGCTCAGGTGGCGCGGCTGGTCCGGGTTCATGCCACGGGTGAGCGCCAGGCCGGCGGCCATGACATAGAAACTCTGGATGGCCAGGATCGGGTCCAGGCTCGGGTGTTCGGCGCGGCTCAGCGGCAGGTCGCGTTCGGCGATATCGTCCGGCGCCGCCAGCAACACGCGGGCGCCGCGTTGGCGCATATCGGCGGCCAGGCTCAACAGGCCGGCTTGCTCGGCACCGCGTGGGGCGAATATCAGCAGCGGGTAGTTGTCGTCGATCAAGGCCATCGGCCCATGACGCACCTCGGCGCTGCTGAAGGCTTCGGCCTGGATCGCCGAGGTTTCCTTGAGCTTGAGCGCGGCTTCCTGGGCGATGGCAAAACCGGCGCCTCGGCCGATGACCATCAACTGCTGGCAGTCGCGCAGGGCGTCGATGGCGTTCGTCCAATCCTGTTTGGCCGCCTCGCGCAGGCCATCGGGCAACGCACGGCAGGCGTGCAGCAGGTCGGTTTCCTGGTTCCAGTGGCCGATCAACAGCGCGCTGGCGCTGAGGGTGGCGATAAAGCTCTTGGTCGCGGCCACGCTGAGTTCCGGCCCGGCGCACAGCGGCACATGGAATTCGCAGGCGGCTTCCAGGGGCGAGTCTTCGGCATTCACCAGCGAGATGCTCAAGGCGCCGCGTTGGCGCAGCAGGCGCAGGCTGTCGACCAGGTCCGGGCTCTGGCCCGACTGAGAGAAGCCGAACGCGACCTGGCCGCTGACCTTCAACGGCGCGTGCAGCAGGGTCACCACCGACATCGGCAACGACGCCACCGGAATGCCCACGTGCTGCATGGCCAGGTAGGCGAAGTAGCTCGCGGCGTGGTCGGAACTGCCGCGAGCGACAGTCATCGCCACGTGCGGCGGCTGACGGCGCAGGCGCTCGGCGATGTCTTGCAGGCGGGGGGCCAGGCGTTGCAGCTGCGCCGCGACCGCGTCGCTGGAGGCGAGGGCCTCTTCAAGCATTTTTGAAGACAATGGTTTCTCCTTCGACCATGACGTCGGTGAGGTGCAGGGAGCGGTCCAGGCGCACGCAGTCGGCAAAGCTGCCGGGTTGCAGGCGGCCGCGTTGTTCCAGGCCCAGGTAGTCCGCCGGAAATTGCGACAGGCGTTGTGAGGCTTCGCTGATGGGCAGGCCGATCTTCACCAGGTTGCGCAGCGCCTGATCCATGGTCAGGGTGCTGCCGGCCAGGGTGCCGTCGGCCAGGCGCACGCCGCCCAGGCATTTGGTCACGGTGTGGCTGCCCAGCTTGTATTCGCCGTCGGGCATGCCGGCGGCAGCGGTGGAATCGGTGACGCAGTACAGGCATGGGATCGCGCGCAGGGCCACGCGCATGGCGCCGGGGTGTACGTGGAGCAAATCCGGGATCAATTCCGCGTACTGCGCGTGGGCCAGCGCCGCGCCGACGATGCCGGGCTCGCGGTGATGCAGCGGGCTCATGGCGTTATACAAATGCGTGAAGCTGGTGGCGCCGGCGGCGAGGGCCGCGACGCCTTCTTCATAGCTGCCCAGGGTGTGGCCGATCTGCATACGCACGCCGCGTGTACTGAGGGCGCGGATCAGGCGGTCATGCCCGGCGATTTCCGGGGCGATGGTGATCACCCGGATCGGCGCCAGGCGCAGGTAGGCTTCCACTTCTTCCATCAATGCGGTGTGGGCGAAGTTGGGTTGCGCGCCGAGTTTGCCCGGATTGATGTAGGGCCCTTCCAGGTGTACGCCGAGGACCCGGGCGCTGCCGCTCGGGCGCTGCGCGCAGAAGCTGCCGAGCTGGCCGAGCACGCTGGAGATTTCATCCACCGGCGCGGTCATGGTGGTGGCCAGCAGCGACGTGGTGCCAAAGCGCACGTGGGTGCGGGTGATGGTTTCGAAGGCGTCGGCACCTTCCATGATGTCTTTGCCGCCACCGCCGTGGACGTGCAGGTCGATAAAACCCGGCAGCAGGTAGGGCTGGTCGTTGTCGGCCGGGTCGCAAGGTGCGCCTTCAATGGCGATCACCTTGCCGTGTTCATGCACCAGGCGGCCGCGAATCCAGCCATGGGGTGTGAGGATATTGTCTTCGGACATGGGCAGTTCTCTAAGGCCGCAGTGCGCGGCAAAGGCCTATCGACGCAGCTCGGCGACAAAGTCGTAGTAGTCGTTGCGGCAGTAGGTGTCGGTGATTTCGATTGGGGTGTTGTCGGCGGTGTAGCCGACACGGGTCATCAACAGCATGGCGGTGCCGGGGGCGATGCCGACCAGCGCGGCGAACTCGTCTGAGGCGTTGATCGCCTGGATATGCTGCAGGGCGCGCACGATGGGTTTGCCGATGCCTTCGAGGTACTCGTAGAGGGACTGGCCGATGGCTTGCGGGTGCGGCAGCACGGCGGCGGGCATGGTGGTCATTTCGATGGCCATCACCGTGTCGTCCGCCTTGCGCAGGCGCTTGAGCCGCGCCACTTTGTCGGTCGGCGACAGGCCCAGGCGGATCAGCTCTTCGTGGGTCGGCGCGCTGATGTCGCGTTCCAGCCACTGGGAGCTGGGCACAAACCCCTTGAGTCGCAGCATCTCGCTGAAGCCCGACAGGCGCGACAGCGGTTGTTCCAGGCGTGGCGTGATAAAGGTGCCGGAGCCTTGGCTGCGACGGATCAGGCCTTGGGCAAACAAGACTTCCAGCGCCTTGCGGGCGGTGACGCGCGAGATGCTCAACTGCTCGCTGAGGGCGCGTTCCGACGGCAGGGCCTGTTCAGATTTCCATTGGCCGGCGTGGATCGCCGCTTCCAGGTTGCGGGCCAGTTGCAGGTACAGCGGCGTGGATTGCTTGTCGTCGGGACGCAGCGTCAGGATGGGGTTCATCTGTCAGGTTTCCGATGCGGTTATTAGTGTGTTGTCGCCCGGTATTGGCCGGAAACTAATACCACTTAAATACCATGTCAATGCTGCCAAAACGCTTTGGCTCCTGGTTTAAGGGCGCCTTAGTGGTGTCTGGTATCAAGTGGTATTAGAGAGGTCTTTAAGGCGCGCAGAGCTGCGCAGCCTGCGGGGTGAATTGGTATTCACCGGCAGGCGCTGTCGAGGGCAGGAAACTTTTTTTAGTTAATTGACCGAGGGGCGAAGGTTACGGGCGGATCTCGACCAGGGTGCCGTCCTTGACCAGGTTCCAGACTTCGCGCATGTCGACGTTACGCATGCCGATGCAGCCGTCGGTCCAGTCCAGGGTGTGAAACCACTGTTCCGGGTACTCTGCGGTGTCGGGCGTGCCGTGGATCATGATCATGCTGCCGGGGTTCACGCCTTGGCGGCGGGCACGGGCCGAATCGCTGATATTGGGGTAGGAGATGTGCATGGACAGGTTGTAGCGGTCGCTGGTTTTGCGCCAGTCGATCCAATACAAGCCTTCCGGCGTGCGACGGTCGCCCTCGATCAGCTTGGTGCCCTTGGGGTTTTTGCCCAGGGAGATACGGTAGGTCTTGAGGGGTTTGCCGTCGTTGATCAGTTGCAACTGATGGGCGGACTTGAGGACCAGAATTTTCTCGACCGTTTTGCCGCCCAGGGTTTCCAGGGTGGTGGCTGAGGACAACGTGGCGAACGACAGGCAGAGCAAAGCAAGCAACCAACGCATTAAAACGATTTCCCTTGGACGACGATCTGCCGGTTTGTTATTGGGCGGGCTGGGACAGCGGCGGCACAGCTTCGTTGCGCACCGGGAACGACCGTAGGCGACGGTCGGCGAAGAAGTATTCTAAGGTACGCCCGACTGTGCGGAAAGCCAGCTCGGACCAAGGGATATCGGCCTCGTCGAACAGTCGCACTTCCAGGCTTTCGGGGCCAGCGGCGAAGTTCAGGTCAATCAGCTCGGCGCGGTAGAACACGTGCACCTGGCTGATATGCGGCACGTCGATCAGCGTATAGAGACTCAGGTTGCGTACATGGGCGCAGGCTTCTTCCATGGTCTCGCGCATGGCGGCCTGTTCCACGGTCTCGCCGTTCTCCATGAAACCGGCGGGCAGGGTCCAGTAACCCAGGCGGGGCTCGATGGCGCGGCGACACAACAACACTTGATCGCCCCACACCGGCACGGTGCCGGCGACGATATTGGGGTTCTGGTAGTGAATGGTATGACAGTGATCGCATACAAAACGCAGGCGTGCGTCGCCTTCGGGAATGCGTTGGGTGACCGGTTTACCGCACTGGCTGCAGAAATTCATGCTGGGGTTCCTGGAAAGTCTGCCTATCTTGGCGTGGGCGGCAGGGCCCTGCAAGTTGTCGTTTCGCGACAGCCCTTCGGTTTTGGGGTTGGGCGCCCGCGCGCTTTGGTGCATGATGCAAAGTAGCCAACAGACCGAGATGACTCATGCTGGACGAGCTACTTCGCCGGGTAAGCAATCACACACCGCAACGGCTTGAGACCGACGGGCGTTTCCCCGAGGCCGCCGTGCTGGTGCCGATTACCCGCAGTGACGAACCTGAGCTGATCCTGACCCTGCGCGCCAGCGGCCTGTCGACCCATGGTGGCGAAGTGGCCTTTCCCGGCGGGCGTCGCGACCCCGAAGACCCGGACCTGATCTTCACCGCCCTGCGCGAAGCCGAAGAAGAAATCGGCCTGCCGCCCGGCCTGGTCGAGGTGATCGGCCCGTTGAGCCCGCTGATTTCCCTGCATGGCATTCGGGTCACGCCCTACGTTGGCGTCATCCCGGACTACGTCGAATACCTGGCCAACGACGCCGAAATCGCCGCCGTCTTCAGCGTGCCCCTGGAGTTTTTCCGCCAGGACCCGCGCGAACATACGCACCGCATCGATTACCAGGGCCGCAGTTGGTACGTGCCGAGCTATCGGTTCGGCGAATACAAGATCTGGGGGCTGACGGCAATCATGATCGTCGAACTGATCAATTTGCTCTATGACGATGCCAACATCAGCCTGCACCAGCCGCCCAAGAGCTTCATCCATCTATAAGCCATCGTTTAAATGGCCAGTCGTGAGGACATATCATGAAATACCGCCTGGGCGACGCCCGCGTCGAGACGCACCCACACAGCTGGGTGGCGCCGAATGCCACGCTGGTGGGCAAGGTCAAGCTGGAGGAGGGCGCCAATGTCTGGTTCAACGCGGTGTTGCGTGGCGACAACGAACTGATCCTGATCGGCAAGAACAGCAATGTGCAGGACGGCAGCGTGATGCACACCGACATGGGTTACCCGCTGACCCTGGGCACCGGCGTGACCATCGGCCATAACGCCATGCTGCATGGCTGCACCGTCGGCGACTACAGCCTGATCGGCATCAACGCGGTGATCCTCAACGGCGCGAAGATCGGCAAGCACTGCATCATCGGCGCCAATTCGCTGATCGGAGAAGGCAAGGAGATTCCCGATGGCTCCCTGGTCATGGGCTCGCCGGGCAAAGTCGTGCGCGAATTGACCGACGCGCAGAAGAAGATGCTCGAGGCCAGCGCTGCGCACTATGTGCATAACGCCCAGCGTTATGCGCGGGATCTGGTCGAGCAGGAAGAATGAAGCCGCCAGAGCGCCCCGTCGCCTCGCCGTGCGTGAGCATTTGCGCGCTGGATGACGACGACATTTGCACCGGCTGCCAGCGTACCGTGGAAGAAATCACGCGTTGGAGCCGCATGGACAACGCCGAGCGTCGGGTGGTGTTGGGGTTGTGTCATGAGCGGGCGCTGGCGGGTGGGTTGGTGTTTATGGCGTCCGGTAAATCCGCTGGCTGAACCATCGTTATCGGGGGCAAGCCCCCTCCCACATTTTGACCGCGTTCCTACAGATTAAACGCGGTCGAATGTGGGAGGGGGCTCGCCCCCGATGGCGCCATCCCAGACGACATCCCTGTAATTGTGTACCCTGTGCGGCATTACCCACAGGTCCATCCCCCCCATGCTCTTCCTGATCGCCTACATCAGCAGCGTCGTGCTGATCAACTTCGCCTTCTCCACCGCGCCGCACCTGGATGTGATCTGGTCCGCCTGGGGTGGCCTGGTGTTTATCCTGCGCGACATGGTGCAAACCCGCTTCGGCCACGGCGCGATTCTTGCCATGCTGGCGGCGCTGGCGCTGTCGTATATCACCTCCGATCCGTCCATCGCGCTGGCCAGCGCCACTGCGTTCGCGGTGTCCGAGTGCATTGACTGGCTGGTATTCAGCATCACCAAGCGCCCGCTCCACGATCGCCTGTGGATAAGTTCGGCGCTGAGCATTCCCCTCGATACCTTTATCTTTTTCGGCTTGATCGGCGCGCTTACGCCTGCCGTGGTGGGCACCGCGCTGGCGTCGAAATTCGCCGGGGTCACCGCGGTCTGGCTGATCATGGCCTGGCGTATCCGCAAAGGTGCTGTCGCCAACTGAAGCCAATCTGTGCAGTTCATGTAAAATGCCGGCCTTTCTCCCCATGATCCGCTCCCCTGAGGACCTGAGATGACCCGAATCGGAACTCCATTGTCGCCAACCGCGACCCGCGTTTTGCTGTGTGGCTGCGGTGAGCTGGGCAAGGAAGTGGTAATCGAACTGCAACGCCTGGGCGTTGAAGTGATTGCCGTGGATCGCTACGCCAACGCGCCGGCGATGCAGGTGGCTCATCGCAGCCATGTGATCAACATGCTCGACGGCGCGGCCCTGCGTGCGGTGATCGAGGCGGAAAAACCGCACTTCATCGTGCCGGAAATCGAAGCCATCGCCACCGCCACCCTGGTGGAGCTGGAGGCCGAAGGCTTCACCGTGATCCCGACCGCGCGCGCCGCGTCGCTGACCATGAACCGCGAAGGCATCCGGCGCCTGGCCGCCGAAGAGCTGGACCTGCCGACCTCGCCGTACCACTTCGCCGATACCTTCGAAGACTACAGCAAGGCCGTGCAAGACCTGGGCTTCCCGTGTGTGGTCAAGCCGGTGATGAGTTCGTCGGGCAAGGGCCAGAGCCTGCTGCGCAGTGCCGACGACGTGCAGAAAGCCTGGGATTACGCTCAGGAAGGCGGGCGTGCCGGCAAGGGCCGGGTGATCATCGAAGGCTTTATCGACTTCGACTACGAAATCACCCTGCTGACCGTGCGCCACATCGGCGGCACGACCTTCTGTGCGCCGGTCGGCCACCGTCAGGAGAAAGGCGATTACCAGGAATCCTGGCAGCCTCAGGCCATGAGCCCGATTGCCCTGGCGGAATCTGAGCGCGTGGCCAAGGCCGTCACGGAATCCCTGGGCGGCCGCGGCCTGTTTGGCGTGGAGTTGTTCATCAAGGGCGATCAGGTGTGGTTCAGCGAAGTGTCGCCACGCCCGCATGACACCGGCCTGGTCACCTTGATTTCCCAGGACCTGTCGCAGTTCGCCCTGCACGCGCGCGCCATCCTGGGCCTGCCGATCCCATTGATCCGTCAGTTCGGGCCTTCGGCATCGGCGGTGATCCTGGTGGAAGGGCAATCGACCCAGACCGCTTTCGCCAACCTCGGCGCGGCCCTGAGCGAGCCGGACACGGCGTTGCGTCTGTTCGGTAAGCCGGAAGTCAACGGCCAGCGCCGCATGGGCGTGGCGTTGGCGCGGGATGAGTCGATTGAAGCGGCTCGCGCCAAGGCGACCCGTGCGGCTCAGGCGGTTGTTGTAGAGCTCTAAACCGCGTCGTGCCTATCGGGGGCAAGCCCCCTCCCACATTTTGACCGCATTCCTACAGATTAAACGCGGTTAAGTGTGGGAGGGGCGGTGCGACGATTCGACTTGCCCCCGATAGCGATCTATCAGGCAACCTTGTTCAAATCGTTATCCCGCGTCTCTTTCAGGCACAGCACCGCAATCAAACTCAGCAACGCTGCCGCCGACACATACCCGCCGACATAACTCAGCCCGCCCATCGCCACCAGCTTGGTCGCGAAGAACGGTGCCGCCGACGCACCGACGATCCCACCCAGGTTATACGCCGCCGAAGCGCCGGTATAACGCACGCGGGTCGGGAACAGTTCCGGCAGCAACGCGCCCATCGGCGCGAAGGTCACACCCATCAGGAACAGCTCCAGGGCCAGGAACAGCGCCACGGCCCAGGTCGAACCGTGGGTCAGCAACGGCTCCATGGTGAACCCCGACAGAATCGCCAGCAGCGCACCGACAATCAGCACCGGCTTGCGCCCGAATCGATCGCTGGCCAAGGCTGCCAGCGGCGTCGCCAGGCCCATGAACAACACGGCAAAACACAGCAAGCCGAGGAATGTCTCGCGGCTGTAGCCCAGGGTCGAAACGCCGTAGCTCAGGGAAAACGCCGTGGTGATATAGAACAGCGCATAACACACCACCATCGACGCGGCACCCAGCAGCACCGGCAGCCAATGCTGGCTGAACAGTTCCACCAACGGCACTTTTACCGGCGCTTCTTTCGCTACCGCACTGGCGAATACCGGGGTTTCATGCAGCTTCAGCCGCGCATACAGGCCGACCATCACCAGCGCTGCGCTGAGGATGAACGGGATGCGCCAGCCCCAACTGCGGAACTGCTCGTCGTTCAGGTTCATGGCCAGGATCAGGAACAGGCCGTTGGCCGCCAGGAAGCCAATCGAAGGACCGAGTTGCGGGAACATGCCGAACCACGCGCGTTTGCCCTTCGGCGCGTTCTCGGTGGCGAGCAACGCCGCACCGCCCCATTCCCCGCCCAGCCCCAGGCCTTGGCCGAAACGCAGCACGCACAACAGAATCGGTGCCCAGGCGCCGATGCTGTCATACCCCGGCAGCAAGCCGATCAGCGTGGTACACACCCCCATCAGCAGCAGCGAAGCCACCAGCGTCGATTTGCGGCCGATACGGTCGCCAAAGTGGCCGAACAGCGCCGAACCCAGCGGGCGGGCGATGAACGCGATGCCGAAGGTCAGGAACGACGCGAGCATCTGCGCCGTGCCGGAGGTCTGTGGGAAGAACACCGGGCCGATCACCAGCGCGGCCGCAGTGGCATAGATATAGAAGTCGTAGAACTCGATGGCCGTGCCGACGATGCTGGCAGTGGCGACGCGGGCGGTCGAGTTGGTCGGGGCGGCGGTCGAAGCCTCGTTATAGGTGGTGCTCATATGGCGGTATCCCTGAGGGGCAGTGCGCGTTTGGACGCGGATTATTATTGGTCGAACACCCATGGATCAGGGTTGTGGGCGGAGCGGCTCGGGATGAGAGCGGACACCGGTCGTACAGGGCAAGGCAGTGCCTGGACGCGGTCCGTGCGGATAGCACGCGGTCGGGCGCGGCTTGGGTAAGCCGACCCGATTATAGGAAGGGGGTTGCGCATCCAACAAGGGGGAAAATCTGATCGTCTGCACACAGTGGATCAGTGTGTTCCGTCGGCGAGGCTACGTGGCAACCGGCACGCGGCTGGTGTGCCAGATCAGCACCTTGCTCACGCGGTTGTCTTCGGTCTCGAGGATTTCCAGGCGGTAGCGGCCGATCTTCAGGCACACCGCGCAATCGGGAATGGTTTCCAGCGCTTCGGTCACCAGGCCGTTGAGGGTCTTGGGCCCGTCGCTGGGCAGGTGCCAGGCCAGGCTCTTGTTCAATTCGCGGATCGAGGCGGTGCCGTCGACGATGTAGCGGCCGTCCGGTTGCGCTTCGATATGCGGGTTGTCGGCACTTTGTTCGCTTTCGAATTCGCCGACGATTTCTTCGAGAATGTCTTCCAGGGTGACGATGCCCAGCACTTCGCCATACTCGTCCACCACCATGCCCAGGCGCCGCTGTTGCTTGTGGAAGTTCAGCAGTTGCAGTTGCAGGGGCGTGCTTTCCGGGACGAAGTAGGGTTCGTAGCAGGCCTCGAGCAAGGTCTCCTTGGTCAGGCTGGCATCCGGTAGCAGGTGCTGGATCAGCCGGGTGTTGAGCACGGCTTCGACTTGGTTGATGTCGCTGTGGAACACCGGCAGGCGGGTGCGCTGGGAGTTGCGCAGTTGCTCGAGGATCGCTTCGAGCGAGTCGTCCAGATTGATGCCGTCCACTTCGCTGCGCGGCACCAGGATGTCGTTGACGGTGATGTTGTCCAGCGCGTGGATGCCGGGCATGCCGGGCGTGCGACGTTCATCTCCCTCTGGCTCGGGTTCGTCATCATGGTCGGGCTGCGGGTCGTCGCTTTTTTTCACCATGCCCGGCGGGCGGGCAAAGGGGCGCAGCAACAGCAGGCTGATGCCATTGAGCAGCCAGGCGAGGGGGTAGATAATTTTCAGCGGCACGCCCAGCAGGGCGTTGCCGAAGCCCAGCACCGCTTGCGGATGGCGGGTGGCCAGGGCGCGCGGCAGGTAATCGGCCAGCACCAGCAGGATCGTGCAGGAGACCAGCCAGCCCAGCCACGCGCCGTTTTGCGCCCAGGCGTAGATCGCCAGCAGGGTGCAAAGGATCACCACGCCAGCACGGCACAGGGTGTTGCAGAGGATCATGCTGGGGCGTGGGAAGTGCAGGCGGGCGGCGGCTTTGTCGCCCTGGCGGGTACCGGGGCGCAGGGCCAGCAGGTGTTGTTGTGCGGCTTCGATGGCGGTAAACAGCGCCGCCCACAAAATCAGCAAGGCGATTACCGCGAGCATCGGCCCTAAGGGCAAGTTGTCCATGATCGCTGCCCGTCAGATATGCAGGATGTATTCGCGAACCAGCTTGCTGCCGAAGTAGGCCAGCATCAGCAGGCAGAAACCGGCCAGGGTCCAGCGGATCGCCTTGTGCCCGCGCCAGCCAAGGCGGTTGCGGCCCCACAGCAGCACACTGAACACCACCCACGCCAGGCACGCCAGCAGGGTTTTATGCACAAGGTGCTGGGCGAACAGGTTCTCGACGAACAGCCAGCCAGAGATCAGCGACAGCGACAGCAGCGTCCAGCCGGCCCACAGGAAGCTGAACAGCAGGCTTTCCATGGTTTGCAGCGGCGGGAAGTTCTTGATCAGGCCCGACGGATGCTTGTGCTTGAGCTGATGGTCCTGCACGAGCAGGAGCAACGCCTGGAACACCGCGATGGTGAACATGCCATAGGCCAGGATCGACAGCAGGATATGCGCAAGGATGCCCGGCTCTTCGTCGATCACCTGCACCGTGCCGGTGGGGGCGAATTGCGCCAGCAGCACCGTCAGCATGCCCAGGGGGAATAGCAGCACCAGCAGGTTTTCCACCGGGATGCGTGCGCAGGCGATCAGCGTGAGGGCGATCACCGCGGCGGCGATCAGGCTGGCGGCGCTGAAAAAATCCAGGCCCAGGCCGACCGGCGTCATCAAGTGGGTGAACAGGCTCGCGGCATGGGCGAGCAGGGCGAGGACGCCAAGGCCTGCCAGCAGGCGAGTGTCGGCCTTGGCGCCTTGCGCCAGGCGAGTGCCCTGGTAGAGGGTCGCAGCGGCATATAAAAAGGCGGCGGCGAGACTGGGTAGCAAACTGGGTGACAAAGGGAGCATAAATCCTGTTAGGCAAGCCCGAAAGGCGCTGAGTTTGGCATACACCTGCGTTCCACGAAAGACTTCAGGGCCAGACAGCGGGTGTGCATGGGCGCAGTCTTCGCTATAATCCGCGACCTGCCCACGCCGCAGGCTCGCCGAGCGCTGTTTTTAATAGCGATTTATCACAGCCTGGGCCGCCATTACCTCGGTCTACCATAGGGCCTGAAAGGATCGCGCATGTTTGAAAACTTGACTGACCGTCTCTCGCAGACGCTGCGCCATGTAACCGGCAAGGCCAAGCTGACCGAGGACAATATCAAAGACACCCTGCGTGAAGTACGCATGGCGTTGCTGGAAGCCGACGTGGCCTTGCCTGTGGTCAAGGACTTCGTCAACTCGGTCAAGGAGCGCGCGGTCGGCACCGAAGTGTCCCGCAGCCTGACGCCGGGCCAGGCTTTTGTGAAGATCGTCCAGGCCGAGCTCGAAAGCCTGATGGGCGCGGCCAACGAAGACCTGAACCTCAGCGCCGTGCCGCCGGCCGTCGTGCTGATGGCCGGTCTGCAAGGTGCGGGTAAGACCACCACCGCTGGCAAGCTGGCGCGCTTCCTTAAAGAGCGCAAGAAAAAAACCGTGATGGTGGTGTCGGCCGACGTATACCGTCCGGCGGCCATCAAGCAGCTGGAAATGCTCGCGGGCGAAGTGGGCGTGACCTTCTTCCCGTCCGACCTGAGCCAGAAGCCGGTCGACATCGCCAACGCGGCGATCAAAGAAGCCAGGCTGAAGTTCATCGACGTGGTCATCGTCGATACCGCCGGTCGCCTGCACATCGACGAAGAGATGATGGGCGAGATCAAGGCGCTGCATGCCGCGATCAACCCGGTCGAGACGCTGTTCGTGGTCGACGCCATGACCGGCCAGGATGCGGCCAACACCGCCAAAGCCTTTGGTGACGCACTGCCGCTGACCGGCGTGATCCTGACCAAGGTCGACGGCGACGCCCGTGGCGGTGCCGCGCTGTCGGTGCGCGCCATCACCGGCAAGCCGATCAAATTCATCGGTATGGGCGAGAAGAGCGACGCGCTCGAACCGTTCCACCCTGAACGTATCGCTTCGCGTATCCTCGGCATGGGCGACGTGCTCAGCCTGATCGAGCAGGCCGAAGCGACGCTCGACAAGGACAAGGCCGATAAACTGGCCAAGAAACTGAAGAAGGGCAAGGGCTTCGACCTCGAAGACTTCCGCGATCAGTTGCAACAAATGAAGAACATGGGCGGCCTCGGCGGCCTGATGGACAAGCTGCCGAACATCGGCGGTGTGAACCTGGCGCAAATGGGCAATGCCCAGGGCGCGGCAGAGAAGCAGTTCAAGCAGATGGAAGCCATCATCAACTCCATGACCCCGGCCGAGCGCCGCGACCCTGAGCTGATCAGCGGTTCGCGCAAGCGTCGGATCGCCATGGGCTCCGGCACCCAGGTGCAGGACATCGGTCGCTTGATCAAGCAGCACAAGCAGATGCAGAAGATGATGAAGAAATTCTCCGCCAAGGGCGGAATGGCCAAGATGATGCGCGGCATGGGCGGTATGTTGCCCGGCGGCGGCATGCCGAAAATGTAAAGTATTCGAGCGGGAGCGTGCTCCTGCTCCGCCCCACAGGGATGTGGGATCTCCAGCAAACCCGCCGTCTGGCGGGAGCTGACTTGCCGTTTTAACCGACGGCTCTATAGCAGATCTGAATGGCACGCTGATAGGCGCCAGAAAAAGACATTTGCAAAAGTCCGGATATTCTTTAGAATATGCGGCCTTTCGGGCACCTATGCCCGCTGTGCATTTAGATTTGCAGCACCGACTACAGGAACGATGTTCACATGCTAACAATCCGTCTTGCCCTTGGCGGCTCCAAAAAGCGCCCGTTTTACCACTTGACCGTAACCGACAGCCGCAACCCGCGTGACGGTTCGCACAAGGAACAGGTTGGTTTCTTCAACCCTGTTGCTCGTGGTCAAGAAGTTCGTCTGTCCGTGAACCAAGAGCGCGTAGCCTACTGGCTGAGCGTTGGTGCACAGCCTTCCGAGCGTGTTGCCAAGTTGTTGAAGGACTCGGCTAAGGCCGCAGCCTGAGCAATATGAACGCGACGCCAGCTGTTGCTGATGATTTGATCGTTATCGGCAAGATTTACTCTGTTCATGGCGTTCGCGGCGAAGTGAAGGTGTATTCCTTTACTGATCCGACTGAAAACCTGTTGCAGTACAAAACCTGGACGCTCAAGCGCGAGGGGAATGTGAAACAGGTCGAGCTGGTCAGTGGACGCGGGAACGATAAGTTCCTGGTCGCAAAGCTCAAGGGTCTTGATGATCGTGAAGAAGCTCGTCTTCTGGCCGGTTATGAGATCTGCGTGCCGCGCAACCTGTTCCCTGAATTGACCGACGGCGAGTACTACTGGTACCAGCTGGAAGGTCTGAAGGTTATTGATCAACTCGGGCAATTGCTCGGGAAAATCGATCATCTTCTGGAAACCGGCGCCAATGATGTAATGGTGGTCAAGCCTTGCGCTGGCAGCCTGGATGATCGCGAACGCCTGTTGCCCTATACCGAGCAATGCGTGTTGGCCGTCGACCTGGCCGCGGGCGAGATGAAGGTGGAATGGGACGCGGACTTCTAAGCGTGGCTAATTTGCGCATTGAAGTGATCAGTTTGTTTCCCGAGATGTTCTCCGCCATCAGCGAGTACGGCATCACCAGTCGGGCGGTGAAACAGGGGCTCTTGCAGCTCACCTGTTGGAACCCGCGAGACTACACGACGGATCGACATCACACTGTGGACGATCGCCCATTTGGCGGTGGCCCGGGCATGGTGATGAAGATCAAGCCCCTGGAAGACGCGTTGGCTCAGGCCAAGGCTGCCGCCGGGGAGAAGGCGAAGGTAATTTACCTGTCCCCTCAAGGCCGTCAGCTGAAACAGGCGGCGGTACGCGAACTGGCGAATGAGGAAGCACTGATCCTGATTGCCGGTCGCTATGAAGGCATTGACGAGCGTTTCATTGAAGCTCATGTCGATGAAGAGTGGTCGATTGGGGACTATGTCCTGTCTGGCGGTGAGCTGCCGGCGATGGTCCTGATAGATGCGGTTACACGACTGCTGCCTGGAGCTTTAGGGCATGCGGACTCCGCGGAGGAAGATTCCTTCACGGATGGTTTGCTGGATTGCCCGCACTACACCCGACCGGAGGTGTATGCGGATCAGCGTGTTCCCGACGTATTGCTAAGTGGCAATCACGCACACATCCGGCGTTGGCGTTTACAGCAGTCCCTTGGTCGGACCTATGAACGACGCGCCGATCTTCTGGAAAGCCGCTCGCTTTCTGGAGAAGAGAAGAAGCTGCTCGAGGAATACATCCTCGCGCGGGACGATAGTTAACAACGTATCGATGGTAGGTCCATTGACTTACCTTAGGAGCACAGCATGACTAACAAAATCATCCTTGCACTCGAAGCAGAGCAGATGACCAAAGAGATCCCTACCTTTGCCCCGGGCGACACCATTGTCGTTCAGGTGAAAGTGAAGGAAGGCGACCGTTCGCGTCTGCAAGCGTTCGAAGGCGTGGTAATCGCCAAGCGTAACCGTGGTGTGAACAGTGCTTTCACTGTTCGTAAAATCTCCAACGGTGTTGGCGTAGAGCGTACTTTCCAGACCTACAGCCCGCAAATCGACAGCATGGCTGTTAAGCGTCGCGGTGACGTGCGTAAAGCCAAGCTGTACTACCTGCGTGACCTGTCCGGTAAAGCAGCTCGCATCAAGGAAAAACTGGCTTAAGTCCAGCTTCCCGATGCAGAAAAAAAGCAGCCTGCGGGCTGCTTTTTTTGTGCCTGGGATTTATTGACGGGTCCGGGTCGGCGGCGCGGCTATCGCAGGCGGGCCAGCTTGCACACTTGATCATTAGTGGTCATAAAATCGATGCACGACACAAATCCAATGTGGGAGCCGACTTGCTTGCGATAGGATCTACCAGGCACCTCCGTCATCTGCCTGAGCCCCCATGCCCGCCATCGACCATCCTCTGATTGACCGCTTCCTCGACGCCCTCTGGCTGGAAAAAGGCCTGTCGGACAACACCCGCCAGGCCTACCGCAGCGACCTGGCGCTGTTCAACGGCTGGCTGCAGGAAAAAAACCTCGAGCTGATCAATGCTGGCCGTGAGTTGATCCTCGATCACCTGGCCTGGCGCCTGGAGCAGAACTACAAGCCGCGCTCCACCGCGCGCTTCCTTTCCGGTGTGCGTGGCTTTTATCGCTACCTGCTGCGGGAAAAGCTCATTGCCCTCGACCCGACGTTACAGGTCGACATGCCGCAATTGGGTCGGCCATTGCCCAAGTCCTTGTCGGAAGCCGATGTCGACGCCTTGCTCGCCGCCCCGGACTTGAGCGAAGCCATCGGCCAGCGCGACCGTGCCATGCTCGAAGTGCTGTACGCCTGCGGCCTGCGGGTGACCGAGCTGATCAGCCTGACCCTCGAGCAAGTCAACCTGCGCCAGGGCGTGCTGCGGGTGATGGGCAAGGGCAGCAAGGAGCGGCTGGTACCGATGGGCGAAGAAGCGATTGTGTGGGTCGAGCGCTACATGCGCGATGCGCGCGGCGAACTGCTCGGTGGGCGCCCCAGCGATGTGCTGTTCCCCAGCCAGCGCGGTGAGCAGATGACCCGCCAGACTTTCTGGCATCGCATCAAGCACCAGGCCAAGGTGGCGGGGATCGGCAAGAGCCTGTCGCCGCATACCCTGCGCCATGCATTTGCCACGCATTTGCTCAACCACGGCGCGGATTTGCGCGTGGTGCAAATGCTCCTTGGCCACAGCGACTTATCCACAACCCAGATCTACACCCATGTGGCACGGGCGCGCTTGCAGGATATGCACGCCAAGCACCATCCGCGAGGCTGAAAACCGCCAAATTATCCCGCCACGGGCTGCCCTGCGGCCCAACTGTGGTAGGCTTTGCCGGTTAGCAAAGGGGACGGCGTGACTTGTGATTACAGTGCCGTGTTTCCAGATCGGTGTTCGACACACCCGTCCCTGCATCTGCCTTCAGGAGTTCCCATGCGCTTGACCCAGATTATTGCCGCCGCAGCCATTGCGTTGGTTTCCACCTTTGCCGTCGCCGATGACGCTGCCGAGCAGACTATTCGCAAGAGCCTGGCCAACCTGCAACTCGACACACCGATCGAAAGCATCAGTGCCAGCCCGATGGCCGGCCTGTACGAAGTCAAGCTCAAGGGCAGCCGCGTGTTGTATGCCAGTGCCGACGGCCAGTACATTGTCCAGGGCTACCTGTTCCAGTTGAAGGACGGTAAGCCGGTCAACCTGACCGAGAAAGCCGAGCGCCTGGGCGTGTCCAAGCTGATCAACGGCATTCCGGTTGCAGAAACCGTGGTCTACCCAGCCATCGGCGAGACCAAGACGCACATCACCGTGTTCACCGACACCACCTGCCCGTACTGCCACAAGCTGCACGCCGAAGTGCCGGCGCTGAACAAGCTCGGTGTGGAAGTGCGCTATGTCGCGTTTCCGCGTCAGGGCCTCGGTTCGCCGGGCGACGAGCAGTTGCAGGCGGTCTGGTGCTCGGCCGACAAGAAAGCGGCGATGGACAAGATGGTCGACGGCAAGGAAATCAAAGCGGCCAAGTGCGCCAATCCGGTTTCCAAGCAGTTCGCCCTGGGCCAGTCCATTGGTGTGAACGGTACACCGGCCATCGTTTTGGCTGACGGCCAGGTGATTCCGGGCTATCAGCCGGCACCGCAAGTTGCCAAACTGGCGCTGAGTGCCAAATAAACCAGCATCGTCGAACCTTTGACGATCATGGCCCTTCGATAAGTCGATGGGCCATTAATTGAAAGCCGCGGTTGTGCGGCTGTTTTCCACGGCCGACCTCGCGTCGGCCGTTTCATGGGGAGTTCTTCAGTGAAACCGGTCAAAGTAGGCATCTGTGGGTTAGGGACCGTCGGTGGCGGCACCTTCAACGTACTTCAGCGTAATGCTGAAGAAATTTCCCGCCGTGCAGGGCGCGGGATTGAAGTGGCGCAAATTGCCACGCGTTCGCCAAAGCCTCAGTTCGAAACGACCGGTATTGCGATTACCAACGATGTCTTCGCCGTGGCGACCAACCCAGAAATCGATATCGTCATCGAGCTGGTGGGCGGCTATACCATTGCCCGCGAGCTGGTGCTCAAGGCGATCGAAAACGGCAAGCACGTGGTCACCGCCAACAAGGCGCTGATCGCCGTCCACGGCAACGAGATCTTCGCCAAGGCGCGTGAGAAGGGCGTGATCGTCGCGTTCGAAGCCGCGGTGGCCGGTGGTATCCCGGTGATCAAGGCGATCCGTGAAGGCCTGTCCGCCAACCGCATCAACTGGGTGGCCGGCATCATCAACGGCACCGGTAACTTCATCCTCACCGAAATGCGCGAGAAGGGCCGCACCTTCGAAGACGTGCTGGCCGAAGCCCAGGCCCTGGGTTACGCCGAAGCCGACCCGACCTTCGACGTTGAAGGCATCGACGCGGCGCACAAACTGACCATCCTTGCGTCCATTGCCTTTGGCATCCCGCTGCAGTTCGACAAGGCCTACACCGAAGGCATCACCCAACTGACCACTGCCGACGTGAATTACGCCGAAGCCCTGGGCTATCGCATCAAGCACCTGGGCGTGGCGCGCTGCACCGCGGCCGGTATCGAGTTGCGCGTACACCCGACGCTGATCCCGGCCGACCGCCTGATCGCCAACGTCAATGGCGTGATGAACGCCGTGATGGTCAACGGTGACGCCGCCGGTTCGACCCTGTTCTACGGTGCCGGCGCCGGTATGGAACCGACCGCTTCGTCGGTGATCGCCGACCTGGTGGACGTGGTTCGCGCCATGACCAGCGACCCGGAAAACCGCGTGCCGCACCTGGCCTTCCAGCCGGATTCGTTGTCGGCCCACCCGATCCTGCCGATCGAGGCGTGCGAAAGCGCCTACTACCTGCGCATCCAGGCCAAGGATCATCCGGGCGTACTGGCCCAGGTTGCCAGCATCCTGTCGGAACGTGGCATCAACATCGAGTCGATCATGCAGAAGGAAGTCGAGGAGCAGAACGGCCAGGTGCCGATGATCCTGCTGACTCACCGCGTGCTCGAGCAGCACATCAACGATGCCATCAAAGCCCTGGAAGCCTTGCAAGGCGTAGTGGGGCCGGTGGTACGGATTCGCGTCGAACACCTGAACTAACCGATTTGTTCCAGGGGCCCCGTGTGATCGGCGGCCCCTGTTCGAGAATGTTTTAGAGGAGCCAGTCATGCGTTACATCAGCACCCGCGGCCAGGCACCGGCCCTGAATTTCGAAGACGTTTTGTTGGCAGGTCTTGCCACCGACGGCGGCCTGTACGTGCCGGAAAACCTGCCACGCTTCACCCAGGAAGAAATCGCTTCCTGGGCCGGCCTGCCGTATCACGAACTGGCGTTCCGGGTGATGCGCCCGTTCGTCACCGGCAGCATTCCGGATGCGGATTTCAAAAAGATCCTGGAAGAGACCTATGGCGTGTTTTCCCACAACGCCATCGCGCCTCTGCGCCAGCTGAATGGCAATGAGTGGGTCCTGGAGCTGTTCCATGGCCCGACCCTGGCGTTCAAGGACTTCGCTCTGCAACTGCTGGGGCGCCTGCTCGATTACGTGCTGGAGAAGCGCGGCGAGCGCGTGGTGATCATCGGCGCCACTTCCGGTGATACCGGCTCGGCGGCCATCGAAGGCTGCAAGCACTGCGAAAACGTCGACATCTTCATCCTGCACCCGCACAAGCGCGTGTCGGAAGTACAGCGTCGGCAGATGACCACCATCTTCGGTGAGAACATCCACAACATCGCCATCGAAGGCAACTTCGACGACTGCCAGGAAATGGTCAAGAACAGCTTCGCTGACCAGAGCTTCCTCAAGGGCACGCGCCTGGTTGCGGTGAACTCGATCAACTGGGCGCGGATCATGGCCCAGATCGTCTACTACTTCCACGCCGCGCTGCAGCTGGGCGGGCCGGCGCGTTCGGTGTCGTTCTCGGTGCCGACCGGCAACTTCGGCGACATCTTCGCCGGCTACCTGGCGCGCAACATGGGCCTGCCGATCAACCAGTTGATCGTCGCCACCAACCGCAACGACATCCTGCACCGCTTCATGAGCGGCAACCAGTACGTCAAGGAAACCCTGCACGCCACCTTGTCGCCGTCGATGGACATCATGGTGTCGTCGAACTTCGAACGCCTGCTGTTCGACATGCACGGCCGCAACGGTGCGGCGATTGCCGGCTTGATGGACACCTTCAAAAGCGGTGGCGGTTTCAGTGTCGATGAAGAGCGCTGGACCGAAACCCGCAAGCTGTTCGACTCCCTGGCCGTGGACGATGCACAGACCTGCGAAACCATCGCGGAAGTCTATGCCCAGACCGGCGAACTGCTCGACCCGCACACCGCGATCGGCGTGAGGGCTGCGCGCGAATGCCGTCGCAGCCTGGATATCCCGATGGTGATTCTCGGCACCGCGCACCCGGTCAAATTCCCGGAAGCGGTGGAGAAGGCCGGCGTTGGCAAGGCGCTGGAGTTGCCGGCGCATCTGTCCGACCTGTTCGAGCGTGAAGAGCGTTGCACCGTGCTGCCGAATGACCTGAAGGCGATGCAGGCGTTTGTCAGCCAGCATGGCAATCGCGGTAAGCCGCTGTAAGGCAAACGGCCGGCGCCCTGGCGCAGACAAAAACGCCGCTTTCCCTTCCGTGGGTCAGCGGCGCTTTTCGTTTCAGGCAGGCCCGGGTTGCTGAGCGTTATGAGAGTAGTTTCTGCGCCACGACAATCACGGTGCCGACAGCGGCGTAGAAACCCGTGGCGATACCCACGGGGTACCAGAAAGTCTCACAGGTTATCTTCAAGGACTCCGCGTTGAGCTTGCCTCGCTCGGCATGCATGCGTGAAATCTCGGCATAGATGCGAGATACGTCAGCATGCATCTTCTCCATCGACGCTTGTTGTTCGTTGTGTTCCACCATCATGTTCATCCTTAGCAATAAGGGCCTTTGACATGCACTTCTAGCTGCGTGACAGCGTGATCAGCGCTTACCGAATATAGGGTTCACCCTCCGCCGCGCTGCAGGGCGAACCCTGAAACGGCCGCCCATTGCGTAAGCAGTTATGTGCGGCCGTTTTTTCGTTGTCATGTTGCAAGCGCATGCTGGATCAAGTCACTCCCTGACGGCTCCATAAACACGAAAAAGCGAACTTTCCTACGTTACAAACAGTCACTTAGGAGAGAGGCAACCCCCATTGAAACGATTGTTCCCGAACTATTGAGTGGTGATCGAAATGGAAAGTATCAGCCTATTGCTCGAAGAAGCGCTGAGCCCTTATCAGGTTACGCTGACCACCGCTGGTGTGCAGGGCGAGTGCCTGGTAACCGTAAAGAACCCTGCTGGTGCCATCGTGGTCGAGCGTGAAGTCGACCGGGCGCAACTGACCGACAAGCGCGTCCTGGTGGATGTCGTGGATTGCTTGCTGCGCGATCTGAAAATCGCCGAAGGGCGCCTGGAGCCCTCGGTCATCGCTGCCTTGCGCAATGCGGCCCAGACCCGCAGCAGCGCCCTCGCATGAAGAATTGTTTATCCGCGGAAACTTCCTACGGCGTGGCCGGTCAGATTTAGTAACAGCAAGAGCAGACATTGTGCTCCGGTGTTTGTGACTTGCTGTACTGGTCTTTGTAGGCCACGTTTAACCCCGAAGTGTCTCCCCACTCTTCGGGGTTTCTTTTTGCCCGCGATTTATCACGGGGTGGGCACTTCTTCATAGAATCGCGAATGGTCCAGCAGGTATTGCTCGCGCAGGGCCGGGTCGAGCCATGACGCGTAGGAACGCAGCAACTGCGCCTGCGGCAGGTCGCCCAGCAACTGGTTGATACGCGCCATGACCTCGCGCCCCTCGGGCGTATCCGAACAACCGATATGGATGTGCTGATAGGGCGCGGTGCCGGCAATCGGATAGAACGCCAGCCCTTCGGGATCGATGCCTTGCCGCAATGCGTGATAGCGAATTTCGGTCCAGTAACCCAGTACGCCTTCCAGGCGTCCCAGGCGCTGCATTTGCAGCAGGCTGCCCAAGGCGTCGGTGCCGTAGTGCATCACCCGATTGTGCGTGTCGCCTTGCTGCAACATGCCGTCGATGAATGGCCCGTAGCTGCGCTCGGCGATGATGCCCAGGCGTGTGCTCTTGTCCCGTAGCATCGCGTCCAGGTCGACCTTGCCTTGCACGACAAAGGGCGCCAGGACTTCACGGTTTTGCTGGCGGACGACCACGCCATTGCTCACCACGGGAAACGCCTGGTCGGAATACACAATCCATTGGGTCCGCTCCGGCGTCCACAGCAGGGTAGGGTCGCAGGTGAGGGAGGGCGCCTGGAGCATCTGCATGCCCCGCGCACGGTTGACGTGCTGGACCTGGTGCTGATACTCCGGCAGGTGCTCCATCAGCATCGGCAACAATTCGTCGATGGCGCCCTGGCCTTTTTGCGGGCCTTCGAAGATCGTCAGCGGCGGCAGGTCGCGAACCAGCCAGATCAAGGTCTGCGCCGCCTGGGTCGGTAGCGGCAATAGCGCCAGCAAGGGCGCGCACAGGTGCAATAGCCAGCGGCGAGTCATTATCTTGAACGCGCCATCAGATCGCCCCTTGCTCACGCAAGCGGATGATGGCCGCCGCGTCATAGCCCAGCTCACCGAGTACCACGCTGTTGTGTTCGCCCAGTTGCGGCCCCACCCACTCGCAACTGCCAGGGGTGTCGGAGAGCTTGGGCACGATGCCTGGCATCTTGAAGTCCTTGCCGTCGGGCAGTTGCGCCTTGAGGAACATTTCCCGCGCCAGGAATTGCGGGTCCCCGAGCATGTCTTCGGCGCTATAGATGCGGCTGGCCGGCACCTCGGCCTTGTTGAGCTGCTCGACCACCTGTTCCAGCGGCAGCGAATTGACCCAGCGATCAATCACGCCATACAGCTCGTCGCGGCGCTCGTCACGCCCGTCATTGCTGGCCAATTGCGGGTCGTTGGCCAGATCCTCACGGCCGATGGCGGACATGAAGCGCTTGAAGATCGCATCGCCGTTGGCGCCGATCTGCACATGCTTGCCGTCCGCGCTGGTGTGGATCGAGGACGGTGTGATGCCGGGCATGATGTTGCCGGTGCGTTCGCGGATGAACCCGAACACATCGAACTCCGGGATCATGCTTTCCATCATGGCGAAGATGGCCTCATACAGTGCCACATCCACCACCTGGCCCAGCCCGCCGTTGACCTCGCGGTGACGCAACGCCATCAGCGCGCCGATCACCGCCCACAGGGCGGCAATGGAGTCGCCGATGGAAATCCCGGTGCGTACCGGCGGGCGGTCTTCAAAGCCGGTGATGTAACGCAGCCCGCCCATCGATTCGCCGACCGCGCCAAACCCCGGCTGGTCTTTCATCGGGCCGGTCTGGCCAAAGCCCGAGAGGCGCACCATCACCAGCTTGGGGTTCAGCGCGTGCAGGGTGTCCCAGCTCAGGCCGAGCTTTTCCAGGACGCCGGGGCGGAAGTTTTCGATCAGGATGTCGGCGTCCGCCAGCAACTGCTTGAGGATGGCCAGACCGTCGGGGTGCTTGAGGTTCAGCGTCAGTGATTTTTTGTTGCGTGCCTGTACGAACCACCACAGTGAGGTGCCTTCGTACAGCTTGCGCCATTTGCGCAGCGGGTCGCCGCCGTCCGGGGATTCGACCTTGATCACTTCGGCGCCGAATTCGGCGCAGATGCGTGAAGCGAACGGGCCGGCGATCAGGGTGCCGAGTTCGATGACTTTCAGGCCGGCAAGCGGTTTGGCGTTAAACGACATGAGGAACCTTTCATACGCAGCACAGTGGTGTAATGCCTTTTAACATAGGCGAGTCGCGCAGGGATAAGGATGATGCAGCGCAGGATTCGTTGAATAGCCCTACCATCGGTTAGACTGCCCGCCTTTCCCTGTCTCTAGAAGCCCGTTCATGGCCCAGCCGTCCACGACCTACAAGTTCGAACTCAACCTCACCGACCTCGATCGCTCGGTGTACGAGAGCGTCAAACAGACCATTGCCCGCCACCCTTCGGAAACCGAAGAGCGCATGACCGTGCGTCTGCTGGCCTACGCCCTTTGGTACAGCGAGCAGCTGTCGTTTGGCCGTGGTCTGTCAGATGTAGACGAGCCAGCCCTGTGGGAAAAAAGTCTGGATGATCGGGTTTTGCACTGGATCGAAGTCGGCCAGCCCGATGCCGACCGCCTGACCTGGTGCTCGCGTCGCGCCGAGCGTACCAGTCTGCTGGCTTACGGCAGCCTGCGCGTGTGGGAAGGCAAGGTGATTCCGGTGGCGAAAACCCTGAAGAACGTCCACATCGCCGCCGTGCCGCAGGAAGTCCTCGAGACCCTGGCCAAGGACATGCCCCGCGTGATCAAGTGGGACGTGATGATCAGTGAAGGCACGATCTTCGTCACCGATGATCGTGGCCAGCATGAAGTGCAACTGCAATGGCTGATCGGCGAGCGCGGTTGAGCTAGCGCTTGTAGCTTGCCGCTAATATTTCCCCTACAGAGAATTCCCCAGCGTCCCATGCGTATCGATCCCCGCCCTTTGCCTGCTGTCCTGCCGTTTCTCGGAGACTTGCCACCGCTGTTGACCCGCCTCTACGCCGCGCGCGGGGTGCGCTCGGAGGCTGAGCTGGACAAGAGCCTGGCGCGGTTGATCCCTTATCAGCAGCTCAAGGGCATCGACGCCGCGGTAGACCTGCTGGTGACGGCCTTGGAGCAACGCCAGCGCATCCTGATCGTCGGCGACTTCGACGCCGATGGCGCCACTGCCAGTACGGTGGGCACCCTGGGCCTGCGCTTGCTCGGTGCGGCCCATGTTGATTACCTGGTGCCCAACCGTTTCGAATACGGCTACGGCCTGACGCCGGAAATCGTCGCCGTAGCGCTGCAGCGCGAGCCGCAGTTGCTGATCACCGTGGATAACGGCATCTCCAGCGTCGAAGGCGTGGCGGCAGCGAAAGCGGCGGGGCTCAAGGTGCTGGTCACCGACCACCACTTGCCGGGGGATGAGTTGCCGGCGGCGGATGCCATCGTCAACCCGAACCAGCCCGGCTGTGAGTTTCCGAGCAAGGCGTTGGCCGGGGTCGGGGTGATCTTTTATGTCTTGATGGCCCTGCGTGCCCGTTTGCGCAGCCTGGGCTGGTACGAGAACACGCAGCAGCCGAACATTGGCGAGTTGCTTGACTTGGTCGCCCTGGGCAGCGTTGCCGACGTGGTGCCGCTGGACGCCAATAACCGCATCCTGGTCCACCAGGGCCTGGAGCGTATTCGTGCCGGTCGCGCGCGGCCAGGGATCAAGGCGATCCTCGAAGTGGCCAAGCGTGACCACGCTCGCCTCACGTCCACCGACCTCGGGTTTATCCTCGGGCCACGGCTCAATGCCGCCGGGCGCCTGGACGATATGAGCCTGGGCATCGAATGCCTGCTCACCACGGATTTCGCCGCCGCACGGGAGATGGCCGCGCAACTGGACGGCATGAACCAGGACCGCAAATCCATCGAACAAGGCATGCAGCGCGAGGCCCTGGCCCAGCTCAAGGACTTGCCGCTGGAGTCGATGCCGTATGGCTTGTGCCTGTTCGACCCGGAGTGGCACCAAGGTGTGATCGGGATCCTGGCGTCGCGCATGAAAGAGCGCTATTTCCGCCCGACCATCGCCTTTGCCGACGCCGGTGATGGCCTGCTCAAGGGCTCGGGCCGCTCTGTGCAGGGCTTTCACATCCGCGATGCGCTGGCGGTGGTGGCGAGCCAGCATCCCAACCTGATCAGCAAATACGGCGGACACGCCATGGCGGCCGGCCTGACATTGCCCGAGGCGAATTTCCCGTTGTTTGCCCAGGCCTTCGATGCCGAAGTGCGTCGGCAACTGCGCGAAGAAGACTTGACCGGCCGGCTATTGTCCGACGGCACCCTGGCGGTGGAAGAGTTTCACCTGGAGCTGGCGCGCGCGCTGCGGCATGCCGGCCCCTGGGGGCAGCACTTCCCCGAGCCGTTGTTTCACGGGGTGTTTCAGTTGGTCGAGCAGCGTGTGGTGGGGGAGCGGCACCTGAAAGTGGTGCTCAAGAGCGAATGCGGCTCCGTGAAGCTCGATGGCATTGCGTTTGGGGTTGACCGTGAAGTCTGGCCGAACCCGACCGTGCGTTGGGTGGAGTTGGCCTACAAGCTGGATGTGAACGAGTTCCGTGGGCAGGAAACCGTGCAGTTGATGATTGCGCATATCGAGCCGCGCTAGTTCCAACCCCAATGTGGGAGGGGGCTTGCCCCCGATAGCGGTATGACTGACCTATCGCTATCGGGGGCAAGCCCCCTCCCACATTGGGTTTTGCGTACAGCGCGGAATTACTCGGCCTTGGCCTGGTGCTTGACGATGATATCCACCAAACGCTTGGCCAGCGCCGGGTAGTTCTCATCGAAGTGGTGCCCGCCCGGCAGCTCGATCGCTTCGCCGACGGCGGTCTTGTCAGTGCAGCCGCTCTCGTCGACCTCTTCGGCACCGTAGATGCACACCACCTTGGCCGCTGGCAGCTTGGCCATTTCCGGGCCGGTCGCGGCTTCTTTGCCGGCGTTGCCCAGCCAACCTTCCACTTCGATTTCAAAGCTGCCGGTGCGTGCGAACGCCAGCAGGATGATTGCGTCGACGCGCTGCTGCTCGCTTTCCGGCATGCGGTTGTAGATGGCCGGCAACACGTCGGCGCCGAACGAATAGCCGGTCAGTACGAAGCGCTTGGTGCCCCATTTCTGCCGATAGTGCTGCATCAGCTCGCTGAGGTCCTTGGCGCTTTGTTCCGGGGTCTTGTGCTGCCAGTAGTAGCGCAGGGTGTCGATGCCCACGACCGGGTAGCCGATCTTGGCCATTTCACCGGCCACGTCGCGGTCGAGGTCACGCCAGCCGCCGTCACCGGAGAGGAACAGGGTCACGGTGTCCTTGGCCTGGCCTGCCGGGACTTCCACGACCGGAATCGCCAGGCCGCCGTTGTCCGAACCGACCAGTTGCTTGCGCAGTTCGTTATTCAGCACTTGAGGGTAGTGAATGTCGTAGTCGCTGATGCTGGTGGTGGCACGCGGGGTGTCGCGCACGAAACTGGCGCTTTCATCGTCAGGGTTGTCGTTCCACGCCACCAGCCAGTTGCCGTGGGCGGCGGTTTTCGGCAGCGGGTCTTTGCAGCCTTCCTGCACCAGGGCGAAGCCGACGGAGATGGCATTGGCCTTGTCGTCGTTCTGTGTGGCCAGCCAGCGCCAGGCGAGGGCGGCGCCAGGGCCGATGCCGCTGACCAGCGTCGCAGGGCCCTTGAGCTGGCTCAGGGCGCCTTGCAGTGCCTGTTGCTGCAGTGTGCAGTCATCCTTGGGCAGGATCACCTGCACGATCTGCGCCTTGCCGCCCTGGCTGAGGGCAATCAGTTGGCTGTCGGTCAGGGTCTCGTCGGCCATCACCGCCACGGCCACGCGGGCTTTGGGGGTGCCGGCCGGGGTGACGCGGGTCATCACCGAGCCATCGGCCTGGGGCAGTTGCTCCAGGGTCGGCTGTGGGGCGGGGCGGTTCCAGTACCAATAGCCGCCACCCAGGACCACGGCGAGCAGCACCACAAAGGCTAATACATACCGCCAGGAGCGTCGAATCATCAGCGTTTCACCAATCCAGTCAAGCCGCCTGCGATCAGGGCGGCGGTATCGGCCAGTGCCACCAGCGGATCAAGTCCTGCGGGCACGGCCATGTAACGGGGTTCCCAGTCAGGCTGGAACTTGTCTTTGAAGCGGCGCAAACCTTGGAAGTTATACAGTTGCTCGCCACGGCGGAACACCATCGAGCCCAGGCGTTGGGTCAGCGGCGCGCCACGACGCGGTTGCAGGCCAGACAATGGCACCATGCCGAGGCTGAAGCGAGCATAACCGTGGCTCTTATAGTGTTGAATCAGGCCGACCATCATGAATTCCATGGTCAGCTTGGGCGCATCGGGGTGGGCGCGCATCAGGTCGAGGCTGGCCAGGTCGTGGCTGTGGGTCTCGAGCAGGTTGGCGAAGGCCACCGGGTGCCCTTCGAAGCGAATGATCGCGATGCGAAAGTGCTTGAGGTAGTCGTCGCTGAAGCGTCCCAGGGAAAACCCCTTCTCCCGCACGTTCTTGCCGGTCAGCCAGGCGTCGGAAATAACCTTGAGTTCGTCCATCGGCGCCGTGCCCGGTTCGTGGATCTCCAGGGACAAGCCATCCCGGGTGCCACGGTTCCAGGTGTAGCGCAAATCCTTCATCTCTTTGCCCTTGGCTTCCAGGTCAAAGCGTTTCAGGTCGACGCGGGCTTCTTCGCCCAGCTTGATCGCGGTCAGGCCGATGTCCATGTAGTACGGCAGGTTTTCCGCGCGTACCTGGTAGAACACCGGGCGCGCATGGTGGATGTCGCACAGGTCGCGGAACTGCCAGATCATCTCGGCGCGGGGTTGGGTCGGGCCGATCGGGTCGTACAGGGCGACCAGGCTGCGCCCGCGACGGGCGTACATCAGGAAGGCTTCGTCGTTGGGGTGGAACAGCAGCGCCTTGTCGCCGGTCAGCGCCAGGCCGCCGTCGGGTTGCGATGAGGCCATCAGGATCTTGGTGGCGCGTTCCAGTTCTTCGGCTGTCGGCAGGTGGATCACCGGGCGCGCGGTACGCAGCAGCCAGGTCAGCGACACGATCACCAGCAGCACCGCAGCCCCCAACAGCGAGCGCAGGCCGCGCGGGGCGTTGGCGTCGAGGGTGAACTGCCACCACAGTTGGTGGCTATACGGGACGTCTTGATAGGCAAACAGCAGCAGCCAGATCGACGCCCCCAGCACGCACACGCTGGCTACCAGATACAGCGGCGAGAACGGCAATTCGGTCAGTCGGCTGGCGCGGTAGAAGGAGCGGCGGAAGATCGCCAGCAGCACGGCGGTCATGGTCATCAGGCTGGCTTCTTCCCAGTCGAAGCCCTTGAGCAGCGAGAGCAGGGCGCCGGTCAGCAGCAGCACCATGGTCAACATCCAGGCCGCCGACAAGCGTCGACGCAGGCCTTGGGCCAGCAACAGACACAACACGCCGATCAGGCTCGCGCCAAAGTGCGAGGCGTCAATCAGGCGGTGGGGAATCAGGAAGCCGATGTTTTCCAGGCGTGAGTCGATCTCCGGCGTGGCGCCGGAAAACAGCAGGACCACGCCGGACAAAAAAACCAGTAAGGCCAGCACCGGCGCGGCGAAGCCCGACGCCACGCGCAGACTCTGCTGGGTCTGGAACAGGCGCTGGGCCTCGTTGACCAGCAGGAACACACAGGCGATCAGCAGCGGCAGCACCACATAGATCATGCGGTACAGCAGCAGGGCGGCGGCCAATGGCGCGGCGCCGAGCTTATCGGCAAAGGCCGCGAGCAGGATCGCCTCGAACACCCCGACACCACCCGGCACATGGCTGAGTACGCCAGCGGCCAGCGCCAGCAGGTACACCAGCAGGAACGGGCCGAACGGTGGCGCTTCCGGCAGCAGCATATAAAGGACGGTGGCGGCAGCGGCGACGTCCAGCGCGGTGATGATCAGTTGCAGGAACGTCAGGCGTCGACCGGGCAGGCGCAGGGTGCGGCGGCCGACCTTGACCAGCAGGTTGTCCGTGTAGGGCTGTTCCGGCAGGCGACGGCGATAAATCCCGATGCACAGCGCGGCCGACAACAGCAACACGACGCCGGCAATCGCCCCCAGCAAGCCTTGCGACACATGCAGGGCAGTGGACGCGGCGGGCAAGTTGCTCAAGGTGGCCAAGGCCGCCAGCGGCGGCAGGGCGCAGCCCAGGGAGAGGCTGGCGAACACGGTCATGCGGGCGACTTCCGAAGCCCCGATGCCATGGCGCGCATATAAACGGTAACGCACCGAACCGCCCGAGAGCATCGACAGGCCAATGGCGTTGCCGATGGCAAAGGCGGTAAAGCCGCCGAGGGCGAGGGTCTTGCGGGGCAGTTTCACCCCGGCGTAGCGTGCGCCGGAGAACTCATAGCCCAATAGAATGACGAAGCCGGCGATGGCGGCGACGAACGCGCCCAGCAACGCCGGTTTGGGTACTTCCAGGATCGAGTCGTGGAGGGCGTAGAGATCCAGTTCCAGCAGCAGGTGTCGGCAGGCGATCAGGGCGATTGCGAACAGCAACAGCGTCACGGCCAACCCGATGGGTTGCCGATACTTGCTTAACAGATCCAGCCAGCGCAAACGGGTGGGAGTGATCGGTTGTGTCGCTGTGACAGGGTCTTGTGGTTCAGACGAGTTGGCGCGCATCAATCACCTCGTGGATTGTGCGCGACAGGATGGGGGTATCCAGCCAAGTTACCAATCCCTATGGACAAAATAATTACAAATATTAACGCGGATCACCGGATGCGGCGACTGCGGCCATTGGTCGTAGAAGGATCAAGCATAGGGTGCGATGAAATGGACTCCACGAAACGTCTAGGGTTTCATGAAAGATGCCATGTCATTGTTTCAGAAGAACTTTTTTTCCAGATACAAAAAAGGCCACTCTTTCGAGTAGCCTTTTTTGATGTTTGGTTGCGGGAGCCGGATTTGAACCGACGACCTTCGGGTTATGAGCCCGACGAGCTACCAGACTGCTCCATCCCGCGTCTGTGGCCGGCATTCTACAGCCCAGCGGCGGAGTGTCAACCGTTAATGGGCCGTTGGGTCAAATAAGTGCGAATTTGCCGTTGAATCTCAACGAAATGCGCTAAGTGCGCGCTCGGGCAAGGTTTTTTGTCGGACAATCGTCCACGCCTGACGCGGGCAGGCGCAAAAAAGCCTTAACGCAAGGTCGCAACAGACTGACGGAACAGCAGCAAACTCATCGCGATAAATGTCACGCCCATCACCAGGACCGTCACGAACTCTTTCCACACGATGTCGAGGCCCGCGCCTCGATACACGATCGCCTGCATGAAGCTCACATAGTGCCGCGACGGGAAAAACCACGTCACGTACTGGACCCATTGCGGCTGGCTCTCGATGGGCGACATGCCGCCCGACAGCATCATCATCGGCATGACGGCCATCATCATCAGCAGGGCAAATTGCGCCATGGTGCGGGCGAGGGTGCCGAGGAAGATGCCGATCGCCGCTGTTGCGAAGATATAGATGAGGGTGCCGAGCAGCAGCACACCGCGCGAGCCGGCAATCGGAACGTCGAGAAGGCCCTCGACCACGAACAACAGGGAACAGATGAAACCGATGAAGATCACCAGCCCGCTCGACCACACTTTGGCGAGCGCTATCTCGAAGGCCGTCAACGGCATCACCAACAAGTGCTCGATCGTGCCGTGCTCGCGCTCGCGCAAGAGCGCCGCGCCGGTCAGGATAATGATCAGCATCGACAACTGATCGGCAAGGCCGACGATCGCGCGGAACCAGGATTGTGTGCCGTTGGCATTGAAGGCGCGGCGCACGACGAGATCGGAGGGCAGCCCGGTGGTTTGCTGCGCTTCCTGTCGGTAGCGCGTGACTTCGTCGGTCACCATGTTCTGGATATAGCCCGACCCCAGGGACGCCTGCTGGACTGCGGTGGCGTCTGCGTTGACCTGGACTTCGATATCGCGGCCCTTTCGCACATCCGCTTCAAAGTGCGGAGGAATCACGATGACGAGGGTGTAAAGGCCGTTGTCCATGCCGCGATCGATGTCGGCGGCGCTGATCATCTTGGCTGCCTGGAAGTACGGCGGATAGAACAGTCCGGCAATCGATCGCGACAGGCTGGAGTGGTCCTCGTCGACGATCGCCACGGAGGCATTGTTGACGGTCTCGCCGGCTCCGGTCGACTGCATATAAATGCTGAGGCCGAAGGAATAGATGATGAAGAGGATCATCATCAGGTCCTTCGAGAGGGTGCGCAGATCTTTGACGCCGAGCCAGAAAATGTTGGAGAGACTCTGCATCTTATTTCTCCTGTTTGCGCAGGAGCAGCGCGGACAGCAATAAGAAGGCCGGGCAAAACAGGCTCAGCGCGAGCAGGTCGGTCACCATGTCGGTGAAGCCAAGCCCCTTGGTGAACGCACCGACACTCATGTGCATGTAATAGCTCGTCGGCCAGAGGTACCCCATGAGGCGCGCGCCGCCCTCCAGCGTCGAGACGGGCTGCAGCATGCCGGAGAACTGCATGGTCGGCAGCATCGACAGCACCGCTCCGGCGAACACCGCTGCGACCTGGCTTGAGGTGAACGTCGAGATGAACAGCCCGTAGCCGGTGGCCGCCGCCACATAGAACAGCGCGCCCAGGGTCAGCGTGAGGCCGTCGCCCTTGAGCGGAACATCGAAGAGGAACCGCACGGTCACGGTCATGATGAAGAAATTGATCATGCCGACGCCAATGTAGGGCAGTTGTTTGCCGATCAGGAACTCCAGGCGCGTCGTGGGCGTGGCGTAGAAGTTCGTGATCGTGCCGATCTCCTTTTCACGGGCAACGCTGACGGCTGTGAGAATGGCGAGAAACATCATGAGCAGCATCGCCGGCACGGCCGGCCCGATTGCATAAATGCTCTCGGCCGTCGGGTTGTAACGGTTGCGGATCACGATGCTGGTCGTCGGTTTCTTGCTCGCTACGTCGCTGGACTGGCGCTTTCTCTCTTCGGCGAAGAGGTTGTGCGCCGACTCGACGTAACCCTCGATGGTGGCGGCGCGCGAGGTGTTGGCGCCGTCGATCCAGGCCGATACCTGCCAATCCGAGTCGCGCTTTACCAGGCGCCCGAAGCCAGGTGGGATTTCGATGGCCAGCGTGATGTCGTTCGACTTCAGGCGCCTTTGCATTTCGTCGACACTGCGGATCGGCGTCTTTTCGGTGAAATATCGGGAGCTCGAGTAGTTGGCGAGATAGGCTCTGCTCTCCGGCGTGTCGTCGTGGTCGAACGCCGCATAGGTGAGGTTGGTCACATCGCTGGAGACGCCGAAGCCGAAGATCAACAGCATGATGAAGGAGCCGAGGAAGGCGAAGGCGAGCCGCACCGGATCGCGCATAAGCGACAACGTCTCGCACTTGGTAAAGGCCAGGAGGCGGCGCAGCGGCATGAAGGTCGAGCGGCTGGGCGACAACGCCGCTGCATCGCGCTGGGTCTGCGCCTCGGCATCCGCCACGGAGGGCGCGGGCGCAGCGGGCTCGGCATCCTCGATATAGGCGATGAACGCCTCTTCGAGATTCGCGCTGCCCTTGGCGGTAATGACGTTTTGCGGTGTGTCGCAGACGAGGACACGACCTGCGTGCATCAATGAGATGCGGTCGCAGCGCATGGCTTCGCTCATGAAATGCGTGGAGACGAAGATCGTGACATTGCGGGTTCGCGAGAGATCGCCGAGCAAGCGCCAGAATTCATCGCGTGCCAGCGGATCGACGCCCGAGGTCGGCTCGTCAAGGATCAGCAGCTCGGGGTCGTGAACGATCCCCACGGCCAGCGAAAGGCGCTGTCGCACGCCGAGCGGCAGCGAGTTCGCTTCGGTGTCGGCATAGTCGACAAGGCCGACATCGACCATGAGCTGGGCGATACGCGCGTTAGCGTGGTCCGCGGCCAGATGAAAAAGGCGCGCATGAAGACGCAGGTTTTGCCGCACGGTGAGTTCGCCATAGAGCGAGAACGATTGCGACATGAAGCCGACGCGCTGGCGGACCGACAGGTCGTTGGCATCGACTGGTTTGCCGCAGACCTCGGCCTCTCCCTCGCTTGGCGCCAGCAGTCCGGTCAGCATCTTCATGGTGGTGGTCTTGCCGCTGCCGTTCGAACCGAGGAAGCCGAAGATTTCTCCGCGCTCGATGGCGAAGCTGACGTTATCGACCGCGGTGAAACTGCCGAAACGGCGTGTCAGATTCCTCGCGACAATGACCGGCGCCTCGCTGCCTGGTTGGCGCGGCGGAATGACGAAGCGCTGCACCGTCGATTTTTGCCCCGGCTGCAGGGCGGCAAACACCGCTTCGATGTCTTGTTGGCCAGTCTTCTCGCGCAGTTCATCCGCAGTGCCGCAGGCAAGCACGCGGGCGTGATCCATCGCGATGAGCCAGTCGCATTGGCCGGCCTCGTCCATATAGGCGGTGGAGATGACGACACTCATCGTCGGCCGCTCGCGCCGCAGTTCGCTGATCAGGTCCCAGAACTGTCGACGCGACAACGGATCGACGCCGGTCGTCGGCTCATCGAGAATGAGTAGGTCGGGGTCGTGAATGAGCGCGCAGCACAGGCCGAGCTTTTGCTTCATGCCGCCCGACAGCTTTCCGGCCGGCCGCTCGAGAAACGCGAGTAAGCCAATCGCCGCCGCCAGGCGCCGGGTGCGTGCGTCACGTTCCGATGCGGACAGGCCGAAGAGGGTGGCGAAGAAGGCCAGGTTCTCGCGGACGCTGATCTCCTGATAGAGGTTTTTGCCGAGCCCTTGCGGCATATAGGCAATGCGTGTGCAGACAGAGCGGCGGTGCCGGGCATTGCTCATGCTGCCGCCGAGGACCTCGACCGATCCGGTCTGCATCTTCCGCGCACCGGCGATCAGGCCGAGCAGCGTGGACTTGCCAGCGGCGTCAGGGCCGATGATGCCCGTCATCTGGCCGCTTGGCAGTGCGAGCGAGACATTGTCGAGCGCTAGAACCTTGCCGTAGACATGGCTCGCGTTGGAAACCTCGGCAATCAGCGCTGCGCGAGTCTCCATTATCAATCCTCGGCGTCGACAGGATCGGCCTGAATGCGCTTTTGCAGGGTGTCCGGCCAATTGGGCGGGTTCGGATCGAGGCGCGCATAGCCGATGCCGCGGGTGCCCGTTTTCACTTGGTTGAGGTGGCGCGCGATGAGGCTCGGCGGAATGCGCAGCTTGACCCGGAACATAAGCTTGTCGCGTTCGCTGCGCGTCTCGACCTGCTTGGGGGTGAACTGCGCGTCCGGCGACACGAAACTCACTTTGGCCGGCACGGCGAAGTCGGCACCGTCGAACACGATTCGTGCGGCCGACCCGATCGTTACGCGCATGGCCTGTTCGGAGGGGAGATAAATCTCCATGTAGATTTCGGACAGGTCGATGATCGTCAGCACCTTTCCGCCCGCCGAAACGACTTCCCCGGGGTTGACGAGACGATACAGAACACGCCCTTGCACGGGCGCCACAAGAATGGTGTCGGCGATCTGGGCGTCGGTCTGATTAACCAGGGCTTGTGCGGCCACCACCGAACGCTCGCGCGCGGTCACGGTCCGCTGCGCGGCGTCGAGAACGGCGCGCGCAGAATCGCGTTCGCCCTGCGCCTCATCGCGGTTGTCCTCACTGATCGCCCCGGTGACGATCAGCTTGAGGGCGCGGCGCAGCTTTGCTTCCTTGAGGGTCAGTTCTGCCTGCCGTTGCACGACGGTCGCCTTTGCCTCGAGCATCGAGGCCTCCTCGGAAGCCACGTCGGCGGCATATTTGGCGCGTTGCGCTTGCAACTCCGTGGTATCGAGGCGGGCGAGCACCTGGCCTTCGGTGACGAGGTCACCTTCCCGGGCCAGCACCTCGCGCACGCGTCCGGCCAACTTCGCGGCGATGTCGATTTGGTCGGATTCGATGCGGCCGTTCCCGGAGACAATGCCCTCGGGCAACTTGCCTTGCTGGCTTTGCCACCAGTACCAGGCGCCACCGGCGCCGGCTGCCAAGACGATGACCAGGATCAGAACAATCCTTGTGACACGCCGCCAAGACCACTTCGCATCGTTACTCGGGATGGCCGTCATGATCCGATCCTTGAGTGGGGAGGCGTGAAGATCGATTGAGGCGTACACCAGCACCTGTCAGGCCGCGAGACGCACACGCGGGCGCGTTATTTCATCCGTTGCGGCAGGTGAATTCCGATGCTTGCCCATCCGGGTAAACGTTACCAACCAAGGGCTGTACACAACGTTGATTTTTATCAAGCAATCGAGCTGAAACCGGGCGCGGCCAGCGCCCTCAGTCGCAGTCATTAAAATCAGCACAAACGAAAACACCGCCGCGACGGTGAGGTCGTGGCGGTGTTTGACGTGTACTTAAAACTGGTTGCGGGAGCCGGATTTGAACCGACGACCTTCGGGTTATGAGCCCGACGAGCTACCAGACTGCTCCATCCCGCGTCTGTGTGTCGGCATTCTACAGCGCAGCGCAGGGGTGTCAACCTATGAATCGAAGAAAAGCGCTTGTGCTTCAATCGGTTAGCTCTCCATCAGAGCCAGGTTTAGCCTTCGGGGCCAGTCTGGCCGAGGGTTTCAGCTCTATTGGCAGCTTAAATTCGATTGAGAAAATAAATTCATCTGAGAATTTTCCTACCGCTCAAGCGGAAGATTCAAACTACTGGTGCTATATACAGGGGTGAGTGCGATACTGCCCATCCGTTGGATTGCTCCCCTTCTTATATATGACGCAGCGCAAAATCATCCACGTCGACTGTGATTGCTTCTACGCCGCCATCGAGATGCGCGATGACCCGAGCCTGGCGCAAAAACCGCTGGCCGTCGGCGGCTCGGCGGATCGGCGCGGGGTGATCGCAACCTGCAACTACGAAGCGCGGGCCTATGGGGTGCGTTCGGCGATGTCATCACGCCATGCCTTGAAGCTCTGCCCCGACCTGACCATCGTCAAGCCGCGCATGGATGCCTATAAGGAAGCGTCGAAGGAAATCCACGGCATCTTTCGCGACTATACCGACCTGATCGAGCCGCTTTCCCTGGATGAGGCTTACCTGGATGTCTCCGACAGCCCGCATTTTGGCGGCAGCGCCACGCGTATTGCCCAGGACATCCGCCGCCGGGTCTCCAATCAGTTGCATATCACCGTGTCCGCCGGTGTGGCGCCCAACAAGTTTCTGGCCAAGATCGCCAGTGATTGGAAGAAACCCAACGGCCTGTTTGTGATCACCCCGGACCAGGTCGAAGACTTTGTGTCGATATTGCCGGTGAAAAAGCTGCATGGCGTGGGCAAGGTGACCGCCGACAAGCTGGCGCGCCTGGGGATTGAAGACTGCCTGCAGTTGCGCGAATGGAACAAGCTGGCGCTGGTGCGCGAATTCGGCAGTTTTGGCGAGCGACTGTGGAGCCTGGCGCGTGGGATAGATGAGCGCGAGGTGCAGAACGACAGTCGTCGGCAATCGATCAGTGTGGAAAATACCTACGATGTGGACCTGCCAGATCTTTCAAGTTGCCTGGCGAAACTGCCTGAACTGATGGAAACCCTGGCTGGACGCATCGCGCGCATCGACAGCAGTTACCGCGCGGGGAAGCCGTTCGTGAAGGTGAAGTTTCATGACTTTACCCAGACGACCCTGGAGCAGGCGGGGGCAGGGCGGGACCTGGAAAGTTATCAACAGCTGATGACCCAGGCGTTCAATCGCGGTGGCAAGCCGGTGCGGTTGCTGGGGATTGGGGTGCGGTTGCTCGACCTGAGCAGCGGCAATGAACAACTCGAACTCTCCTGGTAGAACCCGGAAACCAAATGTGTGAGGGGCGGTGCGACGATTCGACTTGCTCCCGATAGCGGTGTGTCAGTCAACTAAGGTGTTGAATGTGTCACCGCTATCGGGGGCAAGCCCCCTCCCACATTTAGATCTACAGCGTTTTCGAGGGATCAGCGTGCGCCAGGATCTGCGACGAGTCGCCCCGCGTCCTTGGTCAGCGCTTGCAGGAATTCCTGCTGCAACTCCGGATCATTGTGGGTCAGTTCGATCAGGCTCTGCTCCAGTTCGCTGGCTTCTTCCTCCAGGCCCAACTCCGACAGGCGCTTGACCCGGTGGACCCACTGGCTGACTTCGTCGTCTTCCAGGTCGTCGTAGATCAGGCCGTGGGCTTCGAGCAACTTGCCGCGCAGTGTGTGGCTCACCGCCAGGGTCGAGTCCGAATGTACGTCGTCCTGGCCATCTTCCACGCTGATCTTCAAGGTGCTGATGCGGTTCAGATCCTGCTCGGCAAACGGGCTGTCCAACAGGTTCAGGCGCAGTACGCCGTTGCGGTCGGTGGTCATTTCATACACTTGCCTGCCAGCGGTGACCTGCACCGGGCGTTCGCTCCAGGGCAGGCTCGAATACTCCACGCGCTTGTCGCGCTGGACTTCATCGATACCCGCCAGGTTCTGTTGCGCACGCCCATGGGATTGCACGTTCATGAACGGGTTGATGCCGTCGATGCCGTAGCTCAGCCAATCGTGGGTCATGCTGGTCGGCAGGTTGCCGAGGGCGAAGATATTCGCCACGTTGGCGCCCGCGCCGGCCACCAAAGCGACCGCGCCCAGCGGCATCTCATAGAGTTTGCGCCAGGGTTGGTAGGGGGTGTAGCGGTCGTAACGACGGGTGACTTCGAATTCGGTGACCTCGAAGGTCTTCTGCTCGTGAATGCGAACCAGGCGTTGCGGCAGCTCCAGCACTTTGGGTTCGCCTACATCGATCTGCAGGCTGTGGTCGAGCAACTTACGCTCGACCCGCTCCTCGTGCTCACTGCGTTGCGACATCTGGTTGGCGCAGCCGCTGACCAGCAGGGCGCCGCACAAGGCGGCGCCCCCCAGGGCTCTGGTGTTTCGCTTGAACATGACTTCTCTTGATCTGGTTTTCAGCGACGAATACGCGCCTGAAGGAAAGACAGCACGTCAGCCACCGGCAACGGTTGGGCTTCGGCTTCGGTCCGGCTCTTGTATTCCAGATTGCCATCGGCCAGGCCACGGTCACTGACCACGATCCGGTGCGGGATGCCAATCAGCTCCATGTCGGCGAACTTGATGCCCGGGCTGGTTTTCTTGTCGCGGTCGTCCAGCAACACTTCGAAACCGGCGGCCGTCAGTTCGGCATACAGTTTGTCGGTGGCTTCACGGACTTGCTCGGTTTCATAGCGCAGCGGCACCAGGGCCACCTGGAACGGCGCCAGGGCGTCACTCCAGATAATGCCTTTCTCGTCGTTGTTCTGCTCGATGGCAGCGGCAACCACGCGCGATACGCCAATGCCGTAGCAACCCATTTCGAGGGTGATCGGCTTGCCGTTTTCGCCCAGCACTTCGCACTTCATCGCCTTGCTGTACTTGTTGCCCAGCTGGAAGATGTGCCCGACTTCAATGCCGCGCTTGATTTCCAGGGTGCCCTTGCCATCCGGGCTCGGGTCGCCGGCGACCACGTTACGCAGGTCGGCCACGGTCGGCACCGGCAAGTCGCGTTCCCAGTTCACGCCGAAGTAGTGCTTGTCGTCGATGTTCGCGCCGATACCGAAGTCGCTCATCAGCTCGACCGAGCGGTCGATGATGATCGGCAGCGGCAGGTTCAGCGGGCCCAGGGAGCCAGCACCGGCGCCAATGGCGTCGCGCAGTTCGGCATCGGAGGCCATGACCAGCGGGCTGGCCACGCCCGGTTGCTGGGCGGCCTTGATTTCGTTGAGCTCGTGGTCGCCACGGATCACCAGGGCGATCAGCTTGCCGGCTTCCTCGGCGTGAACGATCAGGGTCTTGATGGTCTTTTCAATCGGCAGATTGAATTTTTCCACCAGGGCCGCGATGGTCTTGGTGTCCGGGGTGTCCACCAGGCGCAGTTCTTCAGCCGGGGCTGGACGGGCGGTTTCCCGTGGCACGGCTTCGGCTTTCTCGATGTTCGCCGCGTAGTCGGAACCGTTGCTGAACACGATATCGTCTTCGCCGGACTCGGCCAGTACGTGGAACTCGTGGGAGCCGGCGCCGCCGATGGAGCCGTTGTCCGCTTCAACCGGGCGGAATTTCAGGCCCAGGCGCGTGAACACGTTGCAGTAGGCGGTGTGCATGCGGTCATAGGTGACCTGCAAGGACGCCTGGTCGGCGTGGAACGAATACGCGTCCTTCATGATGAACTCGCGGCCGCGCATCAGGCCGAAGCGTGGGCGGATCTCATCACGGAACTTGGTCTGGATCTGATACAGGTTGAGGGGCAGCTGTTTATAGCTGCTCAACTCGTTGCGCATCAGGTCGGTGATCACTTCTTCATGGGTCGGGCCAGCGCAGAAGTCGCGGCCATGACGGTCCTTGAAGCGCAGCAATTCAGGGCCATACTCTTCCCAGCGCCCGGATTCCTGCCACAGCTCGGCCGGTTGGGTGCTCGGCATCAACACTTCCAGAGAACCGGCAGCGTTCATTTCTTCGCGAACGATGGCTTCGACCTTGCGCATCACCTTCAGGCCCATGGGCAGCCAGGTGTACAGGCCAGAAGCCAGCTTGCGGATCATACCGGCGCGCAGCATCAGCTGATGGCTGATCACAACCGCGTCGGAAGGCGTTTCTTTCAGTGTGGCGAGCAAATATTGACTGGTACGCATGGTAGGCCGTTGTCGGTTGCTTGGACTTGAAGTGACTTGGGATTGTACGGGCGCAAACTGCCGCCGTACAGGCATCAGGACGCAGAGCTGTTTGTAGGAGCGAGCTTGCTCGCGAAGATCGTCAACGATGACGCGGGAAACCGGGGTAAACGCGGTGTCTGTGACTTCTTCGCGAGCAAGCCCGCTACAGCTACAAGGGGAGGCTCTGTCAGTCTTCTGCCGGCGGATTCAAGCGAATCCGCCGATTCTCTTGATACCAGTGCAGCGCAATCAGCAGCAAGGTCGGCACACCCAGCATGCAGGTGATCAGGAAGAAGTTGTGATAACCGAACTTCTCCACCATCACCCCCGAATACCCGCCGATCAGGCGCGGCAGCAACAGCATGATCGAACTCAGCAGCGCGTATTGGGTGGCGGAGAACTTGAGGTTGGTCAGGCTCGACAGGTAGGCGACAAACGCCGAGGTGGCAAGGCCTGAGCTGAAGTTGTCCAGGGAGATGGTGAAGATCAGCATCTGCAGGTCCGGGCCAATGTCGGCGAGCATCACGAACAGCAGGTTGGTGCCGGCCGAGGCGATGCCGCCGATGAACAGGATCGGGAGGATGCCGAAGCGCACAATCAACAGGCCACCCATGCCGGCGCCGACCAGGGTCATTATCAGGCCGAAGATCTTGCTGACCCCGGCAATCTGGTCCTTGGTGAAGCCCTGGTCGATATAGAACACGTTGGCCATCACGCCCATCACCGTATCGGACATGCGATAGGTGGCGATCAGCCCGAGCAGCAGCAGTGCCTGCCAGCGGTAGCGCAGGATGAAGTCGTTGACCGGCGTCAGCACCGGCGCCAGGCCTCGGCGGCCCATGGCCGACAGACACAATGTTGTCAGGGTGATATAGAGGATGGCGCGTAGGAAGGCGCGGTCTTCCATTAACAGTTCCCACAGGCTGACACCGTGGAACAGCACGCTGGCGAAATCGGTGTTGTACAACTGGGTGAACGTCGCCGGCACCGACACCAACAGCACGATCAGCACAAACACCGACACCAACTGATGCACGAAACTGTAGCGTCCGGCCTGCAACTGGGTGCGCAGTGGCACATTGGGCTCGCGCATGAACAGGGTGGTCAGCAGCGCCGGAATCATTAGCACGCCGAACAGCACATAGGTGCCGGTCCACGCCGAGTGTTTATAGTTGAAACCGGTAGAGCCGAAACCTTCGGCAAAAAACAGCGCGCCGGCCGTGGCGAGCAGGGCGGCGATGCGGTAACCGGACATATAGCTGGCGGCCAGGGCAGCCTGACGGCTGTCATCGGCGATTTCCAGGCGATAGGCATCGACTGCAATATCCTGGGTAGCCGAAGCGAAGGCGACGATCACCGCAATAGCGATCAGCCAGGACAAGTGTTTCTGCGGGTCGCAGAAGCCCATGCCGATCAATCCGAGGATCACCAGCGATTGGGCCAGCACCAGCCAGGAGCGACGACGTCCGAGTTTGCCCAGCAGCGGCAGGCGCCATTGGTCGAGCAATGGCGACCACACCCATTTGAAGGCATACGCCAAACCGATCAGGCTCGCATAGCCGATGGTCTCGCGGGCCACACCGGCCTCACGCAACCATACCGAAAGCGTCGAGAACACCAACATGTAAGGCAAGCCGGCGGCAAAGCCGAGCAACAACAGCACTAACGTCGAGGGGCTGGCATAGGCGGCGAGCGCGGCGCGCCAGGTTTTACGGGGCATGGGCTGGAGTCTGCCTCAGATTCACGGAAACAAAGCGCGCACTCTAACCGCTGTGCTCTACCGGGCGCCAGCCATGACGCTGAATATCCACGCGATTGTTCAGGATAGCGACACCTTCGTTGCGTAAACGCGCACGTTGTTCGTCGCCTGAGGCGCTGCCCGTCGGCAGGCTTATCCGACCGCCGGCCCCCAGCACGCGGTGCCAGGGCAAGCGGGTATCGTCGGGCAGTTGGCTCAGGGTGCGCCCGACCCAGCGCGCCGCGCGCCCCAGCCCGGCGAGGTGGGCCAGTTCGCCGTAACTCACCACGCAACCTTCGGGGATTTGCGCCAGCGTCAGGTACAGCGCGGTGCGGCGCATCTCGGCAGGGCTTTGCGGGGCTTCGGCGGGTTGCTTCACGGTGGATATATCCGTTCAGATCGTCGGTTTCTTGTAAGAAACGTCTGTAAATATGCAGATGAGAACTGAACTCAACACAATTCATTGAGTCAGTCCTAGCTATCTAACACGATAACGCCCCTATTTCGCCAATCCTGAGCCCCTTATCTGCTTATGTTGTCCAGAACCTTGCTGTGCCTTGCTGTTTTCAGCGCTTCCACCCCCTTGCTCGCCGACACCGTCTGGTTAAAGAACGGTGACCGCCTGTCCGGCAAGATCAAGCTCTTCGACGGTGGCAAGCTGCTGATCCAGACCGACTATGCGGGGGCTATCCCGGTGGATTGGAAGCAGGTGAAAACCCTGGAAAGCGATCAGGAGTTGTTGGTCAAGCAGGATGCCTACACCGGTGAGAAAGCCAAATCCTTGCAGGCTGCGGCGGATGGCAAAGTGGTGCTGGCCAACGGCGAAGCGCCCAAGACCGTGGAACTGGCCAGCATCCAGCAGATCATCAAGCCCACGCCGGTGATCGAAGACCTGGTGTGGAAAGGCAATGTCGACATGGCGCTGGACTACAAGCGCGCCGAGAAGGACACCAACGACTACGACATCGACTTCAAGACCTCCGCCCGCCACGGCCAATGGCGCCACACCGGGCAGGGCGAGTACAACCGCGAGTTCCAGGACGACGTCACCACCACCGACAACTGGTCCCTGGAATACGACCTCGACCGCTTCATCACCGAGCACTGGTTCTGGCAGGGCCGCTTGACCTATAAGCGCGACAGGGTCGAAGACCTGTCCCGCCAACGCACTGTCGGCACCGGCCCGGGCTACCAATTCTGGGACGATGAGCTCGGCGCGTTCTCCCTGGGTTCGTTGGTCAACCGCACCGATTACGAATATTTCGATGGCGGCAAGGACAACTTCTATTCCCTGGCCATGAAGTGGGACTACAACCGCTACCTGATCGGCAAGACAGTTGAATTCTTCACCTCCGGCGAGTTGGGCAAGCCTATCGGCGGGCCGGCCGAGTATGCCCTCGATGCGGAAATGGGCCTGCGCTACAAGGTCACCGAGTGGGCGTCGCTCAATCTCAAGGCCGAGCGTGACGTGATCAGCGGCGACTCGGAAAGCAGCTTGAGCAAGACCCGCTACACCGCAGGGTTTGGCGTGGCCTGGTAATCCGCTTCGTGCCCGCTGGCAACCTGCGCGGATATTGATTACCTTGGCTTGAGATCCATTCCCATACGCTATGGGCGACTGAATTCCCGAGGAGTCATACGTTGAGCGCGCACGTTGCCAAGAACGCCCGAGAGCTGTTGCTCAAGGAATACCGTGGAGCCCTCTCCACATTGTCCAAAGCCATGCCCGGTTTTCCCTTCGGTTCGGTCGTGCCGTATTGCCTGGACGAGCAAGGCCGGCCGCTGATCCTGATCAGCCGGATTGCCCAACACACCCATAACCTGCAGAAAGACCCCAAGTGCTCGCTGCTGGTCGGTGAGCGTGAAGCGGATGACGTGCAGGCAGTGGGGCGCCTGACCTACCTGGCCGAAGCCGAGCAATTGCACGATGCCACCGCGATTGAAGCGGCCGCCGAACGCTATTACCGCTACTTCCCCGAATCGGCCAACTATCACCAGGCCCACGACTTCGACTTCTGGGTACTCAAGCCGGTACGTCACCGCTATATCGGCGGCTTTGGCGCGATTCACTGGCTTGACCGGTTGACCCTGGCCAACCCGTTCGCCGGCCCGGCCGAGCGCAGCATGGTCGAGCACATGAACGCCGACCACACCAAGGCCATCGCCCATTACGTCGGGTTGGCCGGTTTGCCCACCCACGAGCCGGCGCAACTGGCCGGGATCGACAGCGAAGGCATGCACCTGCGCATAGGGCATGCGCTGCACTGGTTGCCGTTCGCCGAGTCTTGCAACACGCCGACACAAGTGCGCGAGGCCCTGGTTTCCTTGGCTCATGCTGAGGTCTGGCCGAAAAAAAGCGTCGCTGAAGCTTGAATTCACGAAATGGCGACGTCATCTAAGGTGGACTGGCAAGGCAATCTTGCGTTGAGGAAACCATTTGATGCGCCCTTTTTTATTGCTCTTTCTGCTGTTCCCGGTGTTGGAGCTGTTCGTATTCGTAAAAGTCAGTGGTGCGATCGGGTTTTTCCCGGCACTGCTGCTGATCATTCTCGGCTCGATGCTCGGCGTTCTGGTGCTGCGCGTCGCCGGTCTGGCCACGGCGCTGCGTGCCCGTGAAAGCCTGAATCGCGGCGAATTGCCGGCACAAACCATGCTCGAAGGGCTGATGATGGCTCTGGCCGGTGGCCTGTTGATCCTGCCAGGCTTCATCAGCGATGTGCTCGGCCTGGTCATGTTGCTGCCGTTCACCCGCAAGCTGCTGGCGGGCAAGATGCGCCAGCGCGCCGAAGAGGCTGCGATTCGCCAACGGGCGTTCGCCGATGACCTGCAACCCCGTGGCGGCCCGGCTCCGCGCCAGCCGTTGGGGCGAGAAGGTGATGTGATCGAAGGTGAGTTCGAGCATCGCGACAGCAAATAACCGCTTCACTGGCGCGGCCCCTTCGGGGGCTGTGTTGTTTTTAAGGGCCGGCAGACGCAAAAAAATTCATCGCCGGCCCCTTGTAATAAGCTGATGCGCCCTTATGTAACGGTCACCGCAAGGTTTCTGGTGGCGACACCAGACAGACTTCCGCGTTTCGCCCAGCGAACCGCGACCGGCCCCGCCGGATTTAACCTGCCGGTACTGACACCGGCCGATGAAAAACACAATTAGGAGAGATCGACAATGAGCAAGCTTCGTCCTCTGCACGACCGCGTCGTTATCCGTCGCAGCGAAGAAGAAAAGAAAACCGCTGGCGGTATCGTTCTGCCAGGTTCGGCTGCTGAAAAAGCCAACCACGGTGTGATCGTCGCTGCAGGCCCAGGCAAGACTCTGGAAAACGGTGAAGTACGTGCGCTGGCCGTTAAAGTCGGTGACAAGGTTGTATTCGGTCCTTACTCCGGCAGCAACACTGTGAAAGTCGACGGCGAAGACCTGCTGGTCATGGCTGAGAACGAGATTCTCGCCGTTCTGGAAGGCTGATTTCCCCGCTCATTTTCCCGTTACTACAAAGTATTTAAGGAATATCGATAATGGCTGCTAAAGAAGTTAAATTCGGCGATTCCGCCCGCAAGAAAATGCTCACCGGTGTCAACGTCCTGGCTGACGCAGTAAAAGCGACCCTGGGCCCTAAAGGCCGTAACGTGATCATCGAGAAGAGCTTCGGCGCTCCGACCATCACCAAGGACGGCGTTTCCGTCGCCAAAGAAATCGAACTGGAAGACCGTTTCGAGAACATGGGCGCGCAGCTGGTCAAAGACGTTGCCTCCCGTGCCAACGATGACGCAGGCGACGGCACCACCACCGCTACCGTTCTGGCTCAGTCGATCGTCAACGAAGGCCTGAAAGCCGTCGCTGCCGGCATGAACCCGATGGACCTCAAGCGCGGCATCGACAAGGCGACCATCGCCATCGTCAAAGAGCTGAAAAACCTGTCCAAGCCATGCGCTGACACCAAGGCTATCGCTCAGGTGGGTACCATCTCCGCCAACTCCGACAACTCCATCGGCGACATCATTGCCGAAGCCATGGAAAAAGTCGGTAAAGAAGGCGTGATCACCGTTGAAGAAGGCACTGGCCTGGAAAACGAACTGTCGGTTGTAGAAGGCATGCAGTTCGACCGTGGCTACCTGTCCCCGTACTTCGTCAACAAGCCAGAAACCATGGTTGCCGAGCTGGAAAGCCCGCTGATCCTGCTGGTCGACAAAAAAATCTCCAACATCCGCGAAATGCTGCCGGTGCTGGAAGCCGTTGCCAAGGCCGGCCGCCCACTGCTGATCGTTTCCGAAGACGTTGAAGGCGAAGCCCTGGCGACTCTGGTTGTGAACAACATGCGTGGCATCGTCAAGGTTGCAGCCGTCAAGGCTCCAGGCTTCGGCGACCGTCGCAAGGCCATGCTGCAGGACATCGCCGTTCTGACCGGCGGTACCGTTATCTCCGAAGAGATCGGCCTGAGCCTGGAAAGCGCCACCCTGGAAAACCTGGGCAGCGCCAAGCGCGTGACCATCTCCAAGGAAAACACCATCATCGTCGACGGTGCTGGCGTAGATCAGGACATCCAGTCGCGCATCACTCAGATCCGTGCCCAGGTTGCCGAAACTTCCTCGGACTACGACCGTGAAAAACTGCAAGAGCGTCTGGCCAAGCTGTCCGGCGGCGTTGCAGTGATCAAGGTTGGCGCTGGCTCCGAAGTTGAAATGAAAGAGAAGAAAGCCCGCGTTGAAGACGCCCTGCACGCAACCCGCGCAGCCGTTGAAGAAGGCGTGGTACCTGGCGGTGGTGTTGCACTGATCCGCGCCCTGGAAGCCATCCTGGACCTGAAAGGCGACAACGCCGATCAGGACGTGGGTATCGCTGTACTGCGTCGCGCCGTTGAAGCACCGCTGCGTCAGATCGCTGCCAACAGCGGCGACGAGCCAAGCGTTGTGGTTAACGCTGTGAAGAACGGTAAAGGTAACTTCGGTTACAACGCGGCAACCAGCGAATACGGCGACATGATCGAAATGGGCATCCTGGACCCTACCAAGGTGACTCGTTCGGCGCTGCAAGCAGCTTCCTCCATCGGCGGTCTGATCCTGACCACCGAAGCCGCTGTTGCTGAAGCACCGAAGAAAGAAGGCTCGGCTGGCGGCGGTATGCCAGACATGGGCGGCATGGGTGGCATGGGCGGCATGATGTAAGCCAGCCTTACCCGGCGACTGAAAAACCCCGCCTGCAGCGATGCAGGCGGGGTTTTTTTATGCGGGTGTGTAAAGGGAGGGAGGTAACTGAAGTGGTTGGCCGGTCTACGTATTCAATGCACGCACTTCTGACACCCTGACCTTCGATGGCCGATAGAGTATCAGGCAGTACAGCCCCAGGCAGATCAGCCAACAGAAAATCGCCGTCCACACATTGTGGGAAAAGAAGTGCGCGCCCTGTGCCATGCGGCTCACGGAAAACACGCTGCCCAGCGCCACGGCAAAGATGAACGCCTTGCGCGCCATCCGCGGCCGACGATCCCGTAGCGCAAAGAACCAGGCGAACAGGGCGAACCCGGTTGCCGCATGTCCGCCGGGCCAGCAGCGCCCAGGTTTATCGGTGGGCGGGCGAGGGCTCAGCAGTTCGCTGTAGGTTTCCTGGCCACCGAACTCCTTGAGGCTCCACGGGCATTGCACGGCGGTGACGGTTTTCAACGGCGAGACGAACGCCGTGGCCAGTCCCAGGGACAACACCAGGCAGCCCAGTTCGCGGCGGTACGGCTTGAGGCGCTGGAGGATAAAGGTACCGGCAAACCCCAGAATGGCCAGCACCGAGAACAGGATGACCATCTGTTTGGCGCGGTCATGCAGGATGTCTTCAAGGAAGAAGCTGTAACGCCCGATGAAGCCGCCACCCGCAGCGCTGTAGAACTGCTTGGTGAGGTCCATGTCCAGCGATGTCAGCTGCAGCAATAGCATCAGCAGCACAGCACCGGCGGGGATGCCCAGGCACAGCCAGAAATTGAGAGGTTTGGAAACCGGAACAACAGGTGGGGATTGCATGGTAAACCCTGATAAAAAAGTCCCGTACTCGGCTGTACGGGACGTTTTGGTTAGCGCGTGCTTAATGCCGGGGCCTCTTCCTTGGGCGCTTTCCAGCTCAGCAGTTGTTGTTTGAAATCATAACTGGCGGCCTGGTAGTAGGTGATTGCCCGCTGGATCAGCGGGTCATCGCTGCCGACCCGCAACTCCTGGCTTTTACCCAGCGCCTCGTCGTGGCGACGCAGACCCTGGCGTGGGCTGAGAATCGCCAGGTTTTTGCCGTCGAACAGCCCCAGGTGCTGGTAGTTGCCGACCACGACCCGAGGGGGCAATGGGTTGTCCTGCAACAGGTCACGGCCAAAGAAGGTCGATTCATAGCTCAGGTTGATCAGGCCCAGCAGGGTCGGCGCCAGGTCGATCTGGCTGGCCAGTTGCGCCGATTCCCGTGCGTCGATCAGCTTCGGCGCATAGATGAACAGTGGAATTTGATAGTTGGTGATGGGCAGGTCTTCCTTGCCTGCACTGCCGGCGGTGTGGTCGGCGACGAAGACGAAGATCGTGTTATCGAACCATGGCTTCTGACGCGCCGCTTCCAGGAATTGGCCGATGGCATGGTCGGTATACTTCACCGCGCCGTCGCGGCCATTGCCGGATTTGATATCGATGCGCCCGTCCGGGTAGGTGTAGGGGCGATGGTTGGAGGTGGTCATCAGTTGCAGCAAGAACGGCTGCTGCTTGGCGTAGTCGGCATCGGCCAGCTTCAGGGTCTGTTTGTACAGATCCTCGTCCGCCATGCCCCAGGCATTCTTGAACGAGATTTCCGACTCGGGCACGCTGCTCTGGTCTACGACGCGATAACCGTTGCCGCTGAAAAACGCGTTCATGTTGTCGAAATAACCGCGCCCGCCGTACACAAACACGCTGTCGTAACCGATGGCCGTGAGTTGTTGCCCCAGGCTGGCAAAGCCGCTCTCCCGACCAATGCGCTTGACGATGGAGCGTCCCGGCGTCGGTGGGATGGCCAGGGTGATCGCCTCCAGGCCACGGTCGGTGCGGGTGCCGGTGGCGTAGAAGTTGTTGAAGTACAGGCTTTGTTGACGCAAGGCGTCGAGATTCGGCGTGAGGTTGCGCCCGTCGCCATTGCTGCCCATGTATTTGGCGCTGAAACTTTCGATGGTCACCAGCACGATGTTGGGTTTGCGCAGCGTGCCCGGGTGGGTGATGGCACGGCGGATATCCAGTGGGTCCTGGCCGATGAAGCGCGCATTGGGCTCGCTGAGTTCGGCGCGCAACTGCTTGGCCACGATCTCGGTTGGCAGGCTCTTGTAGAACTGTGAGTAATCCAGCTCGTTGTTACGGAACGCGGCGAAAAACTGATACGGGCCATTGCTCGCCAGTTCGTTCTTGTAGGCATTGCCGCCTTGGGCGCGTGGGCTGTCCTGGCTGATCAGTTGCAGGCTCAGGCCCGCGACGACCAACAGCGCCAAGGCATTCAACAAACGGCCGCGCATGGGCGGCAGCGGGGCGTTCATTGCCGCATTGAATGGCTTGCGCAGGGCCAGGCTCAGCACGACAGCCAGCATCGCCAGCAAACTGAGCAACTTGCCGATGGGGTAGGATTCCAGCAGGTTGTTCAGTACTTCGTCGGAGTACACCAGGTAGTCGACGGCGATAAAGTTGAAGCGCACGCCGAACTCATCCCAGAACAACCATTCGGCCACCGAGGTGAACAGCATTGCAAACAGGCTGACGGTGAGCACTGCCTGCAGGAACCAGCGATGGCCACGGCGACGCCACAGCGCGGGCGGACACAGCAACAGGTACAGCCCCAGAGGGAGGGCGGCATAGGCTAGAAAAGCCAGGTCATAGAGCAGGCCCACGCCAAACACCGGCAGCAGATTGCCGCCGACTTCATCCAGATGCGTAATGAGCAGTACGCTGCGGGTGAGCAGGAAAACAACCAGCCAGGCACCGGTTACCAACAGCAAATAGCGCATAGGCGCCGTTTTGAGAAACCCCATGTCCAACTTCCTTAGATCGATGGGGGCGATCTTCGGCCTGGCACTGTAGTCAGTTTGTGAAGCTATAGTGAAAAACTCGTTCAACTCTTTAATCGGTTGAAATCGTTTATCTGCGCAGCGCTCAGCTCTATCCCTGAGCCCCACTAGGCCTTAAGCTGCGCGAGCCAACACACGGCTGGCACGAAAGTACGGAGACACTGCCCATGCGAATTTTATTGGTTGAAGACAACCGCGATATTTTGGCCAATCTGGCCGATTATCTGGGGCTCAAAGGTTACACCGTGGACTGCGCGCAGGACGGTTTGTCGGGCCTGCACCTGGCTGCCACCGAGCACTACGACCTGATCGTACTCGACATCATGCTGCCCGGCATCGATGGCTACACCCTGTGCAAACGCCTGCGCGAAGATGCGCGCCGCGATACGCCGGTGATCATGCTCACCGCCCGCGATCAGTTGGATGATCGCCTGCAGGGCTTCAAGTCCGGCGCTGATGACTACTTGCTCAAGCCGTTTGCCCTGTCGGAACTGGCCGCGCGCATCGAAGCCGTGCTGCGCCGCGCCCAGGGGGGCGGACGCCGTGCCCTGCAGGTGGCCGACCTGCATTACGACCTCGATACCCTGGAAGTCACCCGCGAAGGGCGCCTGCTCAAGCTCAACCCGGTGGGCCTGAAGCTGCTGGCGGTGTTGATGCAGAAAAGTCCCCATGTGCTGCGTCGGGAAATTCTCGAAGAAGCCCTATGGGGGGATGATTGCCCCGACAGTGACAGCCTGCGCAGTCACGTCCACCAGTTGCGCCAAGTGATCGATAAACCTTTCGCCAAACCATTGCTGCAAACGGTACACGGTGTGGGTTACCGCCTGGCCGAGGGTCGTGATGGAGTTTAAGCAAAGCCTTGCCCAGCGGATCATCATCGCCTTTGCCTTGATGAGCGCATTGGTGGCGGGCGCCTTCGCGATGGGGATCATCGCGACGGTGCATCTGGTGGAAGAGAAGCTGATTTCGGCAGGTTTGGGCGGCGACTTGCAGCGCCTGCTGCTGATGGACAGCGTCGAGGACTGGAGCCACCGACCCGAGCCGGACCAACTGTTCTATTTCAGCGGCGGGCGCGGGGATTTCGAGCTGCCCAAGGACCTGCGGCACCTGGATCCGGGTTTTCATGAAGTGTTCCGCGAGGCGTTGTCGTACCACGCTATGGTCGAAGTGGTCGATGGTCGGCGTTACGTGCTGCTGCAAGACCAGAGCGATTTCGAAGAGCGTGAGCGCGTGCTGTTCGCGGTGGTGCTGGTGGGCTTCGTGCTCAGCCTGGCGCTGGCGGTTTTCCTCGGCTGGGTGCTGGCCCGCAAGGTGATGGCACCGGTGGTGCGCCTGGCGCGCCAGGTGCGTCATCGTGACCAGTTGCTCGGCCTGGCGCCGCCCCTGGCACCGGATTACGCCGCCGATGAAGTGGGCGAGCTGGCCGTGGCCTTCGACGCCACATTGGGCCGTCTGCGCCAGGCGCTGTCCCGCGAGCAGTTGTTTACCAGTGATGTGAGCCACGAATTGCGCACGCCGTTGATGGTATTGGCCAGTTCCTGCGAGCTGCTGCTGGAAAACCCGGCCATCGACGAGCGTGGGCGCAACCAGGTGCTGCGTATCGCCAGGGCCTGTGAAGAAATGCGCGAACTGGTGCAGACCTTCCTGATGCTGGCACGCGCCCAACACAACGACGCCACCATGTCCCCCCGGGTAACCCTCACCCAGGTGGCGGATGATTTGCTCGGCATCTGGCGTGAGCCGATCGAGCAAAAAGGCCTGCAACTGATCTACCAGCCGGGCAACCCCCTGGATACCCGCTATAACACCACCTTCCTGCATGCGGTGATGGGCAACCTGCTGCGTAATGCACTGCATTACACCGAGCAGGGCTTTATCCGGCTCACCCTGGAACCGAGTGGTTTTGTGGTGGAAGACTCCGGCGTCGGCATTCCCGAAGACAAGCGCGAAGCCATGTTCGAGCCCTTCGTGCGCGGCAGCGAAAAACGCGGCGAAGGCCTTGGCCTGGGGCTGTCGCTGGTGCAGCGGATCTGCGAAAACCAAGGCTGGAGCGTCAGCCTGAGCACCATGGAACCCAATGGTTGCCGCTTTCACGTCCAACTGAGCCAGGTCAAATCCTGACCGTGTGTGCTACCGCTATGCTGGCAACGATCAGTGTAATTCGTCGTAGATAGCCCGTTGCTATCATTTGTGTCGGTAAAGTCTTGACATGTATGAATCTGGACAGGACAAGTTTTTCACAACGAGTTGACCTATTGATCACAGTCTGCAACTTAAGGTCGTAGGCATCAGTAAACGGAGACGTAAGATGCCTACCCCGATCAAGCTCGAATTTTCCGATAAGTACGACGAAGAGCATGCGCAGAGTTATTTGCTCAAACATCAGGACAATTTAGCTCGCCGGCTGTCCCACAAACGTGACGAGCAGTTGGCGCGCGGTGCGTTGGCCATGGCCGGTGAACCTGGCCTGGTCTTGGACTTGCCTTGCGGGGCCGGGCGTTTCTGGCCGTTGCTGGCGGAAAAACCCAACCGGGTGATCATCGGCGCCGATAATTCGGAGTCGATGTTGAAGGTCGCGATGGTCGCCCAGCCGGCGGACGTGGTCAAACGGGTACGCCCTTTGCAGACATCCGCCTTTGATATCGATTTGCCTGATAACGCGGTCGACAGCATCTTCTGCATGCGCCTGATGCACCACATTGGTGAGCCTAAGCACCGCTTGGCGATATTGCAGGAGTTTCATCGTGTTACCCGCGACAGCGTGATCATCTCGCTGTGGGTGGATGGCAACTTCAAGGCCTGGAAACGCAAGCGTGCTGAAGTAAAACGTCGTAGGAAAGGTGAGCAGGAAGGTTACCAAAACCGGTTCGTGTTACCGGCTGCTACTGTCGAGGCAGAGTTTGAGCAGGCCGGTTTCCGTGTTCAGGAGTCCCTGGACTTCATTCCGCTCTACGCCATGTGGCGAGTATATGTATTGCGCAAGAGGTAACAGGATGGCAGTTGAGTGCGTAGCAGGCAGTCATGTAGCTCCCGAAGAGCGATTTGAGTATTTCTGGCGCCAGCAGGGCGAGTGGGTCGAAGAGCCTAATCGTCGGCGTGGCGGTGAAAGTGGCGTGCAGCGTGTGATGGGGCCCACCGGGCGTTTGCTCTACAGCAAACGTCAGACCGGGCATATCTACCGCAGTTGGCTGCATCCGTTTGGGCGCCCGACCGTGTTGCGCGAACGGGATGCTCTAAAAGGCCTGCGCGCGCTGAATGTGCGGGTGCCGGAGATGGTGTTCTGCGAGGCGCGTCGTGATCCGCAACACCAATGGAAAGCATTGTTGGTGACGGCTTCGCTGGACGGTTTCGACGAAATCGAAAAATGGTACGCCGCCGGTGGCCGTGAACAGTACGGCGAAGCGGTACACGAGCGTGTACTCAAAGAGGTGGCGGCGACATTGGCGCGCATGCACAAAGGTCGCTGGCAACACGGTTGCTTGTACATCAAGCATATCTTTGTGCGCGTTACGGGTGAGCCCGACTCGGCCAACGTGGAAGTCGCGCTGCTGGACTTCGAGAAATGCCGCCAGCGCCTGACCGCTTATCGAGCCGCCTCCCATGACATGCTGCAACTGCGCCGCCATTCGTCGTGGAGCGATGGCGACTGGGCAAAACTCAGCTACTTTTACGAGACGGCGTTTGGCAGCGCTATCAAGGGTTTAACCAAATGAAGCTAGAAATAGCTCGAGGTCTGTTTCTGGTCGGGGCGTTGGGCGTTGCTGCCCTGGCCCTGGCTGCATGGGAACAGCCTCGGACACAGGTCCTCAGTGCGGTGCAAGGCAGCGGGCAATGCCTGCTGCCGCGCATCGCCAAGGCGAATGCGACGGTCAAGCCCGATCATGACCTGCTGCTGTTCATGTTCGGGATGTCTCGAGGGGTGGGGCCACAAAGTTGAAACGATCAAAACCACCCAAAAAGGGCCTTGTGAGACGAGGCCCTTTTTTTTTCGCCAGCGATTTGCCCGTCGGGCGCAGCGCGGGCCGAGCCTGACCGTCAGACCAGATGCAGATGGTTATCCCAAAGCCCGGCTGGCAATTCCAACGGTGTTGCGCTCAGCTGTGCCTGGCGGCAGTCATAGAACCGGCAGCGCCCCTGGCCGGAGGTCACGACAAACCCGTCCGCCACCGCACCCACGCCCGCACAGTCCGGCAACGGCCCATCCAGGCGCAGCTCGCCGCTGTCGATGTGCCAGATAAACAAGCGGTTGCCGCGCGGTGCGGTCAACGCGACCAGGCGCAATTCGCTGTGTACCGCGACGCTGGCGGTGTAGTGCGCCATCGCCTGTAACTGCTCGTCGGCCACCGCAAACGCCATGAATGGCTGCCCCGGCCGCTTGATCGCAAGCAACTCGGAGCGCTCCTGGGACGGCCCCATGAACTGCTGCCCGGTGAGGATGGTGCCATCGCTGGCGATGCCCATATGGCGCACGCTATTCATCTGCTGGCCGAGGGTTTCCTTGCTGATCAGGCTGCCATCGCATTGCATCAGCACCAGGCTCGGTTCCATGGCGTTGAGGTTCATTTCCACGCGGCTTTCGGCTTCGGTGCGGATGCCGCCGTTGGCCACCACCAGGGTTTCGCCGTCGGGCATCCACGCCACCTGGTGCGGGCCGATGCCATGGGTGGAAATCTCGCCGCTATGCACCAGCCGTTCGCCTTCGAACCGGTACACCCCGAGCAGGCCACGGCCCGGATCGGAGGTGTCGTTTTCGGTGGCGTACAGCCAGTCGCCACTTTTATGGATTACCGCGTGGCCATAGAAGTGGCGGTTTGCATTCGCGGTGATGGTTTGCAGCAGCGCGCCATCACGCAGGTCGATCAGGTAACTCTCGGTGCCTGGGCGACGGGCGACAAACAGCGCGATCGGCAGCGTCGGGTGGTTGATGATGTCGTGGCAGCGCTGGCCGACCTGGGTGGCGAACACCCGCTGGCCGTCCAGGCGATAACCGACAGCATAGTGTTTGCCGTCTGCATCATCCCGCGCCGAGAGCAGCAGCGGGCCCTTGTCTTTCTGCTTGAACAACGTCCAACCGCCCAGCGTGAGTGCGCCGAGCAACGCGCTGCCAATGGCCAAAGCCTGTCGCCTGAGCATCATCAGTCACCGTCGTTGGCGTTGAAGCCCAGTTGGATGCCCAGCGCCTTGGCCAGCTCGCCTTCGTGCAGGCGGTGGACGACGTTGAGACTGTCGTAGAGATCGTTGAGCTGCTGGCGTCCGGCGTCATCGCCGAGCAATTCGTTGAGGGTGCGCTGGTTGCTGGCGAACAGTTTCAGGGATGCGGCATAGGCGGCGTCGATCTTCTCGGCCAGGGCCTTTTGATCGGCCGGCAACAAGCCACGCAGGCCTTTGTTGTCGACGCCGACCCACACGGTCTGGGCCGCGGCAAGGCTGGCTTCCAGGCTTCGCAGGGACGACTGGCTGCGCCACGCGTCGGCCTGGAACGGCTGCGGGATGCCCTTGGTCTGGCGGCCCATCGGCGTGCCGAGTTTTTTCTTCAGGGTGTCCAGTGCGGTCACTTGTACGCGCAGCAGGTCGGCAATGGCCTCGTGGGAATCAGCGTAGCGCTGGTTGGGAAACTTGCTCATCTGCGCGAGCATGCCGTCGGTGCTGTTCCAACTGGCCAGGATCTCTTCGGCCAGGGCTTTCTGGCGCTCGCCGATGGCCGTCAGCAGCGGGCAGTAGCGGGCTTTCTGGGCGGCGTCGGCGATATCGGTCTTGGCGTCGTAGAGGATGTATTCATAGGCCGACAGGCCCTGCACCACTACGCTGGATTTGGCCAGGGCGGCCGCATCGATCTGCGGCTGGGCGGCGACCAGTTGCTCGACCTGGCGACCCACCAGGTTTTTCTTGTCCGGCCAGAACTGCACCTGCCACGAACGGTTACCCTCGGCCAGCGGGCCGATCAGCAGCGGTTGCAGTTCGGCCCAGGCTTTTTGGGCGTGAAGGAAGTCGGCGCGAGCGGTGTCCAGGCTTTCCTTGCCCTGGCAGTACGCCAGGGCGCTGACGGCCAGTTGACGGTCGGCTTCCACCCAGCGGCTGTAGGTCGGCAAGATCACTTGCTTGGCGATGGCGGCCGAGGTCACCGCTTGCGGGTCTTGCGGCGAGCAGGCACCGAGCGCGAGGGCGGCCAGGCTGGTGAACAACAACTTGGGACGGAACATGTCGAGCTCCCTTCTGTAAGTGGGGCGAAGCTTATAAAGAGTTCAGGAACGCCAGCAGTGCAGCGCGCTGCTCGGCATTGAAGGACAACACATGCTGCTGCGCCGCTTGTGCTTCACCGCCGTGCCAGAGCACGGCTTCCAGCAGGTTGCGGGCGCGGCCGTCATGCAAGAACTGGGTGTGGCCACTGACGGTTTGCGTCAGGCCGATGCCCCACAACGGTGGCGTGCGCCAGTCGCGGCCACTGGCCTTGAATTCGGTGCGGTGGTCGGCCAGGCCGTCGCCCATGTCATGCAACAGCAGGTCGCTGTAGGGGCGAATCACCTGGTTGGCCAGTTCAGGTTCGGCAGCATTGGCCGCCGTGGTGAACGACGGCGTATGACACCCCTGGCAACCGGCCTGGTAGAACAGGTTCTTCCCGGTCAGCACCTGTGGTGCGTCGACGTCGCGGCGCACGGGCACCGCCAGGTTGCGGGTATAGAACAGCACCAGGCGCAGGATGTTATCGCTGACTTCCTGCTCGCCATCGGGGCCATTGCCGTTGGGCGCCTGTTTGCAGGCGACCTGGGCGTCGGTGCAGTCATCGACGGGTCTCAGCGACGTGGTGAGGCCCATATCCCCCGAAAACGCGTGAACGTTCTGTTGATTGAGGTTGGGTTGCCCGGCTTTCCAGCCGAAGCGTCCGAGCACGGCTTTTTGCCGGGCGTCATCCCAGACCCAGTTCGCGCGGCCGACGATGGCGTCTTTGTCGGCGGTCTTCGGGTCGGTGTTGCGCAGGATATCTGCGTCGGCAATCGCTTCGAGCAGGCCCAGGCCGATCATCGGCGGGGCGATGCGTGCGGAGAAGCGCGTGTCCGGGTGCATCGGGCCGTAACCGAGTTGGGTGATCTGCAGGTTGGGCTTGCGCAGTTCGACGACGCTGCCGTCCGTGAACGTGACGTTGACCGGCGTGTAGTCGACCCGCACCTTGCCCTCCGGCGCCACGCCGGGTACGGCCATGTCCTGCAACTGCCCACCGTAGACCGGCTCGGGCACTACGCCGAGTTGCTCGATGAGCTTGGCATACGGCGGCGCATCCGGGATCGACAGGCGCACCAGCATCGACACGGCGTTCTGCGCGTCGGCCAGTGGCGGGTGGCCACGGCCGTCCTTGATATGGCAGTTCTGGCAGGCATTGGTGTTGAACAGCGGCCCCAGGCCGTCGCGCGCGGTGGTGGTGGAAGGCGCGATCACCCAGGGGCTGCGAAAGAAACTGTTGCCGACGCTGAAATCCAGGCGGCGGGTTGGCGACAGGTTGGCCGAGGGCAGGGAAAAGGCGTTCTGGCCGTGTTTGTTCACCGTCGTTGCCCCGCCGGCCCGCGCTTCCCCCGGCTCAGCCTGGGTAAACCGGGGGGCGTCATCGCAGGCAACCAGGCTCATGGCCATCAGTCCTGCAGACAGGCGAAGAAGCGAACGGAGCATCGAGTTTCCTGAGCAAAGGCGGAAAATAAGGTCGCAAAGTCTAACAGGGCGGGGCGGTTTGAATAAGAGCAATTATCGTTTGATGGCATCCCGGTCCATTCCCGCTAGAATGACCGCACATTTTTTTCTGGAGGTGGCCAATGCAGGCTCTCGACGCTTTGCTCAACCGTGTTTCCGTGCCGCGCCTGCTGGAACCGGCACCGACCCAGGAGCAGCGTGATGTGCTGTTCGCCGCGGCCATGCGTGCGCCCGACCACGGCCAGTTGCGTCCTTGGCGGTTCCTCACCGTGGAAGGCGCGGCCCGTGAGCAGATGGGCACGTTGCTGGTCGAAGCCGCCCGCCTGCAAGACCCCGACGCGCCGCAGGCCGTCCTCGACAAGGCCCAGAACGGCCCGTTGCGCGCGCCGCTGGTCGTAGTGGTGATTGCCCGCCAGCAGGAACACTTCAAGGTGCCGAAATCCGAGCAGTTGCTGGCGGCGGCTTGTGCCGCCCATGGCATCCTGCTGGCGGCCTATGCCCAGGGGATTGGCGCGGAGTGGCGCACCGGGGACTTGTCCTACTCGGCCCATGTGGCCAAGGGGCTGGGACTGAAAGAGGGCGAGGAAGTCATTGGCTTCCTCTACCTGGGCACCCCGCAGAACCCGCCGCGTACCGCGCCGAAAGAGGATGTGGCGGCGTTTGTCACGGCCTGGACCGGCCTGTAGGAGCGAGCTTGCTCGCGAAAAACTCAAGGGCACCGCGTTCATCCAGGATGCACGCGTGATCGTTGACGTTCTTCGCGAGCAAGCTCGCTCCTACAGTGTTGTTTACACCCTGAACTGATCCATCAGTTTCATCTGCTGGCTGGCCAGTGCATTGAGTTGGCTGCTGATTGCCGCCGATTCCGTAGCCTGGCCGGTGAGGGTTTCGGTCACGGTGCGGATCGCCGACACATTGCGGTTGACCTCTTCGGCCACTGCGCTCTGTTGTTCGGCGGCGCTGGCGATCTGCAGGTTCATGTCGCTGATCACCGTCACTGCGTCGCTGATCTTGCCCAGCGCCTGCACGGCCTGATGGATCTGCCCGGCATTGCTCTGGGCCTGCTGTTGGCTCGAATGCATGGTCGCCACCACGCCACGGGTGCCGCTCTGGATGCGTTCGATCACCTGGCGGATTTCCTCCACCGAATCCTGGGTGCGCTTGGCCAGGTTGCGTACTTCGTCGGCCACTACCGCAAACCCGCGCCCGCTTTCCCCGGCGCGTGCCGCTTCGATGGCGGCGTTGAGCGCCAGCAGGTTGGTCTGCTCGGCAATGCTGCGGATCACTTCCAGCACTGAACCGATCTGCTCGCTGTTGACGGCCAGTGCTTCGACTTCGCTCACGGCCTTGCTGACTTCGTCGGCGAGGGTGGTGATATCGCGGGTGCTCTGCTCGATGATCGACATGCCTTCGCGCGCCGACTGATCGGCCCCGCGCGCCGCGCTGGCGGCGTTGGAGGCGCTGTTGGCGACGTCATGGGCGGTGGCGCTCATTTCATTGGACGCCGTGGCCACCTGGTCGATCTCGCGGAACTGCACCTGCATGCCTTCGCTGGTCTGGCGTGCAATGGCCGAAGACTGGTCCGCCGTGCCACGGGCTTCGCTGATGCTTTGCTTGATCTGCGCGATGGTCGGTTGCAGCTTGTCGAGGAAACGGTTGAACCAGGTCACCAGTTCGCCCAGCTCGTCTTTCTTGGAGTAGGCCAGGCGCTGGGTGAGGTCGCCGTCGCCGCTGGCGATGTCCTTGAGCATGGCGGCCACGCTGTTGATCGGCCGGGTCACGCCGGTGGCGGTCAGCCAGACCAGCAGCAGGCCGAGCAATGCGGCGACGGCCGCGACCAGCAAGGCCTTGAGCGTGCCGCTGGCCTGAGCCTTGTCGAGTACGGCTTGCAGCTTGACGTTGTCGGCCAGCAGTACGGCCTTGGGCAGCTTGATCACTATGCCCCAGGACTTGGCGTCGGCAAGCGGTTTGAGCGGGTACACCGCGCGAATGGTGTTTTCCTGTTCGAGAATCGTGCGGTTGTCGCTGCCCAGCAGTTGCACGATCTCTTTGCCTTCGGCGCCCAGGGTGTCGATCAGGTTCTTGCCGACCTTGGCCGGTTCGCCACTGTAGGCGGCGATCAAACCGGTGCTGGAGATAATCTCCAACTGCGCCATACCGTTGAACAGGTCTTTCTGTGCAACATCGGTGCTGGCTTGCAAGGCATTGAGGGCAATGTCGACGCCCAGGACGCCGATGAGTTTGCCGTCTACCAGCAACGGCAGGGCGATGGTGGTCATCAATACAGTCTTGCCGCCCACCGTGTCTTCATACGGGTCCAGCAGGCAAGCGCGACGGGTGTCCCGTGGGCAGGTGTACCAGATGTTGTAGGGGGTGCCGTTGAGGTTGAGGGTGGTTTTGTTCAGGTCCTCTTCGACCATGATGGTGTTCAAGCCTTCGCCGCCGGCGCGGCTCCAGTAGCTGGAGAAACGGCCTTTATCGTTGGAGACACGCGCCTTGTCGTCGATAAACTCACTGTCCTTGCCATCCAGCGCATTGGGCTCGAACGACATCCAGATCCCCAGCACCTTGCTGTTGCGTTCAAACGCGGTTTTCAGGCTCTGGTTGAGTTCTTCACGCAGCGCGCCCGGTTCGAGGGAGCGCTTGGCGGCCAGGGTACGCAGGTCTTTGACCTGGTCGGCGAGGGCGGTCAGCGCCACCAGGCTGTCGCCGAAGGTTCGCTGCAGTTGCACCGCCTGTTCGGCAGCCTTGGCTTGCAGCAGTTGTTGCACACTGGCGGTGAGCATCCGTGAGCTTGAGTCGCTGACCAGCGCATTGTTCTGCGCGGTATTGTAAATATTCATGCCGACCACCAGCGCAATCACTCCCAGCAGGCAGAGGCCGGACAGCAGCAAGATTTTCAAGCGGATGGAGAGGGTATCGAACATAGGTTCACTCACGGATGGGCTTGTTGGTATGCGAGCTGGGCCAAGTCCATTCGGCGCCTTATCCGGAGCATCGGCGCAGCCAGGGGTTTCATGAGAGGGAGGCGATGAACGGTAGGAAAACGCCTACATCCCGCGCTATACGGGGCGTGCGAGCCGTTCCGGGCGGGACCATATCCACAGGTTGCCCAGGCTCATTCCGGCGATGGTCAGGTAGATCGGCCAGCCGTGATCGAGCGTCAGCAGCATCAGTAGGGCACAGAACAGCATGCTGACGGTCGCGCTGATTTTGGCGCGGCGCGCGATGATCTTGCCGTTGCGCCAGTTGAACAGGATCGGCCCGAACAGGCGGTGTTTTTCCAGCCAGGCGCTGAGGCGCGGCGAGCTTTTGGTGGCGGCCCAGGCAGCCAGCAGGATGAATTCGGTGGTGGGCAAACCCGGCACGACAATCGCCACCAACCCGATACCCAGGCTGACGTAGGCCAGCAGGCCGAAGAGGAGCCGGGCGATTCTCGAGGTGGATGGGGATTTGCCGGTCATGGGTGTGTGCAAGTCGGGGAAAACAATTATTCAGCTTGGCATGAGATCCAAGTGTGGGGGGCGTGTCAGCCACCACTTTCATGGCTGACCCACCCCTATCGGGAGCAAGTCGAATCGTCGCACCGCCCCTCCCACCGATTACGCATTTCAATCGAATATCAGGCCAGCTCAGGGGCGGTAGCGTATGCCTGTTCGAGCAACACCGTGAAGCGCATAAACGCATTGAGCGCACCTTTTTCCACATCGGCTTCTTCTTCGGCGCTGAATTCCAGGCCGTCGAGGGTGCGGGTGAAGCGCTTCCAGCCGTCGGCGCGGCCGCCGGCCGGCTCGCCGAGGTGGCGGGCGCCGAAGGTTTCGCTCAGGCCCAGGGCCACGGCGCGCTTGATCAGGAACGCCGCGCCCAGCTTCGAGCCTTCGGAGACGAACAACCAGCCCAGGGCTTCGGCTTGGCTCGGGTTCTGCACGGCGCCGGGGACGGCGGCCGGCACGTCAGTGTCCAGGTCGGCCAGGTCCAGCCTGGCGGCGTCGGCGCGGCAGCGCTCGGCCAGGTCGGGGACGATCTTGATCAGCGCGGCATCGTTGTACAGCGCCACCAGTTCCGATTGGAACAGGTACTGCGCCACCACGAAGCGCGCGAAGTTGGGCTGGGTTTCAAACGGCGCGTGCGCCTTGACTAGCGCATCGAGCCGGGTGTGCGGCTCGCTGGTGATCTGGTTCAGGCGCTGGGAGCGCAGGCTTGGGCGTTCTGCGGAAGGCGAAGCGGTCATGACAAAGTCCTTGTGAAGGGAGCGCCGTGTTGCCCTGAGGCATGGCTGGGCGGTTAGTAACTAGACGAACAAGAAGACGCGGCACAGTAAAAAATCCTCACCTCGCCGGTGATTGATTCCGGCGAGGCGGATTGATCAGATGTCCCAGATCACATTGATCGCAAAGTTGCGACCGGGCTGGGTCAGGCGGTCGAGGTTGGCCGGGCCGGTGACACCGGCTTCGCCGACGCTGTCGTAGCTGCGCACGTCATCCCAGTTCCAGTACTTCTTGTCGGTCAGGTTGTAGAGGCCGGCGTTGAGGGTCACATCGCGGGTGACTTTATAGAAGCCGGTCAGGTCGAGGATGCCGAAGCCTGGGGTCTTGAACGGGCCGTTGGCGCTGTCGCCGTCGGGCGCGAAGAAGGTCTTGCTGTCGACACGGTCTTGTTTCTTCACCAGGGTCCAGCTCAGCAGGCCACCGTAGTTGTCCTGTTCGTAACCCAGGCCGAATACGCCTTTGAGTGGGTTGACGCTGTTCAGCGGCTCGCCGCTGTCGTCGTTGCGCCCGTAGGCGTAGGCAATCGACCCCTGGGTATACAGGCCCTGAGGCGCCCCGAAGGCGTCGAGGTTCAAGCGGCCCTTGGCTTCCGCGCCCTTGATGGTTGCGCGCTTGATATTGACGGCCTGGAACTGTTCGACGGTGCCGCCGACGACCGCGTTGTCTTCGTCGATAAAATCGCGGTATTTGTTGTAAAACACCGCGATGTCGAAGGAGCCTGCGGCGAACTTGCCGCGAATCCCGGTTTCGATGCCTTTGCTGGTTTCCGGCTTGAGGTTGGGGTTGGGCTCGACGGTGTAGCCCAGGTTCAGGTTTTCAAAACGTCCGTACAGCGCCTTGACCGAGGGCGTGCGGAAGCCTTCGGCGTATTGGCCAAACAGGGTGTAGTGATCGGTCAGGGCATACGTCAGGCCAAACTTGGGGGTGACACGGTGCCAGGTTTTTTCCTTGTCGCTCACCGGGTATTGGCCGGTCGGGTTGACGGTACTGAGGAACGCTTGGGTCAGCTTGGGTTTGAGCTGGGTGTAGTCATAACGCAGGCTGGGCAGGAAGGTCCATTTGTCCCAGGCGATCTGGTCCTGGGCAAACAACGAATAGGTGTTGATGGTCGGGTCGGGGAAGTCGCTGGCCTTCTTCACGCTGTCGCTGGCCGTTGGGCTGGGCGCGCCAATGGCTGTGCAACCGGCGCCGACGGCGAGGCAAGTAGCTGCGCCCTCGCGGGAGCCGGTGACTTTCTGCTGCTTGAGCGTGGTGCCGTAGGTCACTTGGTGATCGGTTTCGCCGAGGCTGAATGCCTTGTCCAGCTGGGCATCGAATACCCACTGTTTTTCTTCGTAAAGCGTGTCGCGGGTGCGCAATACCCGACGGCCGGCCTGGTAGATTTCTGCGGTGCTCTGGTCGGTCTTAGCGATCTGGTAATTGAGACTGGTCTTGATGCGATCGGTCACGGGCGAGTCGAGGGCGAAGGTGTTTTCCAGGCCAAAACGTTCGCGGGTGATGGTGTCGTTGCCCCGGCGGTCACGGTAGAGATTGAAACCTTGACCACCGACGAACGGGCCACCCACGGCATTCTTCAGGTTGACGTCGCGATCGTCCTTGTACTTCTCGTAAGTCAGGCCCAGACGGTTGTCATCGCCATAGTTCCAGCCCAGTTTGGCCAACACGTTGGTGGTGCGCGCCTCCTCGGGGTTGGCGCCGGTGCGGGCCAGGCCGGTGGCGTTGTTGCCGTCGTAGGCTTCGGTTTCATGGCCGTTGCGCTGGCTCAGGTGCAACAAGCCGTCAACGTCCTGTACGCGGCCGGCGACGGTGGCGGAGGTCAGCCAGCTCTCGTCGGCGGAGCTGTAGCCGGTCTTGAGGCGGGCGCCGACGTCCTGGCCGGGTTTGATGATGTCGTCCGGGTCGAGGGTGAAATAGCTCACCGCGCCGCCGATGGCGCTGCTGCCGTACAGGGCCGACGCCGGGCCGCGCAGGATTTCCACGCGCTTGACGATTTCCGGGTCGACGTAGTTGCGACGGGTCTTGGCGTAGGGGCCGTTGAAGAAGTTGTCCGGCACTTCCACGCCATCGACCTGGGTGAGGATGCGGTCGCCGTCGATACCGCGAATGTTGTAGCCCGCATTGCCGGCACGGGTGCCGGCGCCACCGACCGAGACGCCCGGCTCGTAACGCACCAGCTCGCGGATCGTGTTGACGTTCTGGCGGTCCAGCGTTTGGCGATCATGCACGCTGACGGTGTTCGGTACGCTGTTGACGTCCTGCTCGTTACGGGTGGCGCTGATGGTCACCTGTTGCAGGTTGAGGACACCGCCGGCAGCGCGCTTTTCCAGGACGATGTTGCTGTTGCCGAGTTTGCGGTAGCCCAGGTTGGTCCCCACCAACAAGCGCTCCAGGGCTTTTTCCGGCGACAGCGCACCGCGCACGCCAGGGGACGACACGCCCTGGCCCAGCTCCGCCGGCAGGCCGACTTGCCAGCCGGTCACGGCGGTGAAGGCATTGAGTGCCGAAACCAGTGGCTGCTGTTCGATGCTGAAGCTGTAGTTGCCGTGGCTGCGGGCGGTCGGTTCGGCGGCGGCGGCCGTCAGCGGGGTACCGGCCAGCAGGAGGGCGGCGGTCAGCAAGGACAGCACGGGTGAAGAAGACCGGCGATTGAAACGAGAGGACATCGAGAGCGCTCCGGAAGTACGAGTCTTATAGTTGCGCACTGGTTCAAATAGGAATCAGTTGCATTGGCTAAGACGAGACGTACAGCCGAGGTCTATCGAGTAAAAATAATTCTCATTTAGTTCAGGATCACCAAGGCCGGGTATTCAGAGAGCTTGGCCGAGGTGATGTGGGCCAGGGAACGCACTACGTCCAACGGTTGGTCGAGGCGGTAGTTGCCGGTGACGGCGACGCTGGCGAGTTGGTCGTTGGTGTTGACGATCCAGCCGGGGTAGTAGCGGCGCAATTCGGCGAGCACTTCGCTCATCGGGCGGTTTTCGAAGATCAGCCGGCCCTGGACCCAGGCCAGGTCCTTGTTGGCGTCGAGCCTGGCGGGTTGACCGAAGCCCTTGGGACCGATGCGGATGCTTTGCCCAGCGCTCAGGCGCACGCGGGCATCGTCGAAGGTGTTGCTCAGGTCGACGTCGCCGCGCTGCACCTGCACCTGCGCTTCGCCGTTGAGGTAGCGCACGGCGAACGCGGTGTCGCGCACGCTGGCGCGCACCGGGCCGGCGTCGACTTCCAGGGGCAGGCCGCGGTTGGGCGTTACCTCGAAAAACGCTTCGCCTTGGTAGAGGCGGGCGATGCGCTGGTGATCCCGGGTGGTGCTGGAGAACGCCGAATCGGTGTTCAACAGGACGTTCGAGCCCTCATCCAATTGCAGGCGCTGGCGCTCACCCACCACGGTGAGGTGGTCAGCTTGCAGGCGTACCGGCAGGTTGCTGAAGCTGAACAGCCCGAGCATCAACACGGCGGCGGTGGCCAGTGGTTTCCAATGCGGTTTGATACGGCGCCAGGCCCTGGGTTTGCGCGGTGCGGCCAGCGCAACGGCGGCGCTGTGGACGGGCGCCCCGCCCCAGGCGGCCTGGGCTTTGCCGAAGGCCTGGACGCGCGCCGGGTCGCCGGCCAGCCAGGCTTCGAATGCGGCCTGCTGCCCGGGTTGCGGGCACTGCAGGGCGATCAGCCAGTCGAGGGCCTGGTCCATCGCCGGGTCTTGCAACACCTCATGAGCCAGCGCGTGGGGGCGCAGTTTATTCGGGTCGGTCACGGTGTGCCTCGGGTCTTCGCCACGTTCTATTTATCTTTCCTACAGCCTGGGTCGACATTTCTGTCGGGTGAAGCTTAAGGCTGATCCAGCCGTTCGGCCACACCTACACAGATGGCCATGATCAATTTCAGTTCCTTTTGCACCGTGCTCAAGGACACTTCCAATTGATCGGCAATCTCCTGGTAGCTGCAACCATGCAGGCGGCTGAGGATGAAAATCCGTTGCTGGCGGGCACTCAATTGGCCGAGGCTGATGCTCAGGTGCTCAAGCAGTTGCTCGGCCTGGGTCGCGTCTTCGGGCGTGCTGATGGGGGCGGCGACGCTTTGCAGGACGTCCAGCGGGACATCTTCCTGCAGTGTGCGCGCCTGTATCCTGCGTGAACGCAAGTGATCCAGCGCGAGGTTGCGCGCGGTCTGGTAGACGAAGGGTTCGAGGTGATCGATCGGCCGCTCGCCCAGGGCCCGGGTCACGCGCAGGTAGGTTTCCTGCAACAGGTCCTCGGCGGTGCTGTGGTTGTTCACCATCCGCTGCAAGGTGCGTAGCAGAATCACCCGTTGGGTGAGAAAGACTTGGTTGAAGCGAGATTGGCTCACAGCGATACCGGACCGATTTGTAGTTAATGATAATGCGTATCATCAGCACAAATGGCAAGTGGCTGTTTCTCTGGGCCTCTACCTATCAAATGTGGGAGCGGCTTGCTCCCGATTACGGAATGTCAGTCAACACATGCATGACTGATACACCGCCATCGGGAGCAAGTCGAACCGTCGAACCGCCCCTCCCACAAAAGATTATTCGGCGTTGCAGAGCGCCAGGCAGTTGTCCAGCATGCGGTTGGAGAAGCCCCACTCGTTGTCGTACCAGGCCAGCACTTTCAGCAGTTTGCCGCTGGACTTGGTGTGGTTGGCGTCGAAGATCGACGACAGCGGGTTGTGGTTGAAGTCACTGGAAACCAGCGGCAGGGTGTTGTAGCCGAGGATCTTCGAGTGCTGGCTGGCTTCCTTGAGCAGCGCGTTGACTTCCTCGGCAGTAGCGTCTTTCTTCAACTGCACGGTCAGGTCCACCAGCGATACGTTGATCACCGGCACCCGCACGGCCATGCCGGTCAGCTTGCCCGCCAGTTCCGGCAGCACCAGGCCGACCGCTTCGGCGGCGCCGGTCTTGCTCGGGATCATGTTCTGGGTGGCCGAGCGCGCGCGGTAGGGGTCGGTGTGGTAGACGTCGGTCAGGTTCTGGTCGTTGGTGTAGGCATGGATGGTGGTCATCAGGCCGCTTTCGATGCCCAGCTCGCGGTGCAGCACCTGGGCCACGGGTGCCAGGCAGTTGGTGGTGCAGGAAGCGTTGGAGATGATCTGGTGGGATTGACGCAAAATGTCATGATTTACCCCGTAGACCACGGTGGCATCCGCGCCTTTGGCCGGGGCAGAGATGATCACCTTGCGCGCGCCGGCGCTAATATGGGCAGCAGCCTTGGCCCGGTCGGTGAACAGGCCGGTGCATTCGAACACCACGTCGATATTGTGCGCAGCCCAGGGCAGGTCGGCCGGGTTGCGAATGGCGCTGACGGCGATCCGGTCACCATTGACGGTCAGGCTTTCCTGATCGTGTGCGACCTCTGCATCGAAAGTACCGTGGACGGTGTCGTATTTGAGCAGGTGGGCATTGATCGAGCTGTCGCCCAAGTCATTGATCGCGACGATCTGCAAATCCTGGCGATAGCCTTGGGTATACAGTGCGCGCAGGACATTGCGGCCGATACGGCCAAAACCATTGATTGCGATTCGAAGAGTCATTGGAGAGTGCCTGTCGTCGATTTGTTGTAAGAATTACAAGATTATTCGCATAAAAATAGAAAACAAGCCTTTTTAGTGGCAATATTTTGTTCAATCTACAACGAGTGACCTGAATCAACTGGTCCGATGATCCAAGCGACTCTCTGCCATCCCATGTGCCGCGGGCGTTTGATCAGCATAGACACTCAGGTCGCCACATCCGTTAGCCTGGAGTTCTACACATGCATCCCCGCGTTCTTGAGGTCACCGAACGGCTTATCGCCCGCAGTCGTGCAACCCGTGAGGCTTACCTTGCGCTCATTCGCGGCGCCGCCAGCGACGGCCCGATGCGCGGCAAGCTGCAATGCGCCAACTTTGCCCACGGCGTGGCCGGTTGCGGCACCGAAGATAAAAATAGTCTGCGTATGATGAATGCCGCCAACGTGGCAATTGTTTCGTCATATAACGACATGCTCTCGGCGCACCAGCCGTATGAACATTTCCCGGACCAGATCAAAAAAGCCCTGCGCGAAGTCGGCTCGGTCGGCCAGTTCGCCGGCGGCACGCCCGCCATGTGCGACGGCGTGACCCAAGGCGAGCCGGGCATGGAGCTGAGCCTGCTCAGCCGTGAAGTCATCGCCATGTCCACGGCGGTAGCGCTGTCCCACAACATGTTCGACGCTGCGCTGATGTTGGGCATCTGCGACAAGATCGTCCCCGGCCTGATGATGGGCGCCCTGCGCTACGGCCATCTGCCGATGATCTTCGTTCCTGGCGGGCCAATGCCGTCGGGCATCTCCAACAAGCAGAAGGCCGACGTGCGCCAGCGCTACGCCGAAGGCAAGGCCAGCCGCGAAGAGCTGCTGGAGTCGGAGATGAAGTCCTACCACAGCCCCGGCACCTGCACCTTCTATGGCACCGCCAATACCAACCAGTTGCTGATGGAAGTGATGGGCCTGCATTTGCCCGGCGCCTCGTTCGTCAACCCGTACACGCCGCTGCGTGACGCGCTGACCCGCGAAGCCGCGCATCAGGTCACGCGCCTGACCAAGGCCAACGGCAACTTCACGCCGATCGGCGAGATCGTCGACGAAAAATCCATCGTCAACGCCATCGTCGCGCTCAACGCTACCGGCGGTTCCACCAACCACACCTTGCACATGCCGGCCATCGCCATGTCGGCGGGGATCATCCTGACCTGGCAAGACATGGCCGACCTCTCCGAGGTGGTGCCGACCCTGTCCCACGTCTATCCAAACGGCAAAGCCGACATCAACCACTTCCAGGCGGCGGGCGGCATGTCGTTCCTGATTCGTGAACTGCTCGAAGCCGGCCTGCTTCACGAAGACGTCAACACCGTGGCCGGCAAAGGCCTGAGCCGCTACATCCAGGAACCGTTCCTGGTCGACGGCGAGCTGATCTGGCGCGACGGCCCGATCGAAAGCCTCGACGAAGCCATCCTGCGCCCGGTGGCCCGTGCGTTCTCGCCCGAAGGTGGCTTGCGCGTGATGCAAGGCAACCTCGGCCGTGGCGTGATGAAAGTCTCCGCCGTGGCCCCCGAGCACCAGGTCGTCGAAGCCCCGGCCGTGGTGTTCCAGGACCAGCAAGATCTGGCCGATGCGTTCAAGGCCGGCCAGTTGGAAAAAGACTTTGTCGCGGTGATGCGCTTCCAGGGGCCGCGCTCCAACGGCATGCCCGAATTGCACAAGATGACGCCGTTCCTTGGCGTGTTGCAGGACCGTGGCTTCAAAGTGGCGCTGGTAACGGACGGGCGCATGTCCGGCGCGTCGGGTAAGATCCCCGCCGCGATCCATGTCAACCCCGAAGCCCAGAGCGGCGGGCCGCTGGCACGGGTGCGCGATGGCGATATCATTCGTGTGGATGGTGTCAAAGGCACCTTGGAGCTTAAGGTGGACGCCGAAGAATTTGCAGCGCGCACACCTGCCACGGGCCTGTTGGGCAATAACGTGGGGGCCGGTCGCGAGCTGTTTGCATTTATGCGCTTGGCCGCAAGCTCTGCAGAGCAAGGCGCCAGCGCCTTTACCTGTGCCTTGGAGACGCTTAAGTGAAGCTTGCGCTGGTCGGTGATATTGGCGGTACCAACGCCCGGTTTGCGTTGTGGCGGGATCAGGCACTGCATTCGATCCGGGTGCAGGCCACCGCGGATCATAAAAGCCCTGAGGACGCGATCAAGGTCTACCTCAAGGAAGAAGGCCTGGCGATCGGCGACATCGGCGCGGTGTGCCTGTCGGTGGCCGGGCCGGTGAGCGGTGATGAATTTAAATTCACCAACAACCACTGGCGCCTGAGTAAGACTGCGTTTTGCAACACCTTGCAGGTGGATGAATTGCTGCTGGTCAATGACTTCTCGGCCATGGCCCTGGGCATGACCCGCTTGAAGCCCGACGAATTCCGCGTGGTCTGCCCTGGCACGCCGGAACCGTTGCGCCCGGCGGTGGTGATCGGTCCGGGCACCGGTCTGGGCGTCGGCACCTTGCTCGACCTGGGCGGCGGCCGTTGGGTCGCGTTGCCGGGGGAGGGCGGCCATGTCGACCTGCCCCTGAGCAGCCCGCGGGAAGCCCAGCTGTGGCAGCACATTTACAATGAGATCGGCCATGTCAGCGCCGAAAGCGCCTTGAGTGGTGCAGGTTTGCCACGGGTGTATCGGGCGATCTGTGCGGTGGATGGTCACTCGCCGGTGCTGGATACGCCAGAAGCGATCACGGCGGCAGGCCTGGCCGGCGACCCGGTGGCGATGGAAGTGTTGAACCAGTTCAGTATCTGGCTGGGCCGCGTAGCCGGTAACAACGTCCTGACCACCGGCGCACGGGGCGGTGTGTATATCGTCGGCGGGGTGATTCCGCGGTTTGCCGACTTCTTTATCCACAGCGATTTTGCCAAGAGCTTCAGTGACAAAGGCTGCATGAGCGACTACTTCAAGGGCATTCCGGTATGGCTGGTGACGGCGCCGTATTCCGGGTTGACCGGGGCGGGTGTGGCGCTTGAACAGGCATTCGCGTAGGCAGTGATCGCGCCATCGGGGGCAAGCCCCCTCCCACACTTGGAATGCATTCCAAATGTGGGAGGGGGCTTGCCCCCGATGAGGCCCTGATGAACAACAGATGACTCAAGTTTGGCCATAACAACAAGGAGGACCCCGTGAGCGTAATCAGTAAATCGATTCTCCTCGTCGACGACGACCAGGAAATCCGCGAATTGCTGCAAACCTACCTCAGTCGCGCCGGTTTCCAGGTGCGTGGCGTGCCGGACGGTGCGGGGTTCCGTCAGGCGATGGACGAGGCGCCGTGCGACCTGGTCATCCTCGATGTGATGTTGCCGGACGAAGACGGCTTCAGCCTGTGTCGCTGGATTCGCCAGCACCCGCGCCAGGCGCAGGTGCCGATCATCATGCTCACCGCCAGTTCCGACGAAGCCGACCGTGTGATCGGCCTGGAGCTGGGCGCCGACGACTACATCGGCAAGCCTTTCAGCCCCCGCGAGTTGCAGGCGCGGATCAAGGCACTGTTGCGCCGCTGCCAGTTCGGCCAGGAGCGCGGCGGCAATGGCGAGGTGTTGGTGTTCGATGAATGGCGCCTGGACACGATCAGCCACCGACTGTTTCACGTCGACGGTGAAGAGGTGATCCTCTCCGGGGCCGACTTTGCCCTGCTCAAGCTGTTTCTCGACCACCCGCAACAGATCCTCGACCGCGACACCATCGGCAACGCCACCCGTGGCCGCGACCTGATGCCGCTCGACCGGATCGTCGACATGGCCGTCAGCCGTCTGCGCCAACGCCTGCGCGACACGGAAAAACCGCCGAGGCTGATCCGCACCGTGCGCGGCAGCGGTTATCAACTGGCAGCCAGCGTGGTTGCCGGCAGTGTCCACTGAACACCTGAGCGAACGTCGCCGCCGCTTCCCGGTGCCGCGCTCGCTGCTCGGGCGCATGCTCCTGCTGACGCTGCTCGCGGTGCTGTTCGCTCAGGCGCTGTCCAGCGTGATCTGGGTCTCGCAATTGCGCGCCACCCAGCTCGAAGGCCTGGTCACCAGCGCCCGCAGCCTGGCGCATTCGATGACCGCCAGCGTGAGCTATTTCCGTTCGTTGCCGGTGGCTTACCGCCCGTTGGTCCTCGACCAATTGCGCAGCATGGGCGGCACACGGTTTGTGGTGACGCTCAACGACCGCCCGCTGGACATGGCGATCTTGCCGCAGACCCCGCGCAAGCAAGCGGTGCTCAAGGCGGTCGATGAAGTGTTGCGCCAGACCTTGGGCGCCGATGTGCATATCTCGGTGGAATTCGTCAGCGCCGAAGACCTGCGCATCTTCAATGCCGGGTTGAAACTCGATGAGCTGCCACGCTCCTGGGCGCATTACGCGCTGACCCTGGAACCGGTGAACCCGCCCGTGCTGGTCACCCAGATCCAACTCGCCCCTGGCGAATGGCTGTACATCGCCTCGCTGTTGCCCGAGCCGTACACCAGCCTTGAAGAACAAGGCCTGCCGTCGCAGCAAGTGTGGTTTATCGTGCTGACCAGCGGCTTTTTGCTGCTGTTCATCGGCCTGTTGGTCCACTGGCAGAGCCGGCCGCTCAAGCGCTTGGCGCGGGCGGCGCGGGACATGTCGCTGGGCGCCGACGTGGAGCCGGTGGCCGAAGGCGGCGGCAGTGAAGTGGTCGAAGTAGGGCGCGCATTCAATGCCATGCGCGAACGCATCAGCCGTTACCTCACCGAACGCAGCCAGTTGTTCAGTGCAATTTCCCACGACTTGCGCACACCAATCACACGCCTGCGCCTGCGGGTTGAATTGCTTGAAGATGAAAACCTGCAAACCAAATTCGGCCGCGACCTGGACGAGTTGGAGTTGCTGGTCAAAGGCGCGCTGCAATGCGTGAAAGACACCGACATCCACGAAAACATCGAGCCGGTGGACCTCAACCATGTGCTCGACTGCCTGGTGGAACCGTACCTGGCGCCCAACGGCAACGGCCGCGTGACCCAGCATGGGCGCGCGTTGGCGCCGTACCCGGGCAAGCCGCTGGCGCTCAAGCGCTGCATCGGCAACCTGATCGACAACGCATTGAAGTACGGGCAGAACGCCCATTTGCATATCGAGGACGATGGCGCGGAGTTCATCCTGCACGTCGACGACGAAGGCCCCGGCGTGCCGGAACAGCGCCTGGAGCAAGTCTTCGAACCGCACTTCCGCCTCGCCGGCCAGCAGCAGGGCTACGGCCTGGGCCTGGGCATCGCGCGCAACATAGCGCACAGCCATGGCGGCGAAGTGAGTTTGCAGAATTTGCGCGAGGGTGGTTTGCGGGTCACCCTGCAACTGCCCCGAACCCTCGACTAAGCAGCGCCGCCGATCAAATGTGGGAGGGAGCTTGCTCCCGATAGCGGTGCAACAGTCAGCTTATCTTTAGCTGACTCACTGCCATCGGGAGCAAGTCGAACCACCCCTCCCACATCTGATCGGCAGTGAATCACACGCTCTGACGCAACCTGGCCAAATCCCGCAGCGGCGGCGCACCAAACAGCCGGCTGTATTCGCGGCTGAACTGCGACGGGCTTTCATACCCCACCCGATACCCCGCCGCGGAGGCTTCCAGACCTTCGGCAAGCATCAGCCGCCGCGCTTCCTGCAAGCGCAATTGCTTCTGGTATTGCAGCGGGCTCATCGCGGTGATGGCCTTGAAGCGGTGGTGCAAGGTCGAGACGCTCAGGTTCACTTCCCTGGCCAGGTCATCGATGCGCAGCGGTTGTTCGTAGTTGCCATTGAGCCATTTGATCGCCTGGCTGACCCGATGACTCTGACTGTTGGCCACGGCGATTTCATACAGCCGGTAACCCTGCGGCCCACGTAACAAGCGGTAGAGAATTTCACGGCTGATCAACGGCGCCAGCATCGCTATGTCTTTGGGCGAATCGAGCAAGCGCGTCAAGCGCAGTACGGCGTCGAGCAGTTGGTTGTCGAGGCGGTCGACGTACATCCCACGCGCAGTCGGGCGCGATGGCACGCCCATCGGCCCGGCTTCTGCGATCAGGGCGGTGAGCTGCGCCGGGTCGATGTTGATGCGGATCGACAGGTTGGGGTCTTGCTCGGTGGCATCGATGATCCGCCCGGCCACGGGCATCGACACCGAAAACACCAGGTAATTGAGCGGGTCATAGGCGAAGATTTCATCGGCCAGGCGCACCTCCTTGCGGCCATTGGCCAGGATGCACAAGGCGGGCTCCACCAGCACCGGGCTGAAGTCGCGCGGGGTGTTGTGGCGGTTCAGGAACAGTGACGTGATCGCCGTACCGTAGGAGCCGTCTTCCCAGGTATGCCGACGCACGATGCTGGCCAGTTCGGCGCGCTGTTTTTCCATCTCGGCATCGAGGGGCACGGGCTTAGGTTCGGGCGACGACATAGGGCGTCCTCTGCAGGCTTCTTTGATGGGCTCAGCTTAGCGGTGGCGGTGCAAACCGTGTTATGTCGATTCTGCACAATCCTTGCCTGATCCTGCGAAGCTGCGTGAATCAGGCAAGCGCGGCGGCTGTCACGTCCCTGAAACAAGGCGTTTGCCGGTGGAATAAAACCGGCGGGCAATCGTCCTGTCTACGCTTTTCGCAGGATTGTGCAATAAGCCGGCAGGAATCGACTAACCGCGCCTCGACCCGCGCCGTTATCTTTGATCCTGTGGCAACACACCCTCACAGTGCTTGCCGAGCATCACTTCTCAACGGGAGAGTCGAACATGTCCACCCCCATTCCCGCGAGCCATATGGCCTTTATCCGCGCCCGTAGCGGCTGCAGCACCGAACTCGGTGCTCGTTTGAGCAGTTTGATCGAACCGGGCCGTCAGGCTCAGGGTTGCCTGCAATTTTCGTTGCAGCATTCCCAGGTCGACCCCGATGTCTGGCTGGTCTCGGGCCTCTGGAGCAGCGAGCAGGCGATGAGTGCCTACTTCAACTCGCCAGCCCTGATGATCTTCACCGAGCTGTTGAACGACGCAGTCGTGCGCAGCATGGACTTCCAGACCTTCACCGATGCATCCGCCGCCAATGCTTACGGCGAGTACCTGCAACTCGCCGGTTAGGGTTTAGAATGGCCGACTTTCCATTGGCCAGGACCTGCAACATGGCACGTAAACAATTTGCCCACCACGAAGCCGTTTCCGCCGTAGTACCGGGCGAAGGGGGCTACAGCGCCGCCGTCGCCGTCAAGGCACTCGATGGCATGGGCGCACCGCAGTTTCACAAGATCCTGGATGGACAGAAGTTCAAGACGGCATCCGATGCCGATGATGCGGCGACGCTGCACCTTGAGTTGTTGACCGACGTCGACGCAGAAGGTCAGTTGACCTGGGCGACTGCCACAAACTAACGCACGCCGCTGATCTAATGTGGGAGGGGGCTTGCCCCCGATGGAGGTGTGTCAGTCAGCCTATCTGTAGCTGAAACACCGCTATCGGGGGCAAGCCCCCTCCCACATTTTTATTGCATTGCAGTCAGGCTTGGGTGGCGCCTGGGCGATACATTTTGAACAGCGCCTCGGGGCCCAGTTGGAAGTAATCCGCCGGGCCGCCGCCACGCAGGATCGGCTCGGCGGCGGCGGTGTCGTAGATCCCATCCTTGAGCAGCCACTTGGCAATATGCACCGCGACCACCTCGCCCAGCACCAGCCAGCTGGGTACCAGCACATGGTCGGCACGCTGCAGCTGAATGATCTGCGTGACCTTGCACTCGAACGCCACCGGGCTCTCGCCCACCCGCGGCACGCCGACGATCTTCGAGGCCATCGGCGTCAGGCCGGACAACTCGAACTCATTCACCTGCGGCGGCACGGCGGCACAGCTCTGGTTCATCTGCTCGGCCAACGGACGGGTGGCCAGGTTCCACACAAACTCGCCGGTCTGTTCGATGTTGTTCAGGCTGTCTTTGCGCCCGACACTGGAAAACCCGATGATCGGCGGAATGTAGTTGAACGCATTGAAGAAACTGTAGGGCGCCAGGTTCAGGTGGCCCTCACTGTCGTGGGACGAAATCCAACCGATCGGTCGCGGGCCGACGATGGCGTTGAACGGGTCATGGGGCAGGCCGTGGCCCTTGGCGGGTTCGTAGTAGTAGCTGTCGTCAGACATGGCTGGGATTCCTGCTGCGCTTTTCTGAGAGGCCGTCATAGTGCAAGCCATGGCGGCGAATTTCCATCGGCCTTATGGGATTTTCATTCAGCGCCCACCTATTTTTCACAGCGTCCCGTTCAGTCTGCGCGCGCGGTCGACACCCCCTATAAGTCGGCCCAGAGTTGTCCTGGTTCCACATGTGAGAGGGGGCTTGCTCCCGATGGCGGTGGGTCAGCTTGAGACAAGTTGACTGATACACCGCGATCGGGAGCGAGCCCCCTCCCACATTCGTGACTGCGTTCGGCGGTTAGTTCGTGGTGATCCGCGAGTGCTTGCGGGTGTCTTTCATGGTCACGTAGACCACCAACGACACCGCGATACATGCGGTCACGTACCAGTAGTAGCCGGTTTCCATGCCGATGCTCTTGAACCACAGCGCGATGTATTCAGCGGTGCCGCCGAAGATCGATACGGTCAGCGCATACGGCAGGCCCACGCCCAGCGCGCGGATTTCGGTGGGGAACAGCTCAGCCTTCACCACCGCGTTGATCGAGGTGTAGCCGCTGACGATGATCAGCGCCGCCATGATCAGGAAGAACGCGCCCCACCAGGTCTGGATGGTGTGCAGGGTGGTCAGGATCGGCACGGTGAACAGCGTGCCGAGGATGCCGAAGGCGATCAGGATCGGACGGCGGCCGACTTTGTCCGACAGCGTACCGACCAGGGGTTGCAGGCACATGAACAGAAACAGCGTCGCCGCCGAGATGGTGGTGGAGTCGGAAATGCTCATGCCGACGGTGTTCACCAGGTACTTCTGCATGTAGGTGGTGTAGGTGTAGAAGGCCAGGGTGCCGCCCATGGTCAGGCCGACCACGGTCATCAGTTCCTTGGGGTGGCGCATCAAGGTACGCATTGCGCTTTCCTTGGCTTTTTCCTTCTTGGTGAACGACTCGGTTTCTTCCATGCCGCGACGCAGGTACAGCGCGACCACTGCACACAGGGCGCCGATGGCGAACGGGATACGCCAGCCCCAATCGTAGAGTTGCTCGGTGGTGAGCACTTGTTGCAGCACGATCAGCACCGCCAGGGCTATGAGCTGGCCGGAGATCAGGGTCACGTACTGGAAGCTGGAGAAGAAACCGCGACGCTCCTTGGTCGCCATTTCACTCAGGTAAGTGGCCGAGGTGCCGTATTCGCCACCCACCGACAAGCCTTGCAGCAGACGGGCGAACACCAGCAGGATCGGTGCGCCGACGCCGATGGTTTCATAACCCGGGCTCAGGGCGATGATCAGCGAGCCGAAGCACATCAGCAGCACCGAGGCCATCAACGCGGCCTTGCGACCGGCGCGGTCGGCATACAGGCCCATCAGCCAGCCGCCGATCGGGCGCATCAGGAAGCCCACGGCGAAGATCGCAGCGGTGTTGAGCAGTTGGGCGGTGGTGTCGCCTTTCGGGAAGAAGGCTTTGGCGAAGTACAGTGAGAACGCCGCATAGACGTACCAGTCGTACCACTCGACCATGTTGCCGACCGATCCGCTGAAGATCGATTTGATGCGGCTGGTGGTGGTGCGTTCTTTCGCCGGCGCAGCCGCCGACCCCAGAGGCAAAGTATTGGAGTTATCCATTGAAGGAACCTTCAGATAGTTGTTTTTATGGAGCGTGCCTGAGCACAGCCTGACTGGGGCTATAGCAGGAGCTGTGCCAGGTGGGGGAAGGCCCGATCTAGAAGGGTTTGCAGCTTTTTTTGAGCGGAAAGCCGCCGATGGTTCTGGGGTGGGTGAGCGGAAATCCGCTTATGGCGTGCCCGCGATGGCGTCTTTGAAAACACCACAAAGAACGCCCTAGAGAAACATCTCGCGCACCAACCCATGCCGCTGCATTTTCTCGTTGAAGGTGCGCCGGGGCAGTTGCAGCTCGGCCAGTACCGCCTTGATATCGCCTTTGTGTCGGGTCAGTGCGGCTTTCAGGCAGTGGGCCTCGAAGGCTTCCTGTTGCGCCGCCAATGATTGCCCGGCCTCGATGCCTTCGGGCTCCGGTTCGCCCAGCCCCAGCACCTGGCGTTCGGCGACGTTGGCCAGTTCGCGCACGTTGCCCGGCCAGTCATGGCTGAGCAGGCGCCCCAGTTGCGCGCCACTCAGCGGTTCAACGCTGCGGCCCAGGCGTTCGGCGGCGCTTTGCGCAAAGTGATCGAACAGCAGCGGTATATCTTCACGGCGCTCGCGCAGGGGCGGCAGGCGCAGTTGTGCGACGTTCAGCCGATAGGCCAGGTCTTCGCGAAAGCGTCCGGCGCGGGCTTCTTCCAACAGGTCCGGTTTGGTCGCAGCGATGATGCGCAGATCGACGTGGATGCTCTGATTGGAGCCCAGGCGCTCCAACTTCTGCTCCTGCAACACCCGCAGCAATTTGACTTGCTGGGCCAGGGGCATGCTTTCGATTTCATCCAGAAACAGCGTGCCGCCGTGGGCGTATTCCAGCTTGCCGATACGCTTGCCCTGAGCGCCGGTAAACGCGCCGCTCTCGTGGCCGAACAGCTCGGCTTCAAACAGCTGCTCGGGGATTGCCGCGCAATTGAGCGCGACAAAGGCTTTCTTCGCCCGCGGGCCGAAGTCGTGCAGGCAGCGGGCGACCAGTTCCTTGCCGCTGCCGGTCTCGCCGCGGATCAGCACATTGACCGGCAACGTCGCCAGGTCGAGCACCTGGCGGCGCAGGTTCTGCATGCTGCGGGACACGCCCAACAGGCTGTTTTCCAGTTGTGTCCGATGATCGGCCTGTTGATGCAGGCGGCGGTTTTCCAGGATCAGCCCACGTTTATCGAGGGCGCGACGCAGGCTGTTGAGCAGGGCTTCGGGGCTGAAGGGTTTTTCCAGGAAGTCGTAGGCCCCGTCGCGCATGGCCTCGACGGCCATCGGCACATCGCCATGGCCGGTCAGCAGGATCACCGGTAAGTCGGCGTCGCGCCGCCGCACTTCGGCCAGCAGTTCCAGGCCGCTGAGGCCGGGCATACGCACGTCGCTCAACACCACCCCGGGAAAGTCCTTGGGCAGTTGCGCCAGGCAGGCCTCGGCGCGACTGAACAACTGCACGTCAAATCCCGACAGGCTCAACCATTGCTCAACGGCTGTGCGAATGCTGGCTTCGTCATCGACCACAATCACCGCATTCAACATAGCTCCGGCGTCTCCAGCGCGATAGGCAGGGTCAGGGTAAATACCGCGCCGTCGCCACGGTTAGCGACGCACAGGCGTCCACCCAGTTCATGCACGATAGCGTAGGACACCGCCAGCCCCAAGCCGAGTCCATCACCCACGGGCTTGGTGGTGAAGAACGGGTCGAACACGCTGTTCAGGTGTTCTTCGGCGATGCCGCCGCCGCTGTCGCTGACGGTCAGTTGCCACAGTTGCTCATCGGCGTGCAGGCGGATTTCCAGGCGTTTGCGCGGCTTGTTGGCCATGGCGTCGAGGGCATTGCGCAACAGGTTGATCAGTACTTGTTCCAGGCGGATCGCGTCGCCACGGACCCAGGCGGGGCGGGTCAGGTCCAGCACGGTGCCGATGCCTTCATCGCGCAGGCGCGCGTCGAGCAGTTGCAGGGCCTGGTCGACCACACTGGCCAGGTCGAGGCGCTCGCGCAGGCCGCTGGGGCTTTTGCGGGCGAAGGTCTTGAGGTGGCCGGTCAGCGCGGCCATGCGGGTGAGCATGTCGTCCAGTGGTGTGAGCGCCTTGTAGGCATCTTCCACGCGGCCATGGTCGAGCAGCAGGCGCAGGGTCGCCAATTGCATGCGCTGTGCGGTCAGCGGCTGGTTGATTTCATGGGCGAGGGCGGCAGACATCTGCCCCAGCGCCGCCAGCTTGGCCGATTGCACCAAACCATCCTGGGCCGTGCGCAGGGCCTGGGTGCGCTCCTCGACAAGCTGTTCGAGCTCTTCGCGGCTGCGCTGGCGCATGCGGGCCAGGCGCCAGCGCTGGGTCAGGAACAGCACCAGGAACACCAGCGCCAGCCACGAACCGGCGGCGGCGAGGCCGGCGTTGCGTTGGTCTTCGAAGGCGAACTGGGGTTTGCGCAGCAGGTGCAAGGTCCAGCCTTCGCCCTTCAGCGGCAGGGATTCCCAGATGTACCGGGCGTTGCCGTCGGGGCCGTTGACGCGCATCAGGTGGCTGTTTTCGTCGAAACGCTGCAGGGTCTGGGTCTCCAGCGATTGCAGCTGTTTCTTGTCGTACTGGCGGGTGGCCGTGAGTTCGGCGAGGTCGCTGGCCGACAGCGGGCGCAGGTTGCGATAACGCCAGCCCGGCTGGTTGGCGATAAACACAATGCCGCGTGCATCGCTGACCAGCAGCAGGTCGTTGCCCTGGGCCCATTCGCGCTCGAGTTCGGGGAACTCCAGTTTGACCACCATCGCGCCGAGGAACTGCTCGTGTTCATCGAGCACCGCGCTGGATAGGAAATACCCCGGCACGCCGGTGGTCACCCCGACCGCATAAAAGCGCCCGGTGCCCTGGCTCAGGGTCTGCCTGAAATAAGGCCGGAACGCATAATTGTGCCCGACGTAACTGCTCGGCAGCTTCCAGTTGCTCGCGGCTACGGCCAGGCCGGTGCGGTCCATCAGTTCCAATGTGGAGGACTGCGCGGCGCTGTTGATACGTTCCAGTTTACGGTTGAGCAGGTCCTGGGTCGCGGCATCCAGCGGGCCTTTCAACGCGCTGATCATTTCCGAGTCCAGTGCCAGCACGGCGGGCAGGGCGCGGTAGCGTTCGATCAGGGTGTGCAGCGAGTTGGCGTACAGCGCTAATTGCTGATTGGCACGGGCGGCATCGTCCACCAGGGCCTGGCGTTCGGCATGGCGGGTGGCCAGGGCAGCGGCCAGCACCGCACCGGCGATGATCAACAGGGAGTAGAAGGTCAGGCGCAGGGGGCGAGGGATCGCGATCATACGGAGATGAACAGCTGCAATTAGGGGGGAGCACCATAGCATGCGCGATAAAAAAGGCGACTGGGCTGTGTAGCCGCAGTCGCCTTTATCGGTGCGAAGAAGCGCTTACTGCACTTCTACCGCCAGGCTTTCACTGATCTTTTTCTGCCAGATGGCAGGACCGGTGATGTGGACGGATTCGCCTTTGCTGTCCACCGCAACGGTGACCGGCATGTCTTTCACTTCGAACTCGTAGATCGCTTCCATGCCCAGTTCGGCGAAAGCCACCACGCGCGACTTCTTGATGGCTTGCGCCACCAGGTAAGCAGCACCGCCTACGGCCATCAGGTACACGGCCTTGTAGTCCTTGATCGCTTCGATGGCGGTCGGGCCGCGCTCGGATTTGCCGATCATGCCCAGCAGGCCGGTTTGTTCGAGGATCTGACGGGTGAACTTGTCCATCCGCGTCGCGGTGGTCGGGCCGGCAGGACCAACCACTTCGTCGCGCACCGGATCAACCGGGCCGACGTAGTAGATGAAGCGACCCTTGAGGTCCACCGGCAGGGTTTCGCCCCTGTTCAGCATCTCGACCATGCGCTTGTGCGCCGCGTCGCGACCGGTCAGCATCTTGCCGTTGAGCAACACGGTTTCGCCCGGCTTCCAGCTCTGCACGTCTTCCGGGGTCAGGGTGTCGAGGTTGACGCGACGGGCCGACGGGCCGGCTTCCCAGACGATTTCCGGGTAGGCGTCCAGCGGTGGCGCTTCCAGCGATGCCGGGCCCGAACCGTCGAGCACGAAGTGCGCGTGACGGGTGGCGGCGCAGTTGGGGATCATGCACACCGGCAGGGAAGCGGCGTGGGTCGGGTAATCCATGATCTTCACGTCGAGCACGGTGGTCAGGCCACCCAGGCCCTGGGCGCCGATGCCCAGTTGGTTGACCTTCTCGAACAGCTCCAGGCGCATCTCTTCGATACGGTTGGAAGGGCCACGCTTTTTCAGCTCGTGGATGTCGATGGATTCCATCAACACTTCCTTGGCCATCACGGCGGCTTTCTCGGCGGTGCCGCCGATGCCGATGCCGAGCATGCCCGGTGGGCACCAGCCGGCGCCCATGGTCGGAACGGTCTTGAGCACCCAGTCGACGATCGAATCGGACGGGTTGAGCATGGCCATTTTCGACTTGTTCTCGGAACCACCGCCCTTGGCGGCCACGTCCACTTCCACGGTGTTACCCGGGACGATGGAGTAGTGGATCACCGCCGGGGTGTTGTCCTTGGTGTTTTTACGCGCGCCCGCCGGGTCGGCGAGGATCGAAGCACGCAGGACGTTTTCCGGCAGGTTGTAGGCGCGACGCACGCCTTCGTTGATCATGTCGTCCAGGCCCATGGTGGCGCCGTCCCAGCGCACGTCCATGCCTACGCGCACGAACACGGTGACGATACCGGTGTCCTGGCAGATCGGGCGGTGGCCGGTGGCACACATGCGCGAGTTGATCAGGATCTGGGCGATGGAGTCACGGGCAGCCGGCGATTCTTCGCGCAGGTAGGCTTCGTGCATTGCCTGGATGAAGTCAACGGGGTGGTAGTAGGAAATGAATTGCAGGGCGTCGGCAACGCTCTGAATCAGGTCGTCTTGCTTGATCACGGTCATGAGTCGCGCTCCTCTATAAGGGAACATTCAATAAAGGTGGCTTCAGTGGGGTGTATCGGTCGGCTGAAACCACCTTTCCAAGGCACGCCGAGTGATGCTGGCGCGACGCTAAAAAGGCGCGGCAGTATAACCCGGCACGGTGGCCGATACACCCGACTATGGTCAAACTCTGCCGGGCGTGATTCCCTGTGTAGGCTTTTTTGATCTGAGACCTTGTATGCCTGAACTGTACGTCGGCGAACGCCACTGGTCGGTCTCCACCGGTAGCAACCTGTTGGATGCCCTGAACCAGGCCGGCGTTGCCGTGCCCTACAGTTGCCGCGCCGGCAGTTGCCATGCGTGCCTGGTGCGTTGCCGGGGCGAGGTCGAGGATCAGCAGCCCGACGCCCTCAGCCCGGCGCAACGCGAGAACGGCTGGCGCCTGGCCTGCCAGTGCCGGGTGGTGGCGGACCTGCACGTCGAAGCGTTTGACCCGAGCCGTGACGGCGTGCCGGCCGCGGTGGTCGGCGTGGAGTGGTTGAGCACGCATGTGCTGCGCCTGCGCCTGCAACCGGAGCGCGGCCTGCGCTACCGGGCCGGGCAGCATCTGGTGTTGTGGGCGGGGCCGGTGGCGCGCCCGTATTCCTTGGCCAGCCTGCCCGAGGAAGATCCGTTCCTGGAGTTTCATCTCGACTGCCGTCAGCCCGGCGCGTTCAGCGATGCCGCTCGACAGTTGCGCGTCGGTGACCGTCTGCGCCTGGGCGAACTGCGCGGCGGCGCTTTGCAGTACGACCCCGACTGGCAAACCCGGCCGCTGTGGCTGTTGGCGTCCGGCACCGGCCTGGGCCCGTTGTGGGGCGTGTTGCGTGAGGCGTTGCGCCAGGACCACCAAGGCGCGATCCGCTTGATTCACCTGGCCCACGATGCCAGCGGTCACTACTTGGCCGAGCCCCTGGCAGCGCTGGCCGAGCGCCATCCGAACCTGACGGTGGAGCTGTGGACGGCGGCGCAGTTGACCCCGGCCTTGGCGCAACTGCGGCTGGTTTCCCGGCAAACACTGGCCTTGCTCTGCGGGCATCCGGCCAGCGTCGAGGCGTTCTCCAAGCGCCTGTTCCTGGCGGGGCTGCCGCGCAATCAACTGTTGGCTGATGTGTTCCTGCCCAGGTCGATCAGCGGGTGCTGATGACGTTTCCACAGGCAAGCCCATCACTGTGAGCCGCAAAGCAAAAAGCCCCGCCATTCACAGGGCGGGGCTTTGTTTTTTCAGCAGATCACTCAGACCATTGGGTCGCCAACGTGCAGGATCTTCATGCCGTTGGTGCCGCCGATGGTGTGGTAGCTGTCGCCCTTGGTCAGGATGACCCAGTCGCCTTTCTCCACCACGCCACGCTTGAGCAGTTCGTCGATGGCAGCCTGGCTGACTTGCTCAGGTGGCAACGACGCCGGGTCGAACGGTACGGTGTAGACACCACGGAACAACGCCGCGCGGGCCTGGGTTTCGCGGTGCGGGGAGAACGCGTAGATCGGTATCGAGGAGCGGATACGCGACATGATCAACGGCGTGTAGCCACTTTCGGTCAGGGCGATGATCGCTTTGACGCCAGGGAAGTGGTTGGCGGTGTACATGGCGGCAAGGGCGATGCTCTGGTCGCAGCTTTCGAACACTTTGCCGATGCGGTGGCTGGAGGTCTTGCTGGTCGGGTGCTTTTCGGCACCGATGCAGATACGCGCCATGGCCTGGACGGCTTCCAGCGGGTACGGGCCAGCGGCACTTTCAGCCGAGAGCATCACGGCGTCGGTGTAGTCGAGCACGGCGTTGGCCACGTCGGACACTTCGGCGCGGGTCGGCATCGGGTTCTGGATCATCGACTCCATCATCTGGGTCGCCACGATCACCGCTTTATTGTGGCGGCGTGCGTGCAGGATGATTTTTTTCTGGATACCGATCAGCTCGGCATCACCGATTTCCACGCCCAGGTCGCCACGGGCAACCATCACCGCGTCGGACGCCTTGATCAGGCCGTCGAGGGTTTCGTCATCGGCCACGGCTTCGGCGCGTTCGATCTTCGCCACCAGCCAGGCAGTACCACCGGCTTCGTCGCGCAGTTTGCGCGCGTATTCCATGTCGGCAGCGTCGCGTGGGAAGGACACCGCGAGGTAGTCCACTTCCATTTCGGCGGCGAGCTTGATGTCGGCCTTGTCTTTTTCGGTCAGGGCCGGCGCCGTCAGGCCACCACCGCGACGGTTGATACCTTTGTGATCCGACAGCGGGCCGCCGATGATCACGGTGCAGTTCAGCTCGGTGACGCTGGCGGTGTCGACTCGCATGACCACGCGGCCGTCGTCCAGCAGCAGTTCGTCGCCGACGCCGCAATCCTTGACCAGGTCCGGGTAGTCGATACCCACGACGTGCTGGTTGCCGTCGGTCAGCGGGTGGCTGGTGGAGAAGGTGAACGTGTCACCGATCTTCAGCTCGATCCGTTTGTCGGTGAATCTGGCGATGCGGATTTTCGGGCCTTGCAGGTCACCCAGCAATGCGACGAAGCGACCGTGTTTGGCGGCCAGGTCACGCACCAGTTTGGCGCGAGCCTTGTGCTCGTCCGGGGTGCCGTGGGAGAAGTTCAGACGGGCAACGTCCAAACCAGCCAGAATCAGCTGTTCGAGGACTTCCGGCGAGTTACTGGCCGGGCCAAGGGTGGCGACGATTTTGGTACGACGGACGGACATGCACAGACTCCTGAGTTCAAGCGCTGAGGAAGGCTACTATGCTCTTTGGTTGTAGTCATTGTTCGTTTGCACTACTTATCGGCGATTCGCTTTTCGCTCCGGTTGAATAGCTGAACAACCTTGAAGATTTTTGACGAGGGGTCGATACACTGCACAAGACAGGAGAACCCTCATGCGAATTTTGCTCATTGCTGCCCTGGCCGTCAGTGTTGTCGGCTGTACCCGCTGGTCGATGGACCACCATTTGAACAACGCCTACCGTGCGTACGGGGTTGGTGACTGCGAGCGCGTGACCCTGGAATTGTCCCAGGTCGACCGGGAAAGTCGCACCCGGCGCTATGTGCAGCCGGAGGTCTCGATGTTGCGCGGGCAGTGTTTGGAGCGACAGAAGCTGTTCGTCGACGCGGTGCAAACCTATCAGTTCATCATCAACCAGTACCCGTCCAGCGAGTACGCCTATCGGGCCCGTGCGCGTCTCGACACCCTGCAACAACTGGGGCACTACTCCGGGGCGAGCGTTGCGCAGCCACGTCCGGCGTCGTTGTGATGCTATTTATCGTTGCATAGCTGGCCCGTTGCCAGTCTTAAGCTATTCTTTGAATGTCCGTTTGTACAAGTTTGTGTCCAAGCGGATGGAACACTTGGGATTGGCAGGCTGTAGAGTGGCAAAGCGCTAGCTGTTGTCGCACCGATCTCCAGGGAGAGCGGGGGTGTTTAGCCCGTTCCGAATCACTGGCGCGGCCAGAGTTATGGCCAATGGATGGCGATATCATCATGTTTATCGACCGACGAATTGAGCGGCATCAATTGTCTTGTTTCCTGCAAGTGTTCAACCGGCTTACGGATAAGCCCATTGGTTACTTGGGTAACGTATCTGCAGAAGGACTGATGTTGATCAGTCAATTGCCGATGATGGTCGACGTGGCGTTCGAGCTGCGCTTGAAGATTCCCACGGTCGACGGTGATTTCCAGGCAGTTGATTTCACCGCGACCTGTTTATGGAGTCACGAGGACATCAATCCCCAGCATTACGACTCGGGTTTCAGCGTGGCTGAGGCGCCTGTCGAATACGGCCAACTGATCAATGCCTTGCTGCAGTATTTCAGCTTTGACCCCTTACAGGCGTCCGCTTAGACATAGCGCGTAGTCGCCCCGGCTTGGGTGTAGCGACCCAAGCCGGGGTGTGCGCTGTTTTCACAGAACGCCGGCTTTTTTCCAGCCCAGGTAACGTGTCACCAGAGCGGCGCCCAACTCCGAGGGGCGCGTATCCAGTACCGACAACCCATGGGCGTTCAGGCGGTCATGCAGTTCGTCGCGTTGATTGAGGTAGTCGACGGTGCCGCTGTAGGCCAGCGCTTCGGGCAGGGTTTGCACCGGCGAAAGGCGCAGTTGGTCGAGTACTTCTTCGCGCAGGCTGGCGACCAGTACCCGGTGTTGCCGGCTGATGCGTTTGACCGCGGTCAGCAGTGCCTCATCGTCCTCATCCCGCAGGTTACTCACCACGATCACCAGCGCCCGGCGTTTCTGCCGAGCCAGCAACTGGTTGGCCGCGGCTTCGTAGTCGGCCGCGCGTCGCGTGGTGTCGAGGTCGTAGACGGTGTTGAGCAACAGATTCAACTGCCCGCTGCCCTTGACGGGCGCCAGGTAGCGCGGCTGGTCGCAGGCAAAGGTGCATAGGCCGACGGCATCGCCCTGGCGCAAGGCAACATAACTGAGCAGCAGGCAGGCATTGAGCGCGTGATCGAAGTGGGACAGCTCTGCGTCCTGGCTGCGCATGCGCCGACCACAATCGAGCATGAACACGATCTGCTGGTCGCGTTCGTCCTGGTATTCCCGGGCGATCGGCGTGCGTTGGCGTGCGGTGGCTTTCCAGTCGATCTGCCGCAGGCTGTCGCCCTCGCGAAACTCGCGCAGTTGATGAAACTCCAGCCCCAACCCCCGGCGCTGGCGTTGACGCACGCCCAACTGGCTCAGCCAGTTATCCACACCCAAGAGCTGCGCGCCATACAGGCGGGCGAAATCCGGATAGACCCGGGTGGCATCGCTGACCTCAATACTGCGCCGAGCGGACCACAACCCCAAGGGGCTGGGCAGGTGCAGCTCGCAGCGACTGAAACTGAAGTGCCCACGCCGCAGGGGGCGCAGCCGATAGCCCAGTTCGCTGCGTTCGCCGGGGCGCAGTTCGATCGACTGCGGCATGTGTTCCAGGCTCAGGCCGTCGGGGACGTGATCGAACACCTGCACCGTCAGCGGTTGTGGGTAATCGTGTTCAAGCGTCAGGCGTACTTCGCCCCAGCGCCCCAATGCCAGGCTGCCGGGCATCTGCCGTTGTACTCGCGCGGACGGACGACGGCGCAGGCGCATCGCGTCCAATAGCGCCAGCAACAACAGCGCCAGCAGCAGACCCCAGGCCACCGAATGCAGGCTGTCGGGCACCGGGAGTTGCAACGCCTGTGCGGCGCCCAGCAATATATTCAGGCCCAGCAGCACGCCGAGCCAGATCAACAGCAGACGGGTCGGCTTCATGGATGGGTCATTGCCGAGGTGCCGAAATCTGGTCCAGCAGTTGCTGGAGGACCTGGTCCACTTCCAGTCCGTCGATATCCAGCTCGGGGGCGATGCGAACGCGATGACGCAGCACCGCCAGGGCGCAGCCCTTGATGTCGTCCGGGGTGACGAACTCGCCCCCGCGCAGCAAGGCGCGGGCACGGGCGCCGCGCACCAGGGCAATGGATGCGCGTGGGCCGGCACCGATGGTCAGCCCCGGCCAACTGCGGGTGGCCCGTGCCAGGCGCACGGCGTAGTCGAGTACTTGCTCATCCAGCGCCAGTTCGCTGGCGATCTGTTGCAGTTGCAACACGTCCTCGGCTTGCAGCACGGTGCGCAGGGGTTGTACATCGAGCATGTCGGCCCGGGATGAGCGCGTGACTTCGCGCACCATCTCCAGCTCTTGTTGGGAGTCGGGGTAGTCCATCCGCACCTTGAGCATGAAACGGTCCAGTTCGGCCTCGGGCAGCGGGTAGGTGCCTTCCTGCTCGATGGGGTTCTGGGTGGCCAGCACCATGAACGGTTGGCCGATGGGCAGCGCTTCGCCCTCAAGGGTCACTTGGCGCTCCTGCATGGCCTCGAGCAAGGCGGCCTGGGTCTTGGCCGGCGCGCGGTTGATCTCGTCGGCCAGCAACAGGTGGGTAAACAACGGCCCCTTGCGCAGCTTGAACTGCTCGGTGTGCAGGTCGTACACGGCGTGCCCGGTGACATCGCTGGGCATCAGGTCCGGCGTGAACTGGATGCGCGCGAAGTCGCCGCCGAAGCAACGGGCCAGGGCCCGAACCAACAAGGTCTTGCCCAGGCCGGGTACGCCTTCAAGCAGCACGTGGCCGCCGGCGATCAAGGCGGTGAGGACGTCGTCGATCACCTGGTCCTGGCCAATCACCGCCTTGCGCAGCTCAACACGCAACGCCTGGGCTTGGCGGCTGGCGTGTTGCAGGGTTTCGGTGGTCAGGGCAGTGGGTGTTGGAAATTCGCTGATGATTTCCGGAGCCTTATTCATTGTTACATTGGTTGTATTATCCATAAATCAGATACTTACCTAATCTAACTATTGTTGGGTTTTTATGGGCCGGATGAATGGAATCAGGTCGATATGCACAACTTTCATTCCATGATAGTCCCCGACTTTGGGTGCTCGACAGACGACGCGTCGGCCATAATGACCCGCTTCGGTTTGGAGGGATGCCTCCAGGCGCCAGTGGCACTGCCTTCCGGATCATCCCCTGATGCCAAGGGCAATGGAAGTGTGGCCGCTCAAGAGAAGACACTACAGACTGGCTATGCTTTGTAAACCTCAATAAGACGCTCTCTCGCCTCTCCGGCTGCAACGGGCAGCTCGTTATAGGGCGGCAGGAGAGCCACTTTTTCAACAGCGTTGGGCAAAAGCAGCCGCTCTCGAGTAACAAGCTGGCTTGTTTAGCCGCCAAGTTTAATATCAGAATATTCATCTGGTTTCATTTGTTGATCGTCTGGGCTATCGCCTTAATGCTCCAACACGACATCGTGCACTGGAGCAAAAATAATGAAAAAACGCCAATCGGCACTTCAACTCAATACCTTGGCCGTGGCGCTGGCATTTGCCTTGCCGGCCATGAGCTATGCCAGCGATCAGTCCGATTCCAAGGGGTTTGTCGCGGACAGCAGTTTAAATATTCTGAATCGCAACATGTTCTGGAACCAGAACGGCAGCGGCACCCACACCCGTGACTGGAGTCAAGCGCTGATGGCGACCTTCAGCTCGGGCTTCACCCAAGGCACCATCGGCGTCGGCATTGATGCGTTTGCCGACCTGGCGTTGCGCATCGACGGGAGCACCGACCGTGCCGGAGGCCCGAACATTCCATCCGATGCCAATGGCCATCCGGATCACGGCCTCGCGAAGGCCGGCGGTGACGTCAAGTTCCGTGTTTCCAATACCACGCTCAAGGTCGGCGACTTGCAGCCCACGTCGCCGGTGTTTGCCACCGCTGATAACTACCTGATGCCACAGACCGCATCAGGCTTCCAGATCGACAGTCATGAAATCACGGGCCTGAACCTGGAGGCCGGTCATTACACCGCCGGTACCGGTAACACCACCACGTCGCGCAGCGGCGACATTCTCGCCAGCTATGCGGGTGTGGAAGCGGCGTCGGCCAGCTTCGCGGGTGGCAAGTACCAGTTCAGTAAGGAATTCACCGCGTCGCTGTACGGAGCGCGCCTGGAAGACGTTTGGAACCAGTACTACGTCAACTTGAACCTTGTTCATCCATTGGCCGTTGACCAATCCGTCGCACTGGATTTCAACCTCTATCGCACACTGGACGACGGCAGCGCCAAGGCCGGCACCATCGACACCACTGCAGCCTCGCTGGCGGCTGCCTACACCCTGGGCGCGCACACCTTCACCCTGGCCGGACAGAAGATCCATGGTGACGAACCGTTCGACTATGTCGGCTTTGGGGAGACCAACGCTGGTGTCGGTGCCGGCCGCTACGGTAACTCGATCAACCTCGCTGATTCGGTGCAGTACTCCGACTTCAATGGCCCGGGCGAGAAGTCCTGGCAGATGCGCTATGACTTGGACATGAGTTCCTTTGGCGTCCCGGGCCTGAGCTTCATGGCTCGTCATATTCGCGGTTCTGGCATCGACGGTACGCATACTGCCAGTAACTCGGCCTACGCCGGGGCCTATGGCGCCAACGACCAGGAACACGAAACCGACGCCGAAGTGAAATACGTCGTACAGAGTGGCCCGGCCAAGAAACTGACTGTTCACCTGCGGGAGGCCTGGCACGATGGCGATGCTTCTACCGGGGGGCATTTGGTGCAGACGCGTCTGATTACTGAGTACCCGTTGAATATCTTCTAAACAGGCGGGCTTACTTGTCGCTTTAGTTAACGTGTTTGGATTCAACGACGAAACTCGACCGACAGTCTTGCCGCACAAATGCGATATAACCAAACACGGCCTTTGAGGTCTGCCGGGGCTTGTGCGTCCAGAGACTCGGCCGGGGCAATCAGGCGACGGATCAGGCACTCCAGGTTGGTTCTCACTCTGGGTGTGGATTCCACGAGGCGCTGAACCTCAGAGTCGAGGCGCAGCGCTCTCTTGCTGGCGTTGTACCACGCACCTTCGTCACAGAATGCGGGGTCATAGTGCATTCCTGAGCGTTTGCAGGCACGCCACCTGGCGGCTGAAATCGGCGCTGGAAAGCCGTTTTGCCGCAAGGGGGCCAAGGGCCTGGCTGATCACGTGAGAGGGTTGGCGCGTCAGGTGTTCAAGCACCTGCCACTGGTCTGCGGTGTTTAGGTGTTCAAAGCCAGGGTGGCGCCGCCTTGCGGCGCGCAGGATATCGCGCTGCAAGGCGTGCAACAGGGTGCCCTGGCCGCTGCGGCGCAGCAGGAAGTCGGCGCTGGCCTGCAAGTGTTCCTGCAGTTGTCGGCGTGCTCTGGGCGCTGGCGCCTGGATCGGGCCTTGGCGCATGCCGGCCTGCCAGAGCGCCAGGGCGATCAGCGCGGCGAGCGCCACCAGCGCCTGGGGGAAATAGCGCATCAACAAGGTGAACAGGTCGTCCACGTCGCTGTTGAACAGCAGGCTCACGTCGGTGCCCTGGTTGAGGTACCACAGCAGCCAGGCGTTATCGTGTTGGCCGATTCCCGGGGTTTTCCATAAGTCGCTGTCGGTGACGACTGTCACACGGCCTTGGCCGAGATTGAGTTGCATCAGGTGGCTGGACCTGGCGCTGTTGGCGGAGAACTGGGCCAGGTGCTTGGGGTCGGTGAGATTGAAGTCGGTATCGAAGCTGAAATACGCCGGGGCGGTTTCATTGTCGACATAGAGCTTGGTCAGGTCCGGTTTTTTCTGTTTGCGTGCCGGAGCGGGTTGCTCGGATTCGTCGCTCAAGGTCTGCTGGATATGCAGGCTGTCGAGCAGCAGGTCGCCGCTTTTAGCGGTTTCTTCATCCCACAGCGCTTCGGCCACCACCAGCAGGTGGCCACCGGACTTTGCCCAGTTCAGCAGTTGATCCACCTGGCGCGGGGTCATGTTGTCGCGTTCGCCCAGCAGCAACAGGCTGCGGCCTTTTGGGGGCAGATCGGAGAGCCGTTCAAGGCCGCTGGCACGTTCCACCGCCAGGCCTTGCTGGCGCAGAAAGTGTTCGGCCGCCAGGTAGGGATTGCCCAATGCTTCGGGTGAAGGGCCGCGATCCACCACTTCGTCATAAGGCATTGCCTTGTGCCACACATACAGGCCGCCCGCCCCCAGCAGGCAAGCAAGCAGCAACCCCACCCACAGCAATGGCCGCTTCATCGGGCGACTCCCGAGCTGAACAGGGTGCGCCAATCGTTGCACAACTGCTGCTGTACCACCGCGGGCGGAAGGCGGTGCCCGTAGGCGAGGTTTTGCCAGTGCCGGGTCAATTCGTCGCTGAATGCCAGCAATTGTGGTTGTTGCAAGCGTTGAACGCGTTCCAGGACCTGGCCTTCGGTGTCGGCGGTTTTCAGTGGCAGGTTGAAGTCGTGCAGTAACCGACTGAGTAGCCCGCGATACAACAGGCCCAGTGCTTCCCTGGGGTGGTTGGGCCATAGTCGCTCGGCGGCGCTGGCAATGTCATCGGGCAGGGTTTCGGCGCCCAGCTCCAGGCCGAACAGTTGGGTGGGTGTCGGTTTGGCGAGCTTGGGTTGGCGTGGCCCGCGCCGGCTGACAAAGGTGCGCAGCCACTCGCGATAACGCCAGGCGAGCAACGCCACGCCGCCCGCCAACAGACTCCACAGCAGCACCTCCAGGCCTTGGGCGAGGTGCTTGAAGGCGTCGCTGTTGAAGTTGTCCAGCAGTGCTTGCAGCCAGGCCGGTAGTTTGCCCTCACCGCGTGCCTGGGGCTTGGTGTTGGGTTTTTCGTCAGCAAAGCGATAGCGCGTGACGGTTTCCGGATTTTTGAACGGAGGCTTGTCCAGCAGCGCCTTGATCGATTGGCTGGCGGATTGGGGGGTGACTTGCCGGGTGGGGGGCGAGTCATCGGCCATCGCGGGTCGGCCCAGCGGCAGCAGCATCAGCCCGATCACCAGCAGTAGCAACGGGGCCGCGCTGCTCAGGCGCTGGCGCAGGCGGCGAAAAACCAGCTCAAGGTCCCACGCTTCCAGCACGGTGCGACGGTTGAGGTAGAGGCTGAAGCCACAGGCGACGTAGATCGGTTCCCAGAACACCAGGACCAGCGCGTAGAAAGCGTTGCTCAGGTGTTCCAGCCACAACCCCTCCGGGCCGGTTGCCAGGGCCAGCCGTTGCCAGTCCCAATCCAGTTCAACCTGCTGGGGGATGAACAGATAGAACAGCGCCATGCAGCCGAACCACAGGCCGATTTCCAGGTGTACACCGAGCGTGGTCAACCAGCGCGCTGCGCCGGCGTTGTGTTGCTGCAGCACGCCCAGGCGTTTTTGGCGTGCCTGACCATCCAGGCCCTCGAGTTGGCTGACCGGCATCAAAAAGCTGCGGCTCAGGCTCAGTCGCCGCCAGGTCAGGCTGGCCAGGAGTTGGCCCTTGAGCAGGCGCGGCCAGTGACGCACGGCCTGTTTCAGGCTGGGCGTCTCGCCAAACAGGGCCTTGGACAGGATATACAGGGGCAGCCGGTCGAAGGCCGGCTTCAACCACCAGAACACAAACAAGGCCGTGGACGGGTATTGCCACAACAGAACGCTAAGCGCGATGAATATCGGCAGGCTCACCAGCGCCCAACTGGCCATCAGCAGTAGTCGATGTTCCTGGGCCATTAACACGCCCAGGTCCATGGCTTCCCATGATGTTCGCGGGCGAATCACTACGCTGGCATCACTCAGGCGCATGGCGAGTCCGTCCGGCAAGGGTCAGGTAGGCGGCCACCAGTAGCCAGAGCCCCGCGCCCACCAGGTATTTGATCCAAGGCGCGATCGCGGTGGTGGAAGACCAGTAGGCTTCGATAAATGCTGCGATCAGCAGGAACAGCATGACACCGCAGAGCATCTGCACGCTTTTACGTGCCGCCAGCCGCAGGGATTCACCGCGTGTCAGGTGCCCCGGGGCGATCAACGCCCAGCCCAACTGCAAGCCTGCCGCGCCAGCCAGGGCAATTGCGCTGAGTTCGAAGGCACCGTGGCCGATGACAAACGACCAGAAGGTCTGGCCGTAGCCGATTTCAGTGAGGTGCCCGGAGATCGCACCGATGATCAGGCCGTTGAATATCAGAAAGAACACGCTGCCCAGGCCGAACAGCAAGCCCGCGGCAAAGGTCTGGAAGGCGATGCCGATGTTGTGCATCACGTAGTAGCCGAACATCATCCAGTCTTCACTGGATGCACGTTCGGCGACGCGGCCCAGGCGACTGGCGTCCGGGTCGTACATGCTATGCATCTCGGCCACCTGCTGGGGGCTGACGACGCTGTAGATCAGTTCGGGAAACAGGTACACCAGCAGTGCAATACCCACCAGGCTGCCGAAGAACAGCAGGCTGGCGATCAGCACGAAGCGCCACTGTTCACGCACCAGCCGGGGGAAACCGGCCAGCAGGAAAGCCAATACGTTCGCACCCAATTGGCTGCGGTGGCGATACAGTTGTTGGTGGCCGCGCAGGGCCAGTTGTTGCAGCGGGTCCACCAGGTAACTGCTGTAGCCGCGCTCCTGGGCCATGGCCAGGTGCTGGCACAGGCGTCGATACTGATGAGGGAAATCAGCCAGCTCAGCGGCCTTGGCCTTGCCTTGTTCCAACTGCGTCAGTTGTTCGGCGAATGCTTGCCATTGGGGCTGATGACGGCTTTCGAACAGGCTCTGTTTCATGTCGGCCCCAGCAAGCCACGGGCCACGCCGTTGAGCTGCTCGACAGCGCGAGCCGGGGACACCTGCAGGGGCGTGGCGAGGATCGAGGCCAGTTCCTGTACTCGCTCGGCGGACAGTTCGCCCTGGCGCTCGGCGAAATTGAGGATGGCGCGCTGTTCGCTCAGGTCCAGGGCAAATGGCAGGCGCAGGGCAGGGGCTTGCGGCACCTTGGGGCGTGCCAATGGCAGTTCGCGGTAGACCACCAGCGTGCCGGCCGCCAGATCACCGAGCCGTTTGAAGTTAGGGTGCTGCAGGCAACTGATGGCGCCGAGAAAGTAGCCGAACGGCAGCATATCGACAAAGCGCAGCAGGTTGCGGATGAGTGAGGCCGACCAGCCGATGGGCGTGCCGTCATCCTGTACCACGCGCATCCCCATGACCTGCTTGCCCGGCGAGCAGCCCTGGTTGAGTACTTCAAACAGCACCATGTACCACCAACTGACCAGGAACAGCAGCAACGAGCCCAGCCCTATGCCGATGTTGCCGAGCAGGGCCAACGGAACCAGCAGGATGCCCATGAGCAACCCGCGCACGCCCAGGTCGAAGGCGAAGGCCAGCGCACGTGGCAGCAGGCCGGCCGGGCGCAAGGGCAGGTCGATGCCCTCTGGGGTCTCGATCTGGTAACGGGTATCCAATGGAGCTGATGGCATCGCGATCCTTGGCAGCGCAGAGCGGTTGGAAGACTCGGATGCTAGCAGTGTCGGCGATGGAAGCAACCATTCAAGGTTTTGCTGGATGTTTATACAGTTGATCTGGCGCTGGCCTCAGGCACCTTCCAGCGCCTAGACTTTGTCGATCTTCAGCACAGGAATAGCCCGTGACCACTCTTTTCTGGTACGACTATGAAACCACCGGCATCAACCCGCGCAGCGATCGTCCCCTCCAGGTCGCCGGTATTCGCACCGATGTCGACCTCAACGAGGTTGGCCCGCCGGTCAACCTGTATTGCCAACCCAGCGACGATATCCTGCCCCATCCGGCCGCCTGTGCGATTACCGGCATCACCCCGCGCATGCTGGCGGAAAAAGGCTTGGCCGAAGCCGATTTCATGACGCGGGTGCATGCCGAACTGGCGGCCCCCGGTACCTGTGGGGTGGGTTACAACACCCTGCGGTTTGACGATGAAATGACCCGTTACAGTCTCTATCGCAATTTCTTCGACCCCTACGCGCGTGAATGGCAGGGCGGGAACAGCCGCTGGGACTTGATCGATGTGATGCGTACCGCCTACGCGCTGCGCCCGGAGGGAATCGTCTGGCCCGAGCAGGATGGGCGTGTCACCCTCAAGTTGGAGCGTTTGACCGAGGCCAACGGGATCGCCCATGGCCAGGCCCACGATGCGTTGTCCGACGTGCGCGCGACCATTGCCCTGGCCCGATTGGTCCGTGAAAAACAGCCCAGGTTGTACGACTGGCTATTCCAATTGCGCAGCAAGCAACGGGTGATGGACCAGGTGCGGCTGCTGCAACCGATGGTGCATATCTCCGGGCGTTTTTCAGCCGAGCGCCATTTCCTCGGCGTCGTACTGCCCCTGGCCTGGCACCCGCGCAATCGCAACGCATTGATCGTCTGTGACCTGGGCCTTGATCCGCAAGGGCTGCTGGACCTCGACGCCAATACCTTGCGTCAGCGCCTCTACACCCGTCGTGATGACCTGGCCGCAGGCGAGTTACCGGTACCGCTCAAGTTGTTGCATATCAACCGCTGCCCGGTGGTGGCGCCATTGAATGTGCTGCGGGCGCAAGACCGTGAACGACTGCAATTGGATATGGACGCTTATCAGGCGCGGGCGCTGCGGCTAACTGACGCACAGGAAGTTTGGCGCGACAAGTTGGCGGAGATTTATGCCGAGGAAGATTTTGCACCGAGTTCGGACCCGGAGCAGCAGCTCTATGATGGTTTTATCGGTGACCGCGACCGTCGTTTGTGCGAACAAGTCCGCGCGGCAGAGCCGGCGCAATTGGCGCGGCAGCAGTGGCCCTTTGATGATCAGCGTTTGCCGGAATTATTATTTCGCTACCGTGCGCGCAACTTTCCTGCAACCTTGAACAGCGAGGAGCAACAACGCTGGAAACTTTTCTGTCAGCAACGCTTGTCAGATGGCGAATGGGGGGCACCCAATACCTTGGAGGCATTTAAACGTGCTCGTATTGAATTGGCTGTTAGTGCCACGCCGTTTCAGCGTCAGGTGCTGGATCAATGGCAGGAGTATGCTGACTCTTTAGCCGTTCGGTTCAATCTGTAATCAGGCAATTGCAGATTATTCAGACAATAAAAAACGCCAGCAAGCTGGCGTTTTTCGTCTGTCGCGTATCAGGCAAGAGCCTGGCGAGGCTTAGCCCAGCAGGGTAGCCCAGCCTTCAACCACGTCACCGCCCCACTTGGCTTTCCACTCTTTCAGCGTCTTGTGGTTGCCGCCTTTGGTTTCAATCACTTCGCCGTTGTGCGGGTTTTTGTATTGCTTGACCTTGCGGGCACGCTTGGTGCCGGTAGTTTTCACTGCGCCGCGCGGTGCTTTAACTTTAGACTCTGGATCCAGCAGCGCGATGATGTCACGCAGGGATTTGGAGTATTCGCCCATCAGGGTACGCAGTTTGCCTTCGAATTCCAGCTCGGTTTGCAGTTTGTCGTCTTGGGACAGATTCTTCAAACGGGCTTGCAGCTCTTTGATAGCTTCTTCGGTGGCACGGTATTCGTTGATCAGGGACATGTGGACTACCTTATGTAGAGCGCTGATTGACAGGGATAGTGGCTCAATAATAGTCAGGCTATTTCCCCAAGTAAACATTTAAGGGAACATTTATGTGAATTACTTTGAATGTTTGTGGCAAATCTATGCAAACGAGTTAATTAGTAGCGGGTATGGGCAAAGACTACCTGCTTAATTTTCGCTAACTGCCTGAGCGTGCCGATGCACATGCATATAGCGGTGGTAAAACCCTACGTTATTAAGGGGTGTGGTCAAGGCGAGGGCAGAATAAGCGTCAACGGATACTGCAGTTTTTCTGCGTAATCGCTAGAATGAGCGCCTTTGCGAAGTTCTGGAGTTTTCCCCTAATGCACACTTTTCGGCTGGTGATCGCTTGCCCGGACCGGGTTGGCATCGTTGCCAAAGTCAGTAACTTTCTGGCCTCCCACAACGGCTGGATCACCGAGGCGAGCCATCACTCGGACAATCTCAGCGGTTGGTTCTTCATGCGCCACGAAATCCGTGCCGATACGCTGCCCTTTGGCCTTGAGGCGTTTCGCGAGGCGTTTGCGCCGATCGCCGAAGAGTTTTCGATGATCTGGCACATCAGCGATACCGAGCAGAAAAAACGTGTGGTGTTGATGGCCAGCCGTGAATCGCACTGCCTGGCGGACTTGCTGCACCGCTGGCACAGCGACGAGCTGGACTGTGAGATCGCCTGCGTGATCTCCAACCATGACGACCTGCGTAGCATGGTCGAGTGGCATGGCATCCCGTACTACCATGTGCCGGTCAACCCGCAGGACAAGGAACCGGCGTTCGCCGAGGTGTCCCGCCTGGTCAAGCAGCATGAAACCGATGTCGTGGTGCTGGCGCGCTACATGCAGATCCTGCCGCCGGAACTGTGCCGCGAATACGCCGGCAAGGTGATCAACATTCACCACAGCTTCCTGCCGTCGTTTGTCGGTGCCAAACCGTACCACCAGGCTTCCCTGCGTGGCGTGAAGTTGATTGGCGCAACGTGCCATTACGTTACCGAAGAACTGGACGCCGGCCCGATCATCGAGCAGGACGTGGTGCGTGTCAGCCACAGCGACAGCATTGATGACATGGTGCGCTTCGGCCGTGACGTCGAGAAAATGGTCCTGGCCCGTGGCCTGCGCTATCACTTGGAAGACCGCGTGCTGGTACACGGCAACAAAACAGTCGTGTTCTGATCAACGCGTTTTGATTGAAGAATGAAGGGCCTGGGCGTTAAATCGTCCCAGGCCTTTTTTCATTGATCTGCCCAGCAGGACAAGCCCATGACCGATCCACTCGATAAAGCTACGTCCAGGGCGCCCGCTACGTTGGGCGAGGGGTGTCTGAGTCGCTATGACCCGGATGAGCTGGAGGCCGAGGATGGTACTGACTTTCCTGGGGCAGCCCAATTGTGGGACGAGTTGCAGAAACGGCCGGCGTCCCCTGAAACAGACGCTTGAGCAGCGGCCTGCCGAGCATCAGCAGAAACACCGGCCCACCGGCCAGCAGATAGAAATAGTAGGTCACCGCCCGCCAGATCAGAATCGCCGCCGCTGCGCTGGATTTGCCCAGCCAGGGCGCGAGCAAGGCCGCTGACGTCAACTCCGCCGCACCGGCCCCGCCGGGCATAAGGCTGAACTGGCCCGCCGTCAGCGACAGCATCTGGATCAGGAAACTCCAGGCCCACTGCACATCGCCTCCCAACCCTTGCACCGCAAGGTAAAGCACGCTGTAGCGCAGTATCCAATGCAGGCTGGTCAAGGCAAACACGGCGGACAGGGTGCGCCACGGCAATTTCAGCGTTTGGGTAAATGCCGCCAGGAAGCGCAATACTTTGCGCGCCCAGCGCCGGCGAGTCGCGGCGCTTACCTTGCATCGCTGGAGCAAGGTGCCGCTCAGGCGTATCAGGCGGCGATGAAAGCGCACCAGCAGCACAGCGCTGAACACTGCGCCCACCATCGATGCCGCACTGAGCCCCAACAGCCACTCCAGGCGTGGGCTGAGGCTGTGGAACACTGCGTACAACGCGATCCCCAGCAGTGCGCAGAAAAAAAACAGCAAGTCGCTCAACTGATCCATGGCGAACACCGCGCTGCCATGGGCCGGACGTATGCCGTTGCGCGCCAGCAGGACCATCAGTGTCAGTGGCCCGCCGCTGCCTCCGGGCGTGGCGCACATGGCGAATTCGGTCGATATCACCACGCCCAGGCTGTTGAGTCGCCCCAGTTGGCCGCGTTGCTCGCCCAGTAATAAGCGGATACGCACGCTGTTGATCAGCCAGCACAGGATAATCATGCCGAACATCAGCGACAGTTGAGGCAGCGGGAATTGCTTCAGGCGCGTAACGGTTTCGCCACCTCCCAGCCACACGGGAATCGCCAGCGCCAGCAGCAGGCCCAGCAGCAGCCAGATCACCCGGCTCATGGCTGGGTGGCCAGCCAAGCGGCCTTGGTCAGTGGTGTGCGTCCGGCATTGAGCAGGCGTTGTAGGGTTTCAAGCCAGTAGCGGCGGGAAAAATCGTGGCGCATGTCCACCGGGTGCAGTCCCAGGCGAATCACCGGGGCCGCCTGCCAGCGCTGTTCCCGTCGATCGCTGAGACACTTGGACAGACCTCGGCGCCAGGCACTGCGCGCACTCCACACCAGCCCCGGGGCGTTGACCGGCGTGAAGTCGGGTAGCCGGTACAAATGCTGCGGGTCGCTGGTGTAGGTCAGCGGCAATTGGCGCAGTGCCTCGCGGGTGCCGCGGCTCATCAGCCAGGCGGGAGCGACAAAGCCTTGCAGCGGCCAGTCGTAGCGACGGAATACCTCGATGCCATCGCTGATACGCTGCAGCGCCTGATCCTGGCGCAGTTGGTAGAACTCACCCTCATGGGTATACAGGCGCCGCATGAACCAGGCTTTAGGGGTGCGCGGAGCCGGTTGGTCGTCGCAATGGTAGTAGCCGTGCAAGGTCAGCTCATCGCCCTTGGCCACGCGGCTGTCCAGCAGGCGGCGAAAGTCGCCATGGGCGGTCAGGGCGTCATGATGATGAAACTCCGGCACCACCAGCCAGGTGATGGGCACGCCGCCCAACGCGTCGACGGCTGCGACGAATGGGCGGTAGTCGGCCCAGGTCTGCGGCGCTACATCGTGCAGCACCAGCAGTACCGAACGCTCATCCATGGGCGAGCATCGGCTTGTGGCTGCCCAGCACCGCATAATAGTGCGTCAACAGGCTGTCGACGACCGTCTCCCAGGCGTAATGCTGTTCGACATGACGCCGAGCCTGCGCGCCCAGGCGACGGCTGTCGGCACCGAACAGTTCGCGCACCGCATCGGCCATGGCCCTTGGATTATTGGGCGTACACAGCAGGCCGCAGCGCTCGTCAATGATCTCGGTAAATGCGCCGGCCGCCACGGCGACCACCGGTATGCCGCAGGCCATGGCCTCCAGTATTACCAGGCCGAAGGTTTCCTGATCGCCGCCATGCAGCAGTGCGTCGGCGCTGGCCATCAGCCGGGCGACATGCTGGGCGGGGCGGAACCCATCGATCACGGTGACGTTGTCCGGTACGCTGGCCGGCATGCCGGAGCCCACCAACAGCAAGTGGTAGTTGTCCCCCAGGCGTTTCATGCAGTTGAGCAGCAGCGGCAGGTTTTTTTCCTTGGAACCGCGCCCGGCGAAGATCAGCAGCCGGGTATCCGCGGCGATCCCCAGTTCGGCGCGCAAGCCCGGGTCGCGGACGTCCGGGCAGAACGTTTGCAGGTCGACCCCCAGCGGCTGCACGAAGACATTATTCACCCCAAGCCCGATGAGCTTGTCAGCCATCACTTGGCTGGGCGCCAGTACCCGGTCGAAATTCCCATAGAGTTTGCTGACGTAGGCTTCAGCGTTCGGGGTAAACCACGACCCCATGCGGTTACTCACCAGCAGCGGCAGATCCGAGTGATAAAAACCAATGACGGGCACATCCAGTTGGCGTCGTGCATCCAGCGCCGCCCAGGCGGTCAGGTACGGGTCGCCGACTTCGATCAGATCGGGCTGTAAATCGTGCAGGACATTTCGCCAAGGCGCGAGCCGAAGGGGGAAGCGGTAGCCCTTGCCGAAGGGGAGGGCGGGGGCCGGCACCTTGAATATCCCATCCCGTTCGCTCAAGTGTGCGCCGGGGACCAACAGGCTGTGGCGAATGCCGGGTTTGAGCGTCAGACGCCGGTGCTTGGCGTCGAGATAAGTGCGTACGCCACCGCTGGCGGGGGCGTAGAACATGGTGATGTCCGCGATATGCACGATGAACATTCCTCCGATCCGTAGCTCTCCTTACGTGGACCTGAGGTAATGATAGATGTTCGATCGGAATTGGGGGCGCGCGCGCTCAAGTTGATAAAGGTCAATGTGGGCGCAAGGCGGACCTGTGCTCCCACAAGGTTCTGTGGTGTCGGTCAGATACGGAAACTGCCCACCAGATGCTTCAGCCGTGCCGCCTGCTGTTCCAGGTCGGCGCAGGCGCGCAGGGTCGATTGCAGGTTTTCCACGCCTTCCTGATTGAGTGTGTTGATCTCGGTGATGTCCATGTTGATCGACTCGACCACCGAGGTCTGCTCCTCGGTGGCGGTGGCGACCGACTGGTTCATCCCATCGATCTCGCCGATGCGCTGGGTCACGCTGTTCAAGCGTTCGCCGGCCAGGTTGGCGATTTCCACGCTGTCGAGGCTGTGGCGCTGGCTTTCGCTCATGGTACTGACCGAATCCCGGGCGCCGACTTGCAGCTCCTCGATCATCGTTTGCACCTGTTGTGCCGATTCCTGGGTGCGGTGCGCCAGGTTGCGCACTTCGTCGGCCACCACCGCAAACCCACGTCCGGCCTCCCCGGCGCGCGCTGCCTCAATGGCGGCGTTGAGCGCCAGCAGGTTGGTTTGCTGAGAGATGCTGGTGATCACTTCGAGGATTTGCCCGATATTCACCGTTTTGCTGTTAAGTGCTTCGATGTTGCTGCTGGAAGCACTGATCATCGCGGACAACTGAGTCATTGCCTTGATATTGCGTTCAACCACCTGCTGACCGTCTTCGGCCAAGTGCCGCGCATCGCTGGCCTGGTTCGAGGCTTGTGCGGCGTTACGCGCGATTTCCTGGGCGGCGGCCCCCAATTGGTTGATGGCCGCGGCGACGCTGTTGGTGCGGTTGGCCTGCTCGTCGGAATTGATCATCGACGAGTTGGACGCGCTGACCACCCGCAGGGCGACTTCATTGACCTGCCCGGTGGCCGAGGACACTTCGCGGATCGACGTATGAATCCGCTCCACGAAGCGGTTGAACGCATTACCCAGGATGCCGAATTCGTCGTGATTCTGGATGCTCAGGCGACGGGTCAGGTCGCCCTCGCCATCGGCGATGTCCTGCATGGCGCGAGTCATCACGTGCAGCGGTTGCATCAGCACTCGGATCAGCATGCCGAGCAAGGCGATGATGATTACCACGGCAATGATCGTGGCGATGATCGCCGAGGTGCGGAATTCGCTGAGCATGGCGAAGGAGGTGGCTTTATCCACGGAAATACCAAGGTACCAGTTCACCGACGGCAGGCCCTTGATCGGTGTAAAGGTCACGATGTTGTCCTTGCCGTTGGCCTCGACTTCACTGAAGTCGCCGCTGATCTTCGGTGTGTGTTTCGGGTAGACGTCGGCCAGGGTTTTCATCACCAGGTTTTTGTCCGGGTGGACCAGCACCTTGCCGTCGGCGCTGACCAGGAACGCATAACCCATGCCGCCGAAGTTCAGCGCGCCGATGTTGTCCACCAGGGTTTGCAGGCTCAGGTCGCCGCCGACCACGCCGATGCTCTGGCTGCCCTGGGCGCTGGGGGTCGCGATGGAAATGATCAATTGCCCCGTCGCGGCATCGATATAGGGTTCGGTCAGGGTCGAACCATTGCTGCTCTGGGCGCCTTTGTACCAAGGACGAACGCGTGGGTCGAAACCGTCCGGCATCTTGGTGTCGGGGCGGATAGTGAACGCGCCCTGGCTGTCGCCCACGTAGGTTGCCATGAACGAGGAGGTCAGGGCTTTCTGTTCCAGCAGGCTGGCGACCACCTTGGGGTCGGGATTGATCGCAATATTTTGTGCCGCGTTTTCCACCAGGACAATGCGTCCGGTTAGCCAGGTTTGAATGTTGCTGGCAGTGACATCACCCATTTCATGCAGGTAATTGTTGAGATCTTCGCGAATTGCGTTGCGTTGCAGGTAGTCGTTATAAAGCGTAAACAACGCGAAGGCGGCGATGACGATAAGGGAGGCAGCAAGCAGGATTTTGTGGCTGAAACGCAGGTTTTTATTCATGGCCTGAAGGGTCCGCTAAGGTCTTAATATCCAAAACGCGTCCTTATAGGATGCGCAGAATGGTAGCGTCAAAAAAGGTGTGATATTTCTGGCGATAGCCCTGTGAGGTCCCTGTAGGAGCTGTCTGATCTGTTTTTAGACTTTGTGGGTCTTACATTGATGTGTATCGACCTTGCGGCACGAAAGATTAACCATAGGTGACGAAATGCCTGACTCCACGCAACTCCTTATCGGCGCCGGCCTCGATGGCCAGCCCATCGCCCAGGCCATGCGCCTGGCCAATCGTCACGGGTTGGTTGCCGGTGCCACGGGCACTGGCAAGACCGTCACCCTGCAACGCCTGGCAGAAGCGTTCAGCGATGCGGGCGTGGCGGTATTCGCCGCGGATATCAAGGGCGACCTTTGTGGTCTCGGCGCTGCGGCCAACCCCCAGGGCAAGGTGGCCGAGCGCATCGCCGGCATGCCTTTCCTGAATTACACGGCCAAGGCGTATCCGGTCACGCTGTGGGATATTCACGGTCAGTCCGGTCATCCATTGCGTACCACCATCAGTGAAATGGGGCCGTTGCTGCTCGGCAGCCTGCTGGAGCTCACCGACAGCCAGCAGTCAGCGTTGTATGCCGCCTTCAAGGTAGCGGACCGCGAAGGCCTGTTACTGCTGGATTTGAAGGACCTCAAGGCGCTGCTCAATCACTTGCGCTACCACCCGGAACTGCTGGGTGAAGATGCGGCGCTGATGACCACCGGCTCCAGCCAGGCGCTGTTGCGGCGCCTGGCGGTGTTGGAGCAGCAGGGCGCGGAAGCGTTGTTCGGCGAGCCGGCGCTGCAGCTCGAGGATATTTTGCACCCCACCAGCGATGGTCGCGGGCGTATCCACCTGCTCGACGCCAGCCGCCTGGTCCACGAAGCCCCCAAGGTGTACGCAACCTTCCTTTTATGGCTGCTGGCTGAACTGTTCGAGCAGTTGCCCGAACGCGGCGATGCCGATAAACCGCTGCTGGCGCTGTTTTTCGACGAAGCGCACTTATTGTTTGCCGATACGCCCAAGGCCTTGCAGGACCGCCTCGAACAGGTGGTGCGGTTGATTCGCTCGAAAGGTGTGGGTGTGTATTTCGTCACGCAATCGCCCGGGGACTTGCCTGACAGCGTGTTGGCGCAACTTGGCTTGCGTATCCAGCATGGCCTGCGCGCATTCACCACCAAAGAGCAGAAATCACTGCGCGCGGTGGCGGACGGTTTTCGGCCCAATCCGACATTTGATGCGTTGTCGGTCCTGACAGAGCTGGGCACCGGTGAAGCACTGGTGGGCACTTTGCAGGAAAAGGGCACGCCGGAAGTCGTCCAGCGCGTTCTGGTCGCGCCACCGCAATCGCGGATCGGCCCGCTCAGCGACGCCGAACGCGCCGCCCTGATTGCCAGTTCGCCGTTGCAGGGCCGCTATGACAAGCCGATTGACCGCGAATCGGCCTATGAAGTGCTGATGGCGCGCAAGGCGTTGGGCCCGGCCGAAGCCGAAGAAGCCAAGCCGGTGAGCGAAGAACCGAGCTTTACCGACAGAGCCGGGGCATTCCTCGGGACTGCGGCCGGCAAGGCGCTCAAGTCAGCCATGCAACAGGCCGCCAATCAGGTGGGGCGCCAATTGGTGCGGGGCTTGCTGGGGTCGTTGCTGGGCGGCAGCAAGCGTAGATAGCCGATCAGGCTTTGGGCTTGGCGTGCGCGGCGAGGCGTTCCAGCGCCGCGCGTAAACCCGGATCGCTGATGCCGTCGGCCGTTGCCTGAATGGTTTCGGCCGCATTCGCCGATAAATCCATGGTGTGCCCCGCCGCGCCTTGCGGAACGGTCGGCGGTTGCACCTTGAATTGGATACGCGTCAGGCTGGCAAACTCGTCAAACGCCATTAATTGTCGCTGCAAGCGTTTTTGCTGATAGCGCAAGCGTGTCGCCCAATGGCCGTCTGTGACAATAAGCAGCAGGTTGCCCTCGCGCCACGAGGCGACATGGCAATGTTCCCGCGCTGCCGGTTGCAATTGGCTTTCAACCAGGCGTTGCAGGTGGCCCAGGCGTTGCGCATGGCTGAAGATGGCTTTCAACGGCTTGGCTTCGCGAAGCAACACGCTGGGCGCGCGGGCTGTAAGAGGGCGAAACGCCATGATCAGACACCTTAAGTAACAGAGCCGCCATCTTAGCAGAAAGCGCCTGTGGACCCCCAGGCAATGCATTGGCGGGGCTTTATCTGCGAAATCAATGCACTCCATGGGTTGAAGTTCCGGTAAAAGCCCTTATTTTAAATGGGCCCTCTCACGGGCTCATGCCTGCATTGGGGAACAACGCCACTTTCCTCACCCACGATTCCGGGTAGAATGCGCGTTCGCATGCGCCCGTGAGGGCCGCTCGGGCCACTCACGGTGCGCCCTCCATCCCTATGTGTGGAAGAACCTGCCGATATGTTTGCGCCTTTGTTAAAGAAACTTTTTGGAAGCAAGAATGAGCGCGAAGTCAAACGCATGCTCAAGACGGTGCAGCTGGTCAATGCCTTCGAAGAGCAGATGGTTGCCCTTTCGGACGAGCAATTGCGCGCCAAGACCGAAGAGTTCAAGGCCCGCATAGCCAAAGGTGAAACCCTCGACAAGTTGCTTCCCGAAGCCTTCGCGATCGCCCGTGAAGCCGGTAAGCGTGTCATGGGCATGCGCCACTTCGACGTCCAGCTGATCGGCGGCATGACCTTGCATGAAGGCATGATTGCCGAAATGCGTACCGGTGAAGGCAAGACCCTGGTGGCGACCCTGGGTGTTTACCTCAACGCGCTGTCCGGCAAGGGCGTGCACGTTGTGACGGTGAACGACTACCTGGCCCGCCGTGACGCCAACTGGATGCGCCCGCTGTATGAATTCCTCGGCCTGACCGTCGGCGTCGTGACGCCGTTCCAGCCGCCGGAAGAGAAGCGTGCGGCCTACGCTGCCGACATCACCTACGGCACCAACAACGAATTCGGTTTCGACTACCTGCGCGACAACATGGCGTTCAGCATGGAAGAAAAATTCCAGCGCGAACTCAACTTTGCCGTGATCGACGAAGTCGACTCCATCCTCATCGACGAAGCCCGTACCCCGCTGATCATCTCCGGCCAGGCCGAAGACAGCTCGCGCCTGTACACCGAGATCAACAAGTTGATCCCGCGCCTGGAGCAGCACATCGAGGAAGTGGAAGGCGTGGTGACCAAAGAAGGTCACTTCACCATCGACGAGAAGACCCGTCAGGTCGAACTCAACGAAGCCGGTCACCAGTTCGTCGAAGACATGCTGACCCAGATCGGCCTGCTGGCCGAGGGCGAAAGCCTGTACTCGGCCCACAACCTGGGCCTGCTGACCCACGTGTATGCCGGTCTGCGCGCGCACAAGCTGTTCCATCGCAACGTCGAATACATCGTCCAGGACGGCCAGGTCGTCCTGGTTGACGAACACACCGGGCGTACCATGCCGGGTCGTCGTCTGTCCGAAGGCCTGCACCAGGCCATCGAAGCCAAGGAAGTGCTCAACATCCAGGCCGAAAGCCAGACGTTGGCTTCCACCACCTTCCAGAACTACTTCCGTCTGTACAACAAACTGTCCGGCATGACCGGTACGGCCGACACCGAAGCGTTCGAATTCCACCAGATCTACGGTCTGTCGGTTGTGGTCATCCCGCCGAACAAGCCGCTGGCGCGTAAAGACTTCAACGACCTGGTGTTCCTGACCGCCGAAGAGAAATACGCGGCGATCATCAACGACATCAAGGACGGCATGGCCCAGGGGCGTCCGATCCTGGTGGGTACCGCGACGATCGAAACGTCTGAGCACGTGTCCAACCTGCTCAACAAGGAAGGCATCGAGCACAAGGTCCTCAACGCCAAGTTCCACGAAAAAGAAGCCGAGATCATCGCCCAGGCCGGTCGCCCCGGCGCGCTGACCATCGCTACCAACATGGCCGGTCGTGGTACCGACATCCTGTTGGGCGGCAACTGGGAAGTGGAAGTGGCTTCCCTGGACAACCCGACTCCCGAGCAGATCGCCCAGATCAAAGCCGACTGGCAGAAACGCCACCAGGCGGTGCTGGAGTCCGGCGGCCTGCAGGTGATCGCGTCCGAGCGTCACGAATCGCGCCGTATCGACAACCAGTTGCGTGGGCGTGCCGGTCGTCAGGGTGACGCCGGTTCCAGCCGTTTCTACCTGTCCCTGGAAGACAGCCTGATGCGTATCTTCGCCTCGGATCGGGTGAAGAACTTCATGAAAGCCCTGGGCATGCAGTCCGGTGAGGCGATCGAGCACCGCATGGTGACCAACGCCATCGAGAAGGCCCAGCGCAAGGTCGAAGGCCGCAACTTCGACATTCGTAAGCAACTGCTCGAGTTCGATGACGTCAACAACGAACAGCGTAAAGTGATCTATCACATGCGTAACACGTTGCTGGCCGCCGACAACATTGGCGAGACCATCGCCGATTTCCGTCAGGACGTGCTCAACGCTACCGTCAGCGCACACATTCCGCCACAGTCCCTGCCAGAACAATGGGATGTTGCCGGCCTGGAAGCCGCGTTGAAGAGCGACTTCGGTGTCGACTTGCCGGTTCAGCAGTGGCTGGACGAAGACGATCACCTGTACGAAGAAACCCTGCGCGAGAAGCTGATGACCGAGCTGCTGGCCGCGTACAACGAGAAAGAAGAGCAGGCGAGTGCCGAAGCGCTGCGCACCTTCGAGAAACAAATCGTACTGCGCGTGCTGGACGACCTGTGGAAAGACCACCTGTCGACCATGGATCACCTGCGTCACGGTATCCACTTGCGTGGCTACGCCCAGAAGAACCCGAAGCAGGAGTACAAGCGCGAGTCGTTCACGCTGTTCTCCGAACTGCTGGATTCGATCAAGCGCGATTCGATTCGCGTGCTGTCCCACGTTCAGGTGCGTCGCGAAGACCCGGTCGAGGAAGAAGCGCGCCTGCGTGAGGAAGCCGAGGCACTGGCGGCGCGCATGCAGTTCCAGCATGAGGAAGCGCCAGGTCTTGAGGCGCCTGAGGTCTTGGGCGAAGAGGTCGATGTGGCCCTGGCTCAGACTCCAGTGCGCAACGAGCAGAAGCTGGGCCGTAACGAGCTGTGCTGGTGCGGTTCGGGCAAGAAGTTCAAACACTGCCACGGCGAAATCAACTAAGATTTTCGCCTGACGCTGCAACACCCCGCGCCGCGACCGGCATCAGCCGTCGCGGCGTTTTGCCATTAATTCCCACCGTCGAACGCGACGGCACAGACATCATCTATTTTTAAGGAGCGCATTCATGGCTGTTGGTCTTGGTCCTTTGCCCACATTGCACCCGGTTGCCGGTTTTGAACTCGGTATCGCTTCGGCCGGCATCAAACGCCCGGGGCGCAAGGATGTCGTGGTGATGCGCTGTGCTGAAGGCTCGACCGTCGCCGGTGTGTTCACCCTCAACGCCTTCTGCGCCGCGCCGGTGATCCTGGCCAAGCAGCGCGTGGCCGGTCCGATTCGTTACCTGCTGACCAACACCGGCAATGCCAACGCCGGCACCGGCGAGCCTGGCCTGGTCGCCGCCGCGCGGACCTGCGCCAAACTGGCACAACTGGCCGGCGTCGACGCCAGCCAGGTGCTGCCGTACTCCACTGGAGTGATCGGTGAGCCGCTGCCGGTGGAAAAAATCGAAGGCGCCCTGCAAGCCGCGCTGGATGACCTGTCTGTGGATAACTGGGCGGCCGCCGCCACCGGCATCATGACCACCGACACCTTGCCCAAGGGCGCGAGCCGTCAGTTTGTGCATGACGGCGTGACCATCACCGTCACCGGCATCAGCAAGGGCGCGGGCATGATCCGCCCGAACATGGCCACCATGCTTGGCTACATCGCCACCGACGCCAAAGTCTCCCGCGACGTGCTGCAGCGCTTGATGCTGGACGGCGCCAACAAGTCGTTCAACCGCATCACCATCGACGGCGACACCTCCACCAACGATTGCTGCATGCTGATCGCTACCGGCCAGGCCAACCTGCCCGAAATCACCTCCACCAGCGGCCCGCTGTTCGCCGCGTTGAAGCAAGCGGTGTTCGAAGTGTGCATGGATGTGGCCCAGGCCATCGTGCGTGACGGCGAGGGCGCCACCAAGTTCGTCACGGTTGAAGTCAACGGCGGCGGCAACCACCAGGAATGCCTGGATGTCGGTTACACCGTGGCGCACTCGCCGCTGATCAAGACCGCGTTGTTCGCCTCCGACCCGAACTGGGGCCGTATCCTCGCCGCCGTCGGCCGTGCCGGCGTGCCGGACCTGGACGTGAGCAAGATCGACGTGTTCCTCGGTGACGTGTGCATCGCCAGCCGTGGCGCCCGCGCCGAGAGCTACACCGAAGCCCAGGGTTCGGCGGTGATGCAGCAGGAAGAAATCACCATCCGCATCGAGCTGGGTCGCGGCGAGTGCAGCGAAACCATCTGGACCACGGACCTGTCCCACGAGTACGTGAAGATCAACGCGGAATACCGTACCTGAAGCCCGGAGGATAAACGCGGTGAAACGAGTGCATGTAGCAGCAGCGGTGATCCGCGGCGTCGACGGCAGAATCCTGCTGGCGCGCCGCGCCGATACTCAGCATCAGGGCGGCCTCTGGGAGTTTCCCGGCGGCAAGGTGGAGGCCGACGAGTCGGTCGCCACGGCGCTGTCCCGCGAGTTGCAGGAAGAGCTGGGCATCCAGGTCACCATGGCGCGACCGTTGATCAAGGTGCAGCATGATTACCCGGATAAGCAGGTGTTGCTGGATGTCTGGGAAGTCTCGGCCTTTACCGGCGAGCCACACGGCGCCGAAGGTCAACCCCTGGAATGGGTCGCGGCGCGTGACCTGCTCAACTATGAGTTCCCGGCGGCCAATGCGCCGATCGTTGCCGCCGCACGGTTGCCCGGCGACTACCTGATCACACCGGGCGAGTTGGAAACCGCGCCGCTGTTGCGCGGTATCCAGAAAGCCATCGCGGGCGGCATCAAGCTGGTGCAACTGCGCGCCCCTAACGGTTACGACCCCAAGTACCGTGACCTGGCGGTAGACGCCGTGGGCCTGTGTGCCGGCAAGGCGCAACTGATGCTCAAGGGCCCGTTCGAATGGCTGGGGGATTTTCCCGCGGCCGGTTGGCACATGACCTCGGCACAACTGCGCAAATACGCAAGCAAGGGCCGACCGCTGCCGAAGGATCGCTGGTTGGCGGCGTCTTGCCATAACGCCGAGGAACTGGCGCTGGCGGAATTGATGGACGTGGATTTTGTCACGCTGTCGCCGGTGCAGCCGACCCAGACCCATCCCGATGCCCAACCGTTGGGTTGGGAACAGGCGGCAGAGCTGATCCGCGGGTTCAGCAAGCCGGTGTATCTGTTGGGTGGCGTTGGGCCTGCTGAGCGCGAGCAGGCATGGGATGTCGGCGCCCAAGGTGTGGCAGGGATTCGGGCGTTCTGGCCGCAAGATTGATCTAGCGTTTGCTGGCCTCATCGCGGGCAAGCCCACTCCCACATTGGAAGGTGTTCACAAATCCAAATGTGGGAGTGGGCTTGCCCGCGATGGCGCCAGACCAGACACCTGATAATCAGTGGGGTTTGGCCGCCGCCTGCCACAAAATCTCCGCCACACCCTGGCGCTTGGCAATCACCCGCGCCGCCACAAACAGCAAATCCGACAGCCGGTTGATATACGCCAAAGCCACCCCCTCCAACGGTTCAACCGCATTCAGGTGCTGACAGCGGCGCTCGGCACTGCGTGCTGCGCTGCGGCACACGTGGGCCTGGGCGATCAGCGCTGAGCCACCGGGCAAGATGAAGTTCTCCAGCGACCCGACCTCTTCGTTCCAGCGATCAATCGCTGCCTCCAGCCGATTCACCTCCGCCGCGTTCAGCGCTTTGTACACCGGCATCGCCAGCTCGCCGCCGAGGTCGAACAGACGATGCTGGCAAGGCGTCAGCACTTCGATCACATCCTTCAGATGCGGATGCTTGCCGCTTTGCTCTTCAAGGCCGGCCAGCAACAAGCCCAGCTGACTGTTCAACGTGTCGACTTCGCCGATGGCTTCCACCCGCGGGTGGTCCTTGGGCACGCGGCGACCGTCGCCGAGCCCGGTTTCACCCTGGTCGCCGGTACCGGTGTAAATCTTCGACAGGCGAAAGCCCATGATCAGTGCTCCAGTTGGGTAAGTTCAGCGGGGGACAATTGGCTGCCGGCCAGGGGCAGGCGCAACGTGAAGCAGGTGCCTTGGCCCGGGGTGGAATGCACTTCCATCTGCCCTTTGTGGTTATTGGTGATGATGAAGTACGACACCGACAACCCCAGCCCGGTGCCCTGGCCGATTTCCTTGGTGGTGAAGAATGGCTCGAAGGTGCGTTTGCGCACGTTCTCGCTCATGCCGATGCCGTTGTCTTCGACCTGGATCTCCGCCCAGGGCGGGTTGAGGCGGGTGCGCAGGATGATGCGCCCCGGCTCGCGGTCGTCTTCGCGCTGGTGAATGGCCTGCGCCGCGTTTTTCAGCAGGTTGAGCAGCACCTGTTCCAACTCGTTGGCGGTGCCGGGCACCGGGCCGAGCTGCGGGTCGAACTGGCGGATGATCGCCTGGCCCTTGAAGTCGAAGCCGATCGCCAGGTCAAAGTCGTTGCCGGCGATTTCCACCGCCTGGTCGATCAGCGCCGGCAAATCACACGGTGCCATCTGCCGATTGCTGCGCCGGCTGAAACTGAGCATGTGGGTGACGATTTTCGCCGCCCGCGCGCCGGCCTGCTGGATACCGTCGAGCAATTGTGGGACTTCGCGGCTTTGCAGGTAGCGGTTGACCGTCTGCAGTTCGATGCCCACTTGTTCGGCGTGTTCCAGGTTCTTGGGCAGGTCGGGGGACAGCCGGCGGCGGATGTTCTGCACGTTATGCAGGATCGCCCCCAGCGGGTTGTTGATTTCATGGGCCATACCCGCAGCAAGGCCGCCGACGGAGAGCATCTTCTCCGACTGCACCATCATTTCTTCCAGGGACAGGCGCTGGGTGATGTCATCGATCCGGATCACCACACCGCGCCCGGCGCCGCCCATCAGTGGATAGAACGTCAGGGCGTAATGCTTGGATTCATCGTCCTTGACCCAGGTGACACGCTCGATGCGCTCCACCGTGTGTTGCTCGACCGTGGCCTTGATCTGCGGCAGGTAGGGTTTGAGCGGCTGGAAAGCGAGGTAGATCGGCTGGTTCAGCGCTTCATCCAGGCGCGTGCCGGAAAGTGCGGTGGCTTCCTGGTTCCACTGGGTGACATAGAGCTGTTCATCCAGGGCGATCAGCGCCGAGGGCATCGAGTCGATGATGCTGTTGAGATAGTTCTGGAAACCGGTGAGTTTTTTCTCAATCTTGCTGCGCACCTGGACTTCCAGCTCCAGTTTGCGGTTGGTATGGCGGGTTTCTTCGGCCAGGCCCTGTGCCTGGTCGTAAGCCGCCTGGGACTCATCGCGCGCGCGCTTGAGCTGCTGCTCGCGGGCCTCGATGCGCGACAGCATGGTGTTGAAGGCTTCTGCCAGGCTGCCGATCTCGTCATGGTTGCCACGGCCGGCGCGCAGGGCGTAGTTCTCTTCGCGGGTGACCTGGCGCGACAGCTCTTCCAGCTCATGGATCGGCCGGGTGATCAGGCGCTTGATCTGCCGGGCGATGACCAGCCACAGCAGCACGCTGAAAATTAGGATGCCCAGGCTCGCCGTCAGTGTGCCGGTATAGAACGCCACCGGTAGCTCACTGCTGGCCACCAGCAACAAATGCCCGGAAGGCTGGCCGGGGCGGGGCAGGGTGATGACTTGGTTACTGCGAAACTCGGTGAGGCGCCAGGCTTCGATATCCCGGTAGTTGCCCGGCAGGTGCAGGCGGTCGCCGTGTTGCATCTGCGCCAGGCGGTTGCCCTCGGCGTCGTACAACGCGGCTGCGCGCAGCGGCGAATAGCTGGTCAGCTCATTGAGCAGGGCGTCGGCCTTGGCCGGAGACTCAAGGGCTTCGGCGGCAAGCGCCGGGTTGGACACCAGCCGGCCAATCGCCTGCAGCGCCTGGGGTGCCATGCTCTCCTGGGAGATCCAGTAAGCGGCGCTGATAAAAGTCAGGTTGGCCACCAGTAACACAGTGGTCAGCAGCACCAGCAGGGCGGCCAGCAGTTTCTGCCCTACCGGTAGGTTTTCAAGACGCTGGCGCAGTGGCATCAGGGGTTTCACAGGTAATAGACGAGTGGGCAGGGTAGCGCGTGCCTCAGTCGCGGGGCAATCCGCGTGCAACCAGCTGGTCGACGAGGCGCGTGTACACCTGTTGCAGATGCGGCAGCGTCAGCCGATGCCGAGCGGCGGCCTGGCAGGCGTAGCCCAGCAGGTAGCTGATTTCGGTGCGCCGCGCGCTGGCCACGTCCTGGTACATCGAAGAGTAATTGGCCGCCGTGGCCTGGATCACCCGTTCCACTTCCGTCTGCAGGTCTTGCGCCGCTGCCGGCTGGCCGCAGCATTGCAGTAGCTCGGTGAGTTCGGCGCACAAGGTTGCGACTTCACACTGATGGGCTTGCAGGCCGCCATTGCGGCATTGGTACAGCACGGTCAGCGGGTTGATGGCGCAATTGAGTGCGAGCTTGCGCCACAGGCGCGTAAGAATGTCGCTGCTCCATTCGTGAGGGATGCCGGCGGCGCGCAAGTCGTCCAGCCACACCGGGGCCGTGGGGTGACTGGCGTCCCCCAGCCAGGTGTAGCCGTGGCCGGCAAACACCACGCGCCAATCGCCGTCGCGAAACGCGCCTTCGGTGCTGGAGGCAAAAATGCAGCGGGCCTGGGGATATTGCGCGGCGACGGCGTCCTGGCTGCCCAGGCCGTTCTGCAGCAGGATCAATTCGACGCCGGGCGCGAGACGCGATTGCAGGTGTGCGACGGCGCTTTGGGCGTCGTAGGCTTTGCACGCCACCAGCAGGCGATGGATCGGCTCAGGGCTGTCAGGCGTTTCGCCGAGTACCGGGTAAGTGTGCGCTACGCCGTGCTCCACCAGGGTCAGCCCGTCGGCCGCCTGATAGCTGGCCAGGCGTGCCGCATCGCGCAGGATCAACTTCACCGGCAGGCCGGCGCGGGCCAGGCGGGTGGCCCACAGCGTGCCGAGGCTGCCGGCGCCGAGAATATGCCAGGTGGTCGACATCAGTTTGTGCTCCGTAGGGTCGCTCACAGCGAATGGGGCGAAAGAACCGCTATAATGCCCCGGCATTTTAGCTTGGGCGCGCTCCATCTCTACTGAGCCCGCCCCTTATATTGGAGAAATGACATGCCTTCGTTCGACGTGGTATCCGAACTGGACAAACACGAAGTCACCAACGCCGTCGAGAACGCCGTCAAGGAACTGGACCGTCGCTATGACTTGAAAGGCAAGGGCAGTTTCGAATTCAAGGAAAAGGAACTGACCGTCAACCTGACCGCTGAAGCCGATTTCCAGCTGGAAGCGATGATCGAGATCCTCAAGCTCGCCCTGGTCAAGCGCAAGATCGACGTGCAGTGCCTTGAAGTCAAGGATGCCTACGCGTCCGGCAAGCTGATGAAGCAGGAAGCCGTCCTCAAGGAAGGCATCGACAAGGAACTGGCGAAGAAGATCGTGGCGCATATCAAGGACGCCAAGCTGAAAGTCCAGGCCGCCATCCAGGGTGAGCAGGTGCGCGTCACCGGCAAGAAACGTGACGACCTGCAAGAGGCCATCGCTGCCCTGCGCGCCAAGACCTTCGAGATGCCGCTGCAGTTCAATAACTTCCGCGACTGATGGCACTTTGGGGAACCTGCGGCCGTTTTTGACGTCCCACGCCCCAGAACCTGCGCCTGCCATTGAGCCCTTCGGGGCTCAATTGCGTTAGTGGGCACAAAAAACGCCGTACATCCGGCAAACAGGAGAATGTAGATGGATTTGAACGCTGAAGTGGATCACCTGATCAAGACCTCCCAGTCGTGGATCCCGATGATCATGGAATACGGCAGCCGGGTATTGCTCGCCGTGATTACCCTGGCCATCGGCTGGTGGCTGATCAACCGCCTGACCCACAGAGTGGGGCGTTTGCTGGCCATCCGTAACGCGGACCTGGCGCTGCAGCACTTCATCACCAGCCTGGCGAACATCGTGCTGAAGGTCATGCTGATCGTCAGCGTGGCCTCGATGATCGGCGTGGAAACCACCTCGTTCGTCGCCGCCATCGGTGCCGCGACCCTGGCCATCGGCCTGGCCTTGCAGGGTAGCCTGGCCAACTTCGCCGGCGGCGTGCTGATTCTGTTGTTCCGCCCGTTCCGCATCGGCGACTGGATCGAAGCCCAAGGTACGTCCGGTACCGTCGACAGCATCCAGATCTTCCACACCGTGCTGCGCACCGGCGACAACAAGACCGTGATCGTGCCGAACGGCATCCTCTCCAACGGCATCATCACCAACACCAACCGTCAGCCTACCCGCAAGGTGGTGTTTGATGTGGGGGTGGACTACGAGGCCGACCTGCAGAAAGCCCGCGAAGTGTTGCTGGAACTGGCAAAAGACCCGCGTGTATTGGCTGACCCGGCGGCAGTGGCCGTGGTTTCGACCTTGGGCGACAGTTCGATCACAGTGTCTTTGCGGTGCTGGACCAAGACGGCGGATTATTGGGACGTGATGTTCATGTTCAATGAACTGGCGCGTGATCGCTTGAAAGCGGCGGGGATCGATATTCCATTTCCGCAGCGGGTTATTCGGGTGATGCAGGAAACAGCGGCGAAGTAATGGGAAACACTGGCACTCAACTTGGCTGAAAGGTCAGGTTTAGTGCGGGCGCGTCAATCTCGTTAGTTAGCTTGCTAGTTATTTTGCTGATGAAATAATACTGCAATAAAAAAGCCGCTCCCTTGCATGCAGGGGAGCGGCTTTTAATTTAAGGCCGGAGCCTTAAGTCATCGTTGTAATCAAACAGCTAATTACAAGATGTTCAACGGATAATTCGCGATCAGACGCAGTTCGTCGATCGACGGCGAACCGTAGTACACGCCGTCAGCCGAGCGATAAGTCGCTTGGCGTACACGCAGGCTCAGGTCTTTCGCTGGGCCGCTCTGGATCACGTACTTGGCTTCGATGTCGCGTTCCCACTCTTTACCGTTCGACGTGGTGGCGGTTTTCGCGCCGCTACCGGTTACGTAACGAGTCATGAAGCTCAGGCCAGGAATGCCGAAGGGTGCCATGTTGATGTCGTAACGTGCCTGGTAGGACTTCTCACCTTCGGCGTTGAAGTCGGAACGGGCAATGGAGTTAGCCAGGAAAACCGTGCCGCCTCCGTCTACGCCGTAGCCGTAGTCGCCGTCGCCGGTAACCTTCTGGGCTGCCAGGGTGAAGGTGTGAGCGCCGATGGTGTACGCACCTTGCAAGCTGAATGCACGGTTATCAAGCTTGGTGGTTTTGTCGTAGTAAGCGCGTTGCTTGCCTTCACCGTCACTTTTCGTGTCGTAGATATTGAAGTCCAGTGCGAAGGATTGATCCTCGCTCAGCGCATGGGTCCAGTTCAGGTTGCTGTAGTACTTGCGGAAGTAATCTTCGGTTTTCGCGTAGTACAGGCTGCCGGTGAACTCTGGGGTGAAGGAGTAGACGCCGCCGACAAAGTCGGTCTTCGTCAGGCCCAGGCTGTCATGGTAGGTCTGGTTCTGCGCGACGCTGGAGGTGAAGTGACCGCCTTCCAGTTTCAGGCCCTTGATCTCGTTACTGGTGAGCGAGATACCTTGTGGCAGCTCTGGCAGCAAACGGCTGTCGTCAGAGGCGAACACAGGAGCGGTAGTGTACTGGTCGCCGATTTTCAGAACGGTATTGGAGAGGCGGAACTTAACCGCCGCGCCGCCTTTAGAGTAATCGTCTTGCGAGCGACCATCAGAACCACTTGGGAACAAACCGGTACCGGCGCGACCCTTGCCGCTGTCGAGCTTAACGCCCATCAGGCCGATCACGTCAACACCGACACCGATGGTGCCTTGGGTGAAGCCTGATTCGTACAGGGCATTGAAGCCCAGACCGGTTTCTTCGGCGCGGCTCTTGTTCTTGCCGTTGACCTTATCGTAGCCACCGAGTGGCTCGTTGCGGAAGTCGCGGCTGAAATACAGCGCACGGGTATTGATACTGAAAGTGCTGTCTTCAACGAAGCCCTTGGCATCGTCTTGGGCAGACGCCATTGCGAACTGCGAGGTGCCTGCTGAAACAGCCAGGGCGATCATGCTCCACTTCATCACGCGCATCGTGATTTGCTCCTTTGGTTTTAGGAAGAGTACTGCCGTCCCACCTGTATTTTTATCTGGGCGGCTCTTTCTTTTTTTGTGTCCGCGTAAAGTTATATCACGCTGACTCTAATGACGATACTTACCCATCTTTCCTTTCAGCTTCTTTACGAGGCTGTCGTGAATTGCTAGGTCCATGTCGCAAATTCACAGTCCGAATGTTACCGAACTGACAACTTCAATGCTGTTTTCAAACCCTTTTCTAAGTTTGAATGCATCCTTGATACACATTGACTCGCTAGTGTTCTTATCGCGAAACACCCGCTTCCCGATGGGTGCCGTTGCCGACGATGTGGGTGTGAATGCAACAAGCGCGCCCAAACCGGTAACTGAATGTCATTTTTTCGTGAAAAGCCTCACTGCAGTGTAAAAACCGCATAAACACGGGCCTCTCAAGCCGTTCAGTTTGTCCTTGACGGCCATGCATTCCGTTGATTCGGTGGTGCATGAATCCTGTATCAGCGCGAAACGTTACCGGTTCACCCTCATGGGTGGGTACTTGGCGGATCTCTTTGAAGCACAAGTGGGTCATTTTGGTGCACTCCGATGAGTCCCGATTCAGCGTAGCTCAATTATTCGCCTGCCTCGAAAAGGGGCAGGTTTTTTATCGGGATGCGCGTTGGCGTCTGTATTCGAAGTGAAGCCGCCGGCGTTCGAAGGTATGCTGGGCGCCAGAATCTGACCTGCCGAACGGAGTGCCCGCGGTGTTCGCCTTAGATCAACGCCTGCAACAAGACACACTGACCATCGGGGACTTCCCGTTGTGCCGCCTGCTGCTGTCCAATGACTCGAATTACCCTTGGTTCATTCTGGTACCGCGCATAAACGGTATCAGCGAAGTTTTTCAATTGTCTGTCATAGATCAACAAAAACTGTGGAATGAAACGACAACCCTTGCGCAATTGCTGAGTGAAGGTTTCGGCGCCGACAAGATGAATATCGGCGCGCTGGGGAACGTTGTCAGCCAGTTGCATGTGCATGTGATCGTGCGCAAGCGCGATGACATGGCCTGGCCTGCGCCGGTCTGGGGCAAGCATCCGGCCCGGCCGTATACTGAAGAACAGGTGGCAGCGATCCGTGCGCGGTTGCGCGAGCTGTCACCTGCCGACTTCATCTTTAGCCAGGACTGAACCATGGATCTGCAAGACCGCGTGACCGACCTGGAAAGCCGCCTGGCCTTTCAGGACGACACCATCGAAACCCTCAACGACATCCTGGTCACCCAACAGCGGGCGGTCGAACGCCTGCAGCTGCAGATGACCGCGCTGCTCAAGCGCCAGGAAGAAATGGGCGGCCAGTTCGAGTCGTCCGAAGAAGAAGCGCCGCCGCCTCACTATTAATAGCCGCGCAATAAAAAACCGCGATCCAGCTTGTGCCGGATCGCGGTTTTTTTGCCTGGCTTGGAATCAGCGACGCGGCAACGCGGCGATCACATCTTCGGCTTGCAGGCCTTTGTCGCGGTTCATGACGGAGAATTCCACACGCTGGCCTTCGACCAGGACGCGATGGCCTTCGCCACGGATGGCCCGGAAGTGGACGAAGATATCGTCGCCCGAATCGCGGGAAATAAAGCCGAAGCCCTTGGACGTGTTGAACCACTTTACGGTCCCGGTATCCCGATTGGTCATGTCGTAGTTTTGCGACGCGGCCGCAGGGGACGAACGGTAGAAGCTGATGGCCAGGTGAAGAACAATGGCGACCAGCGCAATCACCAGGCTGAGCAGGATGGCCGGGTGGCCGCCGACTTCAGGCATGGGTGCCAGGAGGGTGAGGGTTTGTACGACAACAGTCAGCACCAGCAGCGCGCTGACCAGGTTTTGCAGTTGATGACGCGTGCCTTTGTTCCAGTAAGGGATCACTGGCGCCAGCGTCAGGTTAAGAAGGCCGAACAAGGCCAGGTACAGAGCGTCATGTTGTTGCAGGTAGGGCAGGCTTTCAGGCTGCAGGCTCGGGATAAAGGACAGCAGCAAAGCTGCAACGCCCGTTAGCAGGTGGACGATTTTCAACATTTTGATTAACTCACGTTAAGACGGATCACAAGGAAGAGCTGACTGGCACGGTTCGCTTCTGAACAATGGGAGGCGTTGGGCACGTGCGCGGGTATCAGCCTATGCGCTGGCCGAAGAAAATAACGGCAGCGACACGCTGCCTATTTAACAGCAAAGGCTGTGCCTACTCAAATCAAGCATTTCCGGGCGTTGCAAGGGACGCGGGCATTTCTGCGTCAAACGCTTGTCCTAGACAGTTGCAGGCGTTTTGCCTGCTGTCGGGGAAACTTTCTGTCGCGCCTAAAGCCTTCACCGTCGCGGGCCAGCGAGGCCGCGCAGGGCGATTTGCCGCACGTCGCCTCGGTGCGTCGGGCTGCACACATTGGGTACTCTTGCTAGAGTGATCCGGCACCTGATCAATGAATGCTGTTCAATTGAAGGGGATAAACATGGCAATCGATATCGGTATCAGTGAAGAAGATCGCAAATCCATCGTCGACGGGCTTTCGCATCTGCTTTCCGATACCTATGTACTGTACCTGAAGACCCACAATTTCCACTGGAACGTCACGGGCCCCATGTTCCGCACGCTGCACTTGATGTTCGAAGAGCAGTACAACGAGCTGGCGCTGGCGGTGGACCTGATTGCCGAGCGCATTCGTGCCCTGGGCTTCCCGGCGCCGGGTGCCTATTCGATCTATGCGCGTCTTTCTTCGATCAAGGAAGAAGAGGGCGTGCCCAGCGCTGAAGAGATGATCAAGCAGTTGGTGGCGGGCCAGGAGGCGGTTACGCGTACCGCGCGCGGTATTTTTCCGCTGCTCGATAAGGTCAGCGACGAACCGACGGCCGACCTGTTGACCCAGCGTATGCAAGTTCACGAAAAAACTGCGTGGATGCTGCGTTCCCTACTCGAAAGCAAGTAAACACCGACCTCGGGCGGCGCTGTCCTGGCGCCGCCCGCTTGTTTCTCCGTGCTTCCTGGCGTTGTCCTACGACTATCAACTCCCCGTCTTCTGGCTGCCCCCCGTCGTCCTGCTGTTTGATAGGCCCACTGTCCAATGGGAGAAACCCATGGACTGCTGTTTGGCAATGGAGTGTCAGGTGTATGTCACGTGGAGTGGGTAGTAGAGTGATGGAGACCTGTGGTTTTCATAAGATAAACGTCGACCCCTTTGTCAAAGGGTTCGATATGGGGCTGGCGCGGCCGTTGTCCCGATCGGTAAGGCTCAATGGGTTTTCCACTTGCCTGCGGCTGGAACAGATCTACTGGAATATCCTCACGGAAATAGCCAGGCTCAATGCCTGTTCAGTCAGTGCGCTGTTGTCTTATGTCGATCGGGAAGTGCATTTGCGCTATGGCGGCGTGAAGAACTTCAGCGGGCTGGTCAGGGTGGTCTGCGTGGTTCACGTATTGAAAGGCCGCGCTTGCCTGTCCAATCCCGAGTAATCCGGGGGTTCCGGGGCTGGCCCGGCGTTCAGGCGGGCCGGGCCTCGGGCAGAAAGCCGGCTGCGCTGCCTCGATTTACCAGATATAATCCCGCGCTTTGCCGCTGCAGGCGCTTTCTGCGCAGTGGCCTCTATCCGGAGGCCGGCGCGGCACAGTAACGATCTGATCGCCGAGACATCTCCATGCCCATGTACGACTATCAATGCGCTTCCTGTGGTCATCAGTTGGAAGCCATCCAGAAGATCAGCGACGCGCCGCTGGTCGATTGCCCAGCTTGCAAGGCGCCTGAGCTTAAAAAGATGTTGTCCATGCCGGGCTTCCGCCTGAGCGGCAGCGGCTGGTACGAGACCGACTTCAAGACCGGCTCGAAGAAGAATCTGGCGGGCGGCGACAAAGCAGACTGAGTTGAACTCTACGCGCAGGCTCCTGCATTATCCGTCCCCTGACTTATGTACGGTGACTGAGGCCAAGCCTGCCACCGAATTTCGAATTACGAGAAGTGAAACCACTACCATGATGCGCAGCCATTATTGCGGCCAACTGAACGAGACCCTGGAAGGTCAGGAAATCACCCTTTGCGGATGGGTTCACCGTCGCCGCGACCACGGCGGGGTGATCTTCCTCGATATCCGTGATCGTGATGGTCTGGCCCAGGTGGTGTTCGACCCGGACCGCGCCGAGAGCTTCGCCGCCGCCGACCGCGTGCGCAGCGAATACGTAGTGAAGATCACCGGCAAGGTGCGCCTGCGTCCGGCCGGTGCGGTGAACCCGAACATGGCGTCCGGCGCGATCGAAGTGCTGGGCTACGAGCTGGAAGTGCTGAACGAGTCGGAAACCCCGCCGTTCCCACTGAACGAATATTCCGATGTTGGCGAAGAAACCCGCCTGCGTTATCGCTTCCTGGACCTGCGTCGCCCGGAAATGGCCGAGAAGCTGCGTCTGCGCTCGCGTATGACCACCAGCATCCGTCGCTTCCTCGATGAAAACGGCTTCCTCGACGTTGAAACGCCGATCCTCACCCGTGCCACCCCGGAAGGCGCGCGTGACTATCTGGTGCCGAGCCGTACCCACGCCGGCAGTTTCTTCGCCCTGCCGCAATCGCCGCAGCTGTTCAAGCAACTGCTGATGGTGGCCGGCTTCGACCGTTACTACCAGATCGCCAAGTGCTTCCGTGACGAAGACCTGCGCGCCGATCGCCAGCCTGAATTCACCCAGATCGACATCGAGACCAGCTTCCTCGATGAAAAAGAGATCATGGGCATCACCGAACAAATGATCCGCAACCTGTTCAAGGAAGTGCTGGACCTGGAATTCGGCGAATTCCCGCACATGACCTTCGAAGAAGCCATGCGCCGCTACGGTTCCGACAAGCCTGACCTGCGTATCCCGCTGGAACTGGTGGACGTGGCCGACCAACTCAAGGACGTCGACTTCAAGGTGTTCAGCGGCCCGGCCAACGACCCGAAATGCCGCATCGCCGCCCTGCGCGTGCCTGGCGGCGCGAGCATGCCGCGCAAGCAGATCGACGACTACACCAAGTTCGTCGGCATCTACGGTGCCAAGGGCCTGGCGTACATCAAGGTCAACGAGCGTGCCAAGGGCGTTGACGGCCTGCAGTCGCCGATCGTGAAAAACATCCCGGAAGCCAACCTCAATGTGATCCTCGATCGCGTGGGCGCAGTCGACGGTGACATCGTGTTCTTCGGTGCCGACAAGGCCAAGATCGTCAGCGAAGCCCTGGGCGCGTTGCGGATCAAGCTGGGCCACGACCTGAACCTGCTGACCTGCAAGTGGGCACCGATGTGGGTCGTCGACTTCCCGATGTTCGAAGAGAACGACGACGGCAGCTTCAGCGCCTTGCACCACCCGTTCACCGCGCCGAAGTGCTCGCCGGAAGAGCTCGAAGCCAACCCGGCGGGCGCTCTGTCCCGGGCCTACGACATGGTCTTGAACGGCACTGAGCTGGGTGGCGGTTCGATCCGTATCCACCGCAAGGAAATGCAGCAAGCGGTATTCCGTCTGCTGGGCATCAACGAAGCCGAACAGGAAGAGAAATTCGGCTTCCTGCTCGACGCCCTGAAGTACGGCGCACCGCCCCACGGCGGTCTGGCCTTCGGCCTGGACCGTCTGGTGATGCTGATGACCGGCGCCCAGTCGATCCGTGAAGTGATCGCCTTCCCGAAAACCCAGAGCGCTGCGGACGTCATGACCCAGGCGCCGGGTGTCGTGGATGCCAAGGCACTGCGCGAGCTGCATATCCGCCTGCGCGAGGCGCCAAAGGCTGAGTAAGGCCGCTGCGTGAAAGCGCGATAAGGTTTTACGCAGTCAAAAAGGCGCATCTTCGGATGCGCCTTTGCGTTACAAGGGTTGTATCCCGCCTGGGGCGGGGTTGATAAGGTTTCTAGAGAATTTCGGAGTTGTGTTATGGCTGGCCATTCCAAGTGGGCGAACATCAAGCACCGCAAAGAGCGTCAGGATGCCAAGAAAGGCAAGATCTTCACCAAGTGGATTCGCGAACTGACCGTCGCCGCCCGCCAGGGCGGCGGTGACCCAGGCTCCAACCCGCGTCTGCGCCTGGCGCTGGACAAGGCCCTCGGCGCCAACATGAGTCGCGACATCATCGACCGCGCTGTGGCCCGTGGCGCCGGTGCGGCCGATACCGACGACATGGTCGAGCTGACCTACGAAGGCTACGGCCCGGGCGGCGTGGCGGTGATGGTCGAGTGCATGACCGATAACCGCAACCGTACTGCCGCGGCGGTGCGTCATGCGTTCAGCAAGTGCGGTGGCAACCTCGGTACGGACGGCTCGGTGGCCTACCTGTTCGAGCGCAAGGGCCAGATTTCCTTCGCGCCGGGCGTGGATGAAGACGCGTTGATGGAAGCCGCGATGGACGCGGATGCCGACGACGTGGTGACCAACGAAGACGGCTCCATTGATGTGTTCACCTCGTTCGCCGGGTTCTATGCGGTGCGTAACGCGCTGGAAACCGCTGGTTTCAAAGGCACCGACGCAGAAATCGTGATGCTGCCGACCACCAGCGCCGAACTGGACCTGGACGGCGCGCAGAAAGTGCTGAAGATGCTGGATATGCTCGAGGACCTGGATGACGTGCAGAACGTCTACTCGAATGCTGACATTCCAGAGTCGGTCGCCGAGCAGCTAGGCTGACGGGCGATGTGGATCTAAATGTGAGAGGGGGCTTGCTTCCGATGGCGGTGTGTCAGTCATTTATGAGTCGACTGAACCACCGTAATCGGGAGCAAGCCCCCTCCCACATTGGATTTTACCTGTATCAAAAATTGTGTTTACCCGACCTGCAGGCGTTATGACTTTAATTCTAGGTATCGACCCCGGTTCGCGCATCACTGGTTTTGGTGTGGTGCAACACACCCCGCGCGGCTGCGTGTATGTCGCCTCGGGCTGCATCCGCACCGGCGCGGGCGAGTTGGCCGAACGCCTGCAGATCGTCTATCGCGGCGTGCGTGAAGTGATCCAGACCTACAAGCCGGTGACCATGGGGATCGAAAAGGTGTTCATGGCCAAAAACGCCGACTCGGCCCTCAAACTCGGCCAGGCCCGTGGCGCCGCCATCGTCGCCGGTGCCGAGGAGGCCATGGAAATCGCCGAGTACACCGCCACCCAAGTCAAGCAGGCCGTGGTCGGCACCGGCGCGGCCAATAAAGAGCAGGTGCAGATGATGGTCATGCACATGCTCAAACTCACCTCCAAGCCGCAGATCGACGCCTCCGACGCCCTGGCCATCGCCATTTGCCACGCGCATACCCGTTCCAGCCTGCTGCCTCACGGCCTGGGGGCGGCACGTAGTCGTGGCGGGCGGCTGCGTCTCTGATAGCATCGGCGCAATCGTTATTTGCGGTCAGGCCTCGATCTGACCCCCAAGCTTTAAGGATCTGAACCGTGATTGGACGCTTGCGCGGCACCCTGGCTGAGAAACAGCCGCCGCACCTGATTCTGGATGTCAACGGGCTGGGGTATGAGCTGGAAGTGCCCATGACCACCCTGTATCGCCTTCCGTCGGTTGGCGAGCCATTGACCCTGCATACTCACCTTGTGGTGCGCGAAGATGCGCAACTGCTCTATGGCTTCATTGGCAAGCGTGACCGTGACTTCTTCCGCGAATTGATTCGCCTCAACGGTGTGGGGCCGAAACTGGCCCTGGCGCTGATGTCGAGCCTGGAAGTGGATGAACTGGTACGCGCGGTGTCGGCCCAGGACACCTCGGCGCTGACCAAGGTGCCGGGGGTCGGCAAGAAAACCGCCGAACGCCTGCTGGTGGAGCTCAAGGACCGTTTCAAAGCCTGGGAAGTCGTGCCGAGCATGTTCGCCCTGGTGCCGAACCAGCCGAACCAGCCGGCGGCCCAGGTGGCCAGTGCCGAAAGCGATGCGGTCAGCGCGCTGATTTCCCTGGGCTACAAGCCGCAGGAAGCCAGCAAAGCGGTGTCGGCCATCAAGGACAAGAACCTGAGCAGCGAAGACATGATCCGCCGAGCCCTGAAGGGAATGATTTAAGTGATTGAAGCTGATCGTCTGATCGCGGCCACCGGCCCCCGTGACCGTGAAGAAGTCCAGGACCGCGCCATCCGCCCCCTGAGCCTGGCCGACTACATCGGCCAGCCCACCGTGCGCGAGCAGATGGAGTTGTTCATCCAGGCTGCGCGTGGGCGCAGTGAATCCCTGGACCACACCTTGATCTTCGGCCCGCCGGGGTTGGGTAAAACCACCCTGGCCAACATCATCGCCCAGGAAATGGGGGTGTCGATCAAGTCCACCTCCGGCCCGGTGCTGGAGCGTCCGGGCGACCTGGCGGCGCTGCTGACCAACCTCGAACCGCACGACGTGCTGTTCATCGACGAAATCCACCGCCTGTCGCCCATCGTCGAGGAAGTGCTGTACCCGGCGATGGAAGACTTCCAGCTCGACATCATGATCGGTGAAGGCCCCGCGGCCCGCTCGATCAAGCTCGACCTGCCGCCGTTCACCCTGGTGGGCGCTACCACGCGCGCGGGCATGCTGACCAACCCGTTGCGAGACCGTTTCGGCATCGTCCAACGTCTAGAGTTCTATAGCACCGCAGACCTGGCGACCATCGTCAGCCGTTCGGCCGGCATTCTCGGCTTGCCCCTGGACCCCGAAGGCGCGTTTGAAATCGCCCGGCGGGCGCGGGGCACGCCACGGATCGCCAACCGCTTGCTGCGGCGCGTGCGCGATTTTGCCGAAGTGCGGGCCAAGGGGCATATCACCAAGGCCGTGGCCGACCTGGCGTTGAACCTGCTGGACGTGGATGAACACGGCTTCGATCACCAGGACCGGCGGCTACTGTTGACCATGATCGAGAAATTCGACGGTGGCCCGGTGGGCGTGGACAGCCTGGCAGCGGCCATCAGTGAAGAGCGCCATACCATTGAGGACGTGCTGGAGCCGTACCTGATCCAGCAGGGCTACATCATGCGTACACCAAGGGGCCGGGTGGTTACCCGCCATGCCTATTTGCACTTTGGGCTAAACATTCCGTCACGATTGGGCGAGATGCCCGTGCTAGACGAATTCCTCGATGCAGTGGACGATTAAAAAGGTCACTCGGGTCGATTTATTCAAGGTTTGTGCTGTCCTAGTGGCTGGCGTCGTCATTCAGTCGTTAGAAATGTTTCATAGAATGAAAAAACAGTTGCCCAGCCGGATTGGCAACCTGAGGAGTAAGCACTAGAGTATGCGCGCGCAAAACGGGGATCAGTCGTTCGCACATCGCTGTCGCGTTTATTACGAGGACACCGATGCTGGCGGCATCGTGTATTACGTCAATTACCTCAAGTTCATGGAGCGGGCTCGAACCGAGCGGCTACGGGAGCTGGGCTTTGCCCAATCCCAGCTGGCAGGGGAGGACCTGTTGTTTGTCGTGCATTCCAGCGAGGCGCGTTATTACGCGCCGGCGCGATTGGACGATGAGCTGCTGGTCAGCGCTGAAGTAATCGAATTGAACCGTGCCAGCCTGCGCTTTAAACAGCAGGTCAGGCGGGCTGCGGATGCAACGCTGCTCTGTGAGGGGCAGTTCCTGGTGGCGTGTGTGCGCACCAATAGTTTGAAACCTCGGGCCATTCCCGAAACTCTACGTGCGGCCTTTGCCGCCGTGAGCGGCGCGGGTAAACAATCAAAGCAGGAGATTTAGCGTGGAACCTACCGTCGTCGACCATTCCTCCATGTGGAGCCTGGTCAGTAATGCCAGTGTTGTGGTTCAACTGGTGATGCTGATCCTGTTAGCCGCATCGGTTACATCCTGGGTCATGATTTTTCAGCGCAGCAACCTGCTGCGTGCCGGTCGACGTGCCCTGGAGAGCTTCGAAGAGCGCTTCTGGTCGGGTATCGACCTGTCCAAACTGTATCGCCAGGCCGGTAGCAACCCTGACCCGGATTCGGGCGTCGAGCAGATCTTCCGTGCCGGCTTCAAGGAGTTCTCGCGCCTGCGCCAGCAGCCGGGCGTCGATCCGGAAGCGGTCATGGAAGGCGTGGCCCGTGCCATGCGCGTGGCCATCTCCCGCGAAGAAGAGAAGCTGGAGCAGAGCCTGCCGTTCCTCGCCACCGTGGGTTCCGTCAGCCCGTACATCGGCCTGTTCGGTACCGTGTGGGGGATCATGAACTCCTTCCGCGGCCTGGCCCAGGCCCAGCAAGCGACCCTGGCCACCGTGGCCCCGGGTATCGCCGAAGCCCTGGTCGCCACCGCGATCGGCCTGTTCGCTGCGATCCCGGCGGTTATCGCCTACAACCGCTTCGCCGCGCGCGGTGAGACCCTGATCAGCCGTTACTACACCTTCGCCGACGAATTCCAGGCGATCCTGCACCGTAAAGTGCACACCAGCGAAGAATAAGCAGGTACTCCCCGATGGCTTTAATCACTCGAGCACGAACCAAGCGCAAGCCGGTCGCCGAGATGAACGTAGTGCCTTACATCGACGTGATGCTGGTGCTGCTGGTGATCTTCATGGTGACCGCGCCGATGCTCAACCAGGGTGTGAAGGTTGATCTGCCCAAGGTTTCCAGCGAAGCCTTGCCCCAGGACAACAACACCCAGGTGCTGACGATTTCGATCAAGGCGGACAAGACCTACTACTGGAACCTTGGCAGCGAAGTCGATACGCAGAAACAACAGGACAAGGCCCTGACCTTGCCGGCGATGACCGATGCGGTGACCAAGATCATTCGCTCCGGCAACGAAGGCGGCAAGCACACCCAGGTGTTCATCCGCGGCGACAAGTCGGTCGACTACGGTTCCGTCATGGGCGCCATGGGCGGGCTGCAGAAGGCCGGCGTCGGTAACGTTGGCTTGATTACCGAGGCGCCCTGATGCACCAACAGCGAGAGCCGTCCGCCTCGGAAAGCTACTTCTGGCCTAGCGTCTGGGCAATTGCCCTGCACGTCCTGGTGTTTGGCATGCTGTTCGTCAGCTTTGCCATGACCCCGGACCTGCCGCCAGCCAAGCCGATCGTGCAGGCGACCCTGTATCAGCTGAAATCGAAAAGTCAGGCCACGACCCAGACCAATCAGAAGATTGCGGGTGAGGCCCAGAAGTCGGCTGCGCGCCAGACTGAAGTCGAGCAGATGGAACAGAAGAAGGTCGAGCAGGAAGCAGTGAAGGCTGCTGCGGAACAAAAGAAAGAAGAGGCGGCTCAAAAGGCCGAGGAATCGAAAAAGGCTGACGAAGCGAAGAAGGCCGACGAGGCGAAAAAGGCTGATGAAGCCAAGAAAGCCGAGAAAGCTGCCGAAGCTAAAAAAGCCGAAGAGAAACAATTGGCTGATATAGCCAAGAAGAAATCTGAAGAAGAAGCCAAGAAAGCTGCCGAAGAAGAGGCCAAGAAAAAGGCCGCTGAAGACGCCAAGAAAAAGATAGTCGAAGACGCGAAGAAGAAAGCCGCCGAAGACGCCAAGAAAAAAGCTGAAGCAGACGAGGCGAAAAAGAAAATCGCCGACGACGCGAAGAAGAAAGCTGCCGCCGATGCCACCAAGAAAAAGGCCCAGGAAGCAGCGCGTAAATCCGCCGAAGAGAAAAAGGCCCAGGCCTTGGCAGATTTGCTCTCCGACACGCCGCAGCGTCAGCAAGCCTTGGCCGATGAACGTGGCGATGAAGTCGCGGGCAGTTTCGACGACCTGATTCGGGCGCGGGCAGCAGAAGGCTGGACACGTCCACCTTCGGCACGTAAAGGCATGACAGTAGTGCTGCAGATCGGCATGTTGCCGGACGGTACGGTGACTTCGGTCAGCGTGGCCAAGTCCAGTGGTGACGGTTCGTTCGACAGTTCGGCGGTCGCGGCGGTCAAGAATATTGGCCGGTTGACCGAGATGCAGGGAATGAAACCAAGTGACTTCGCTCCCTATCGTTCATTCAAGATGACATTCACACCTGAGGATTTAGCCTTGTGAGAAACCTTCTTCGAGGATTGCTTGTCGTTATTTGCTGTATGGCAGGCATAGCGGCGGCGGATGAAAAGAACATCCTGGTCACCAGCGGTAGCGATCGGGCCACCCCGATCGCCGTTGTACCGTTCGGCTGGCAGGGCGGCAGCGTGTTGCCGGACGACATGGCCCAGATCGTCAGCGACGACCTGCGCAACTCCGGTTACTACGCGCCGATTCCCAAAGGCAACATGATCAGCCAGCCGACCCAGGCCAGCGAAGTCATCTTCCGCGACTGGAAAGCTGTGGGCGCCCAGTACCTGATGGTCGGCAGCATCGTGCCGGCCGGCGGTCGCCTGCAGATCCAGTACGCTTTGTTCAACGTGGCGACCGAGCAGCAGGTCTTGACCGGCAGCGTATCGGGCACCGCCGAACAACTGCGCGACATGGCCCACTACATCTCGGACCAGTCGTTTGAAAAGCTTACCGGTATCAAGGGGGCTTTCTCGACACGTCTGCTGTATGTAACGGCCGAGCGTTTCTCCGTAGACAACACGCGCTACACGCTGCAGCGTTCCGACTATGACGGCGCGCGCGCTGTGACCTTGCTGCAATCGCGTGAACCAATCCTGTCGCCGCGCTTCGCGCCGGACGGCAAGCGCATTGCCTACGTGTCCTTCGAGCAGAAGCGTCCGCGCATCTTCGTCCAACACATCGACACTGGCCGTCGTGAGCAGATCACCAACTTCGAAGGCCTCAACGGTGCGCCAGCCTGGTCGCCGGATGGTTCGCGCCTGGCTTTCGTGCTGTCCAAGGACGGCAACCCGGATATCTACGTGATGAACATGGCTTCGCGCCAGATCAGCCGCGTGACCAGCGGTCCTGGTATCAACACCGAACCGTTCTGGGGTAAAGATGGTTCGACCATCTATTTCACCTCCGACCGTGGCGGCAAGCCTCAAATTTATAAAACGAGCGTGGGTGGCGGTGGCGCGGAACGCGTGACCTTTATTGGTAACTACAACGCCAACCCTAAGCTTTCGGCTGATGAAAAGACGTTGGTGATGATTCACCGTCAGGATGGTTTCACTAATTTCCGGGTTGCGGCCCAGGATTTGCAGCGCGGCACCGTAAAAATCCTTACAGATACCAACCTAGATGAGTCAGCCACTGTTGCGCCCAACGGCACCATGGTAATCTACGCCACCCGCCAGCAGGGCCGGGGAGTCTTGATGCTCGTGTCCATTAATGGACGCGTAAGGCTCCCGCTTCCTACCGCACAAGGCGAAGTCAGAGAACCATCCTGGTCCCCTTACCTGAACTGACGCGGCGCTACATGATTTGCTTAACACACTGGGGTTCATTAGGAGTTTCACGATGGAAATGCTGAAGTTTGGTAAGTTTGCTGCTCTGGCTCTGGCTCTGTCCGTAGCCGTTGGTTGCTCGTCTAAAGGCGGCGACAATGCCGGTGAAGGCGCAGCTGTTGATCCAAACGCTGGTTATGGCGCCAACACTGGTGCAGTTGACGGCTCCCTGAGCGAAGAAGCTGCTCTGCGCGCAATCACCACTTTCTACTTCGAATACGACAGTTCGGACCTGAAACCAGAAGCCATGCGCGCTCTGGACGTTCACGCGAAGGACCTGAAAGCTAACGGCGCTCGCGTTGTTCTGGAAGGTAACACCGACGAACGTGGTACTCGCGAGTACAACATGGCACTGGGCGAGCGTCGTGCGAAAGCCGTTCAGCGCTATCTGGTACTGCAAGGTGTTGCTCCAGGCCAACTGGAACTGGTTTCCTACGGTAAAGAGCGTCCAGTTGCTACTGGCCACGACGAGCAGTCCTGGGCTCAAAACCGTCGCGTCGAACTGCGTAAGTAATTCGTCATGCGAACGTGCCGTCGTGCTCTAACTGTATTGGCTCTCAGCCTCGCGCCGCTTGCGGTGTGGGCTGCGGTTCCTGTGGAAGATAGCAACTCAGGCTATAACAATAGCGGGAGCAGTTATCCGCCAGCAGGTTATGGCACGAACGGCGCCTATGCTGGGGGGGCGGCTACGTCCGCGCCCTCGGCACAGGGCGAACTGTTCAACCAGTTGCAACGCATGCAGGATCAATTGTCGCAGCAGCAAGGCGCCATTGAAGTTCTGCAGAATCAAGTGAACCAGCTGAAGCAAGAAGGCCTGGAGCGATACCAGGATCTTGATCGACGCATAGGAGCCGGCGTTACACCTGCCGCTACTCCTGATAATTCTTCTGCCGGTGGCGCGCCAAGTGCCGCTGCCGGTGGTGCAGCAGCAGGGGCCGCCGCCGCAGCCCCTGCCGCCAGCAGCGAACCGGGTGATCCGGCGAAGGAAAAACTGTATTACGATGCAGCCTTCGACCTGATCAAGGCCAAGGATTTCGACAAGGCCAGCAAGGCCTTCACCGCATTCCTCGGTCGTTACCCAAACAGTCAGTACGCGGGCAACGCCCAGTACTGGCTGGGTGAGGTAAACCTGGCAAAGGGTGATCTGCAGGGGGCGGGCCAGGCATTTGCCAAGGTCAGCCAGCTGTACCCCAAGCACGCCAAAGTGCCGGATTCGCTGTACAAACTCGCTGACGTAGAACGCCGCCTGGGTCACACCGACAAGGTCAAAGGCATTCTGCAGCAGGTCGTTGCCCAGTATCCGGGGACTTCCGCTGCCCAGTTGGCTCAACGCGACCTGCAGCGCTTGTAAGCGATGCTGTCCGTTTAGAAGAAACCCGCGCCTGGCGCGGGTTTTTTCGTTAGAATCCACGCCCTTTTATGAAACACGCTTCCTGGGGTTTACGCGTTGGCGGAATTCCTTGAAGTGCCTGACGGAGGCGGACAGCCTGTTTAGCTGTTACGCCCGTGGCGACTATGCAAGACACATTACGTATCACCGAAGTTTTTTACTCGTTACAGGGTGAAACGCGAACGGCCGGCCTGCCCACAGTATTTGTGCGCCTGACCGGTTGCCCCCTGCGTTGCCAGTACTGTGACAGCGCCTACGCCTTCAGTGGCGGCACCGTGCGAACCCTTGAAGACATCCTTGAACAGGTTGCCGGTTACCGGCCGCGCTACGTCTGCGTGACCGGCGGTGAGCCGTTGGCGCAACCCAACGCCATCCCTTTGCTCAAGCAGCTGTGTGACGCCGGTTACGAGGTGTCCCTGGAAACCAGCGGCGCCCTGGATATTTCCGCTGTGGACCCGCGTGTAAGTCGAGTGGTCGATCTCAAGACCCCCGGTTCCAAAGAGGCACATCGCAACCTCTACGAGAACCTGGACCTGCTGACGGCCAACGACCAGGTCAAGTTCGTGATCTGTTCCCGCGACGATTACGACTGGGCGAGCTCCAAGCTGATCCAGTATGGCCTGGACCGCCGCGCGGGCGAGGTGCTGTTCTCTCCAAGCCATCACGACCTGAACGCACGCGACCTGGCCGACTGGGTGGTGGCTGATAACCTACCGGTCCGTCTGCAACTGCAACTGCATAAATACCTTTGGAACGACGAGCCAGGACGCTGAAATGACTGAACAACCGATTGATCAAAAACGTGCGGTAATCCTGTTGTCCGGCGGCCTCGACTCCGCCACAGTGGTGGCCATGGCGCAGGCTGAAGGCTACACCTGCTACACCATGAGCTTCGACTACGGCCAGCGCCATCGCGCCGAGCTGAACGCCGCTGCCCGCGTCGCCCGCGACATGGGTGTGGCCGAGCACAAGGTCATTGGCCTGAATCTCAACGGCATCGGCGGCTCGGCGCTCACCGACAGCAGCATCGACGTGCCGGAAGCCCCCAGCGAAGGCATCCCGATCACCTACGTCCCGGCGCGCAACACCGTGTTCCTGTCCCTGGCCCTCGGCTGGGCGGAAGTGCTGAATGCCCGCGATATTTTCATCGGCGTCAACGCAGTGGATTATTCCGGCTACCCGGACTGCCGCCCAGAGTTCATCGAGTCGTTCGAACGCATGGCCAACCTGGCGACCAAGGCCGGGGTAGAGGGGCAGGGCTTCCGTATCCTGGCGCCGCTGCAAAACCTCAGCAAGGCCGATATCGTGAAGGCTGGCGTAGGGCTTGGCGTCGATTATTCGCTGACTGTTTCCTGCTATCAGGCAGACGATGACGGCCGTGCTTGTGGGAAATGCGACAGCTGCCGACTGCGTGCAGAAGGCTTCAAAATGGCCGGAATTACGGACCCAACGCGTTATTTTTGATTTATTTAAAATAAGGTGTTGAATAATCCTTAGAAATCAGTATTATACGCGCCACAACACAGCGGGTCGTTAGCTCAGTTGGTAGAGCAGTTGGCTTTTAACCAATTGGTCGTAGGTTCGAATCCCACACGACCCACCATTTTTGGCGGTTTAGAAAATCCGGAAGGCCCACGCAAGTGAGGATTTCCGGGTTTTTTTTTGCCCGCGATTTGATGCTGGCTTGCATTGAATAGGGAATCCTCCTCAATGCTCGTAAGTCTCCTTAGGTGCTGATCTTCCTACACACGAATCATCGGCCGTGATCGAATGGTCAAGTACTTTGGCAGGTAACGCTCTTCAGCCCAGTTGTTGCACTTCATGCCGACCAGACCAATCATCAGCGTGAGCATCATCGATGACTCGGCGCTTTCATCAATGGATGGCAGCGGTGACCTTAGGTCTTCCCACCAGGTTCCAGACCATATCAGTCCATGACCGAGCCCAATGGCCGATCGGGTGCAAGGCCGGAGCCATTGAGTATCTTTCGGACCCTAGGCGCTCGACGTGGGTGAGCAGTTTGTATGCAGGTTTTGACCTTGCAACCGAAAGGCGTGCAGAGCAGCCAGTAGCAGACGCCTACGACCTTGTACTCCAGACAGGTTGGTGACAGGCTCCCCAACCGTTTTAGCCACGTCCGGCTCGCCGTCAACGACAGAGGGCCTCTTCTCGATAGCAAGCTCCAGGCGTTTGCGACACCTTGCGGGGGCTGAGCAAGATCGCTTGGAAGGCGCTTGCCAGTGGGGGGAACAGCGCTGGATTTTACTAAGGTTGGGAGGGGCGGCTGTCGGTCGTGGCATCGTACTTGAAATGAGTTTAGGTATAGGAGGGCGGATGGACTGCTTGAAGGGGCTGCTTAAAAAGGCCAAAGATGATGTAAATTTTAAAAGTGGTTCACATCATATCTGGCCTTGGGGTTAATGAAATAATAGGCATACTGTTTTCTTGCGATTTAATGTGTATTAAATCAATATCCGGCTTTTAGCAGAAGCTCTTGAGCTCTTGAAATTGCCGCTTGTGTATCTATAGGCTCCATGCCGGCGATATAGGTGCCAATAATTATACATGTCGTAGTTTTTGCGATATGAACGCCCGTCTCCTGGTACTTAAATTGTATTTGGTTTTCGTATGATCGTCGGTGCATATATTCTACTCCGTTAATATGTATTCCAGTCGCTAATAAAATACTGTCATCTTTAAATCCTGCCAGGATTTGCGAGATTTCGTCGCTGGAAATATTTAATTCGGGTGACTGGGCCCATATTGTTCCGTCAAGCCCGACTATTGCCGCTTGGGTTACTTTGCCAGAACTCGTCAGACGCTCTACATAGTCTTGCCAGGTTTCCATGTTTCTCTCCTTAATACCGTTAGATAGAAGTAATTGTGTGAATGTATCTGCATGAAAATTTATAGCTGTATTTTTTCTGCTGGTAACTGTCAGGTCTGACAGTTTTTTAATGTGTATTGTCATGGGTTATATTGTGGTTAGCTGTTTTTGATATAAGGTGGCATGGAGATGGTCTGAAGCAACTGAGCGCCGTTCGGATACTGTGTGTGGTGAAGCTTGCACCTAGTCCTGGGTTAACGGAAAGCCGGCCATGAATGTGCCTGCCAAAAGATCTTCCGAAATTACTCAGCGTTTATGAGATCGGGTCATGCCGCCGCCTCGGCGGACTATCAGAGATCGTAGTGAGTATTTGCGCAAGACTTCCAATATTGTATTTTCTGCACCCGCAGACTGTGGATATTGTCTAAGGCAATCGCTGAGCACTACACCAAGTTGATACTGGATGCCACAGCGATCCACCGCGTGTACCAAGACCCGTTGCAACGGCTAGATCAGTACGGGGGCATAAACTTCAAGAGTCTGAATGGCATCTTTCCCAGGTTGTTGAAGCCATTGGGTCAGGCTTTCAATCAGGCTCTGGATCAAGGTATTCAGTGTTTTGATACCTGGCGCTCCTAGGTCGTAGTTTGTTCGGGGAATGTGATGATGTGCAGTTCGATGCTGCAATATCGATCCAGTGTCGTGGCGACCTCAATGGCTGCGTCGAGTTCGCTGCAGCCTGTTGCCTGCATGATGTCGAAGTGTTGTTTTTTCTCTTCTGGCGCTGTCATGGTCTGCGCGAGGTATTGACTTGGTGGCACTGCTCGAAACAGCATTTCCATGCTTTGGAGAGGACCCCGCCCTCGGTGAGTTTACCGCTCTCTTTTCGTGCTGAAAGCATCATCGATTTTTGCGCCGGGCTCAGTTTGGCAAACTGGGTCAGCTGCCCCTTACCTTTAAAGGTCCTTTAGTGAGGTTGCCTGTTGCAGACGCCGGAAGGCTTCCTGTTTCCACCAGGTTCCAGACCATATCAGTCCATGACCGAGCCCGATGCCCGGTCGGGTGCAAGGCCGGAGCCATTGGGTATCTTCAGACTCCGGGCGCTTGACGTGGGTGAGCAGCTTGTATGCTCCGGCGGCTACCCGCGGCACCAGGGCGGTGATGCACTGATCTTGGTGTGGCGTCATGCGTATGCCGACTATTCACGACTGAGCTGGGGTCGCGTCGACCTACTCCACCCCCATCAAGCCGCCCAGACGGCCCTTGACGACCTTTTGCAGGAGCAAGGCCAGCGTCTCGGTGGCATAGGGTTTCTGCAGCAGTACAAAACGCTTGGCTTCTTCTTGGGCAATGCGCGCGTATTCGTCGTTGTAGCCGGTGGTGAGCACCACCGGCAGCCATGGATAGAGCGCCTCGATCGCGTCGAGCAGTTCCAGGCCGCTCATGCCGGGCATGGAGATGTCGGAGAACACCACCTGGAAACTTTCCGGGTTGGGGGCCAGGGCTTCCAGTGCGCTCTTGGCGTCCGGCACCCACAACACGTGAAAGCCCATCTGTTCCAGGGTCTGCGAGGTGTAGAGGCCAACGTCAGCATTGTCCTCGACCATCAGCACGCACAAGTTCGAGACGATCGGTACGCGATGGTTGTCCTGGGCGGTCGGGATCGTGCTGGCCTCGACCTTGGGCAGGTACAACGTAAACTGGCTGCCCTTGCCGCGTTCGCTCTGCACCAGAATCTCCCCGCCCGACTGTTTGGCAAAGCCGAACACTTGCGACAAGCCCAGCCCGGTGCCTTGGCCGATGCCTTTGGTGGTGTAGAAGGGTTCGAAGATGGCGTCGAGTTTTTCCGGCGCAATGCCTGATCCGGTGTCGCTCAATGCGATGGTCACGTAGTCGGCGACCCGCCCCGGGTGGGCGCGCACCGACGGCAGCCAGGCGGCTGTCGCGACCTGGATGGTCAAGTGGCCATTGCCGGCCATGGCATCCCGCGCATTGACCACCATGTTCACCAGTGCGGTATCGAACTGGCTTTCATCGGCGTTTATAAAGCAGGGCTCATCCGGCACTTCGATGGTGACCTTGATCCGCGAGCCAGTCAGGCTGTCCATCATCTCGCCCACCCGCAACACGCTGTCGCCGACATTGAATACTTCCGGGCGCAGGGCCTGGCGGCGGGCGAAGGTCAGCAGTTGCGCGGTCAGGCGGGCGGCGCGGTCGACGGTGCTGGCGATGGCATCGATGTATTTGATGCGCCGCACTTCGCTCAGGGATGGGGTCTTGAGTAGGTCGGCGCAGGATTTGATTACCGTCAGCAGGTTATTGAAGTCGTGTGCGACGCCGCCGGTGAGTTGACCAATGGTTTCCAGTTTCTGGGATTGGCGCAAGGCATCTTCCGACAGGCGCAGGGCGTCCTTGGCTTCTTCTTCGGCCTGGATATCCCTGCCCACCGCATGGATGTAATCGCTGTCGGGTACGGCGGTCCAGGCGATCATGCGATAGCTGCCATCCTGGTGGCGGTAACGGTTCTTGAAGTTGGGGAAGTTCTTGCCGTCTCCCAGGCGGCTGACTGCCGATGCGGAGTCGGCCAAGTCGTCCGGGTGAACCAGGGCCAGCAACTGGCTGCCCACCAAGTCGTGTTCGGCGTGGCCGAGCATGCGAGTCCAGGCTGGGTTGACGGCGGAGATCACGCCGTCGAGTTGGGCCACCAGCATCAGGTCCGGGGACAGGCGCCAGATGCGGTCGCGGTCGCGGGTGCGTTCCACCACCCGTTGTTCCAGGGACTCGTTGAGCTTGCGCAGTGCTTCTTCGGCTTCACGCAGGGCCGTGATGTCGCGGGATACGCAGAGGATCTGTTCCGGCCGGCCGTTACTGCCCAGGATCGGGCTCACCTGTACATGCCACCACTTCAGGTTACCGGCCAGGGTCTGGGCCGGGCCGATAAAGCTGGCGCTCTCGCCGTTTCTGGCGGCCTGTACGGCGGCCTTGGCGTCTAGGTTGCCTTGATCCTGCCAGAAATCGGGCCAGGAGCAGCCACGGATGGTGTTGAAGTCACTGACCTCCATGATTTTTTGGCCGCCTTCGCTCATGAACGTGAGGCGGGCATCGAGATCGAGTACTTGGATGCAATCGTTGATGCTGGCCAGTACGCGCTCGGTGAACGCTTCGTTTTGGCTCAGGCCGGAGGTGGCCAGCTCGCTGACCTCAGAGCCCATCCCGACGGTGCTATTCATTTGAGTTTGGCCGAGCGGGTTAAATGGCCTTCATCATGTCATTAAGATACCTCCCCCCACCAGCGACTTCCTTACGCACTGCACTGCTTTTGCTGTGGGAAGGCATTGGATAATGCCGGCACGTTCTGTACATATTCCTACGAGCGATCGCGCGGTATGTGTGGCGTTGACTTACAGCTCCTGAGTCTGCGTGATGCGGCAAAGAGGCGGATTTTTTGATGTGGCTCTTTGCCACTTATTTCGGCTTTAATGCTGTCAATACGCGGCGTATCTTGGCTAGATTGGAGGCTAAGCTTTCAAGACATGGACTGTCATGACTACGCTAACTCCGATCATCGCTAGCAATCCCCTCATTGTTCGCGCTGTAGCCACACCGCTCGCCATTTCGGCGAACACTGTCGATGTCTCGCCGGTGCGACCTGCGTCGGTGGTCAGCCTCGGTAATCCGGCTGCCGATGTCGTTGATATCTACTCCCGAGACGGGCAGATGCCGGGTCGGGAAAATGTGCGGGCCTGGGAAAATAACAGCCAGGACGCAGTCAGCAAGATCATCAACACCCGCTTTAACTCGACCTCCACGGCCAGTCGCTACAGCGGCTTGGGGGCAGCATTGGTGGCGCAGTTCGCCAAAGGCGGCGGCGCGGACATTTCACAGTCGGTGCTCAACACCACGGCCGACCGGGCCGGGGACGCTGGAGCGATCAAGGCCGACCAGACCGTGCTGCACAATAAGGCCGAGAATCAGGTCAGCCTCAGCATCAAGACCGGCGATGTTCAAAGATGCGTTCAGCGCCCTGAACAGTAACTATCCACAAGGCGCTGGCGCCGTGGAAGCCTTGAGCAACAATCCGAGCGATAAAGGCTTGCTGACCGGTCTTGCGGGCTTCAAGGCTTCCATCAAGCAGGCCGTAGACAGCTCCAACCCGATGCGCCCTTCAGAGGTCGACAGCTTTTCTTACAATGTGTCGCAAAAAACCCAGGTTAATGGTCGCAGCAGCGCGGATCGCAGCGTCACCCAGAACCAGCAATCGGTGCTTTCGGCGAGCTTCCACAAAGGCCTTGATGGTGGGAAACCGCCGGTGTTTGATGGCAGTCGCGAATCGCAGAATTACCTGTATATGCAAGTACAGGACAGGGCCAGCAGCACCGCGAGCTTTGCCTATACAGACAGCCAATTGACCCGTGCTTCCGTCACACAGTCGGCTTCCCAGAATACCCACACGCAGAAGTATGTGATGGCCAACCTGGTAGAAGACACCGTGGTGCCGAAGGAGGGCTCATCCGAGCGTGACTACTTGGCGCTGCTCGAACACGCGGGCAGGGAAAGCAAAAAATCCAAGGATGCGCTGGAGCAGTCGACGTTGAAGGATGCATTGGCGAAGATGCATGACTCAGTCCTGTTGCAGGATGATCCGGATGTGCTGATGCGCTGAGGGTCAACGCGCGAAGCCCCAGTGATGCGCCTTCGCGTTTTTTTGCCTGACAGATGCGTCGCGCCATGCCAGATTAGGCTTTTGAATCCATTCGATATTCTGTAGCCTTGCGCAGCTTCACCTTAACCCGTGCTTGATGACATCATCACTTCGTCCGGCGGCGCCTGAAGGGCTCCAGAGCCGGTGGTACACTCGACTTTCGCGCAACGGCGCCTGCAGGTCTTGCGAACATGACGCAAATTTCCGAACGCCTTCTGGTTCAAGCCCACCTCGACGCCAAGCAGCCCAAGGCCCTCAGTGCCGAGGAAGAGGCTAGCCTGCGTACCGCCATCGCCGCCGAGCTCAAAGCTCAGGACTCGGTGCTGGTCGCCCACTTCTATTGCGACCCGGTGATTCAGGCCCTGGCCGAAGAAACCGGCGGCTGTGTCTCCGACTCCCTTGAAATGGCACGCTTCGGCGCTGCTCACCCGGCCAAGACCGTACTGGTCGCCGGTGTGCGTTTCATGGGCGAGACTGCCAAAATCCTCACCCCCGAAAAACGCATCCTGATGCCGACCCTGGAAGCCACGTGCTCCCTCGACCTGGGCTGTCCGGTGGAGGAGTTTTCCGCGTTCTGCGATCAACACCCCGAGCGCACGGTGGTGGTGTATGCCAACACTTCGGCGGCGGTCAAGGCGCGGGCGGACTGGGTGGTGACTTCCAGTTGCGCGCTGGAAATCGTCGAAAGCCTGATGGACAACGGCGAGACCATTATCTGGGGGCCGGACAAGCACCTGGGTACTTACATTCAGCGCCAGACCGGTGCCGACATGCTGCTGTGGGACGGTGCGTGCATCGTCCACGAAGAGTTCAAGTCCAAGCAGCTGGAAGACATGAAGGCGCTGTACCCGGACGCGGCGATCCTGGTCCACCCGGAATCCCCGACCTCGGTGATCGAACTGGCGGATGCAGTGGGTTCCACCAGCCAACTGATTGCCGCCGCTCAGCGTTTACCGAACAAAACGTTCATTGTCGCCACCGACCGCGGCATTTTCTACAAGATGCAGCAGCTGTGCCCGGACAAGGTCTTCGTCGAAGCGCCTACCGCCGGCAACGGCGCGGCGTGCCGCAGTTGCGCGCACTGCCCGTGGATGGCGATGAATACGCTGGAGCGCACGCTGCAGTGCCTGCGTGAGGGCAGCAACGAGATCTTCGTCGAGCCTTCGGTGATCCCGCAGGCGGTGCGCCCGCTCAAGCGCATGTTGGACTTCACCCAGGCCGCGCGCCTGAAGCTGGCCGGCAACGCCTGACCCGGTCGAACATGTGGGAGGGGGCAAGCCCCCTCCCACATTTTGATCCGCACCAGCAGGGCGTTATTTTTTCCGCTTCGGAACCTGCACCAGTTGCGTGTCGGAGTAGATGTCGTGCCAACTGCGTTTCTGCTTGTCGAACAGTGACCAGATAAACCCCAGCCCCACGCACAACCACGATGCAATCGACACCACAAAGCGCAACAGCGCCTGCCACAGGCTGATCCGCGAGCCGTCGGCGTTCTGTACGCGCACGCCCCACACCTGCATGCCCAGGGTCTGCCCGGAATGGGTCCAGAACTTGGCGAAGAAGCCAAACAGCACGAAGAACAGAATCGTCGACAGCAGCGGGTCGCCGTCCAGCGCGCCGGATTCGGTGAGGGTACGCATTTTGGCTTCGCCCACGAATGCGATCCACACCAGCTTGTAGAGAAAGGCCGTGACAATCAGTAGCGCCGTGCAGAGGAGGAAGTCATAGAACATCGCTGCCAGACGACGGCCCAGGCCAACGGCGGGGAATTCGCCTTGGGGGCTCAGCAGGGGTTTGGACATGGCCGGCTCTCTGAAGAAAAAAAGCATTTTACGGCGCAATGCCCTTACCGCGCCCATAAAAAAGCCCCTGATGTCACCATCAGGGGCTTTTTGTCGCAGGAGGGATCAGCCTTCGGCGATCACTTCGTCAGCCTGCATGCCTTTCTGGCCTTGCACGGCGACGAAAGACACTTTCTGGCCTTCTTTCAGGCTCTTGAAGCCGTTGCCCTGAATAGCGCGGAAATGCACGAACAGATCCGGACCGCTTTCTGGAGTGATAAAACCAAACCCTTTCTCGTCGTTAAACCACTTGACGGTACCGCTCTGACGTTTATCCGACATTTTCTTATTTCCTTGACGCTAAAAATGAATGACAGCCCCTTTCGCATGAAAGAGTACTGGGCTGGGTTGCAGGAAAGTAAGAGACGTCGAACGGGTTGTAGCAAACTTTGGCTACTGCCCAGGTCCAGGTTCCAAGCGACCCATGCAAACACAGTGAGCAAACTCTACGTCAACTAATGGAGAAAAAACAAGCCCTGCGCAAAGCCCAGGTTTTGCTCGGCTTTGTGGCACTTGGGGGAACAATGGGCGGACGACTTATTCGATAGAAATGGTCACTTGTTATAGGTTGACCCCTATAACAATGACTATCGTCAATGCACTGTTTTATGGCGGTTGCGTTACAGATTAGTGCGCGTTAACGCAACCGCGTTACTTATAGAAACAATCAATCAGCCGCGGTAGTACCGTTGCGGCACAAATGGCATTTTACTTACACGAAGTGGCACCTTTTTCCCACGCACCAGTGCAGAAACTTCGGTATCCAACGCAGTGAACGCGCTGTCCAGGTAGGCCATCGCCAACGGGCCGCCGAGGCTCGGGCCAAAGCCGCCGCTGCAGACGCTGCCGACCACGGTGCCGTGTTCGTCGACGATTTCCGCACCTTCACGCACGGGTGTGCGCTCCTGAGTCAGCAGGCCGACACGTTTGCGGCTCACACCGGCTTGCTGCTGGGTAAAGATCCGGTCGGCGCCGGGAAAGCCACCGGCACGAGCGCCGTCGGCGCGACGGGCCTTGGAGATCGCCCAGAGCAGGCTGGCTTCGATCGGGGTGGTGTCGGTGTTCATGTCGTGGCCATACAGGCACAGGCCGGCTTCCAGGCGCAGCGAGTCGCGGGCGCCCAGGCCGATGGCCTGGACTTCGGTCTCGGCCAGCAGGCTGCGGGCCAGGCTTTCGGCGTGGGCGGCGGGCACCGAGATTTCAAAGCCGTCTTCACCGGTGTAGCCGGAGCGGCTGACGTAGCAGTCCACGCCCAGCAGGCGCAGAGACGTGAATTGCATGAAGGTCATCTTGGTCACTTCAGGGGCCAGGCGTGCCAGCACTTTTACCGCTGCCGGGCCTTGCAGGGCGAGCAGGGCGCGTTCTTCGAACAGCGGCTCGATGCTGCACTGGTCGCCAATCCTGGCACGCAGGTGCGCCAGGTCCTGGTCCTTGCAGGCCGCGTTGACCACCAGGAACAGCTCGTCGTTCCCCAGGTTGGCCACCATCAGGTCGTCGAGAATACCGCCCTGCTCGTTGGTGAACATGGCATAGCGCTGCATGCCTACGGGCAGGTCGATGATATCCACCGGCACCAGGGTTTCCAGGGCCTTGGCGGCATTGGCGCCGGTCAGGCGGATCTGGCCCATGTGAGACACGTCGAACAGCCCGGCCTGATCACGGGTGTGCAGGTGTTCTTTCATCACGCCCAATGGGTATTGCACCGGCATGTCGTAGCCGGCGAAGGGCACCATGCGCGCGCCGAGTTCGATGTGCAGCGCGTGCAACGGGGTTTTCAACAGGGTTTCGGTGGACATATTCAGCTCCTGAAAAACGTGCGGACGCGCTTCTAAGCGTCAGCACTCGATAATGTTGACCGCCAAACCGCCACGGGCGGTTTCCTTGTATTTGCTTTTCATGTCAGCGCCGGTCTGGCGCATGGTGCGGATGACCTTGTCGAGGGATACAAAATGCTGCCCATCGCCGCGCAAGGCCATACGCACTGCGTTGATGGCTTTGACCGAGCCCATGGCATTGCGCTCGATGCAGGGCACTTGCACCAGGCCGCCGATCGGGTCGCACGTCAGGCCGAGGTTGTGTTCCATGCCGATCTCGGCGGCGTTTTCGACTTGGGACACGCTGCCGCCCAACACTTCGCACAGCGCACCGGCGGCCATCGAGCAGGCCACGCCGACTTCACCCTGGCAGCCAACCTCGGCACCGGAGATCGACGCGTTTTCCTTGTACAGAATCCCGATCGCGGCGGCGGTGAGCAGAAAGCGCACTACGCCGTCTTCACTCGCGCCGGGGATAAAGCGCATGTAGTAATGCAGCACCGCCGGCACAATCCCGGCCGCACCGTTGGTCGGCGCGGTGACCACGCGCCCGCCGTTGGCGTTTTCTTCGTTGACCGCCAGCGCGTACAGGTTGACCCAATCGAGTACCGACAACGGGTCGCGCAGGGCCGACTCCGGGTTCTTGCACAGCTGGCGATGCAGGGCGGCGGCACGACGCTTGACCTTCAAGCCCCCCGGCAAGATCCCTTCATTGCGACAGCCAGCGTCCACACAGTCCTGCATCACCTTCCAGATCTTCAGCAGGCCGTTGCGGGTTTCGGCTTCGGGGCGCCAGGCACTTTCATTGGTCAGCATCACCTGGCTGATGGACAGCCCGTAGGTGGCGCAATGACCGAGCAAGTCCTTGGCGCTCTTGAACGGGAAGGTCAGCGGCGTGGCGTCTTCGACGATCCGGTCGGCGCCGGCAGCGTCTTCATCTACCACAAAGCCACCGCCCACCGAGTAGTACTCGCGGCTGCGGATCTGGATGCCGGCGGCGTCGAAGGCACGGAAGATCATGCCGTTGGGGTGATAGGCGAGGGGTTTGCGAATCATCGCCAGGTGTTCTTTCTCGTTGAACACAATGCTGTGTTCGCCGAGCAGGTTCAAACGGCCGGCGCTGCGCATCTGTGCCAGGCGCGTGGCGACGGTTTCTGTGTTCACGGTGTCCGGGTGTTCGCCTTCCAGGCCGAGCAGCACGGCCTTGTCGCTGCCGTGGCCTTTGCCGGTGGCGCCGAGTGAGCCGTAGAGTTCCACCTTGACGCAGGTGGTGGCGCTCAGCAGGTCGTCACGGCGCAAGCCCTCGACAAAGCGCGCGGCGGCGCGCATCGGGCCGACGGTGTGGGAGCTGGAGGGGCCGATGCCAATCTTGAACAGGTCGAACACGCTTAACGACATGAGTTGTTCTCCAGGTTCTTATTATTCTTGAGGTCATACGCGGTCAAGTGTGGGAGGGGCGGTGCGACGATTCGACTTGCCCCCGATGAGGGGGTGTCAGTCACCAGATTTATCAACTGACACTCTGCCATCGGGAGCAAGCCCCCTCCCACATTCTTGACCAGGTTATGCGTAGCTCTCGATCGAAGGGCAGGCGCACACGAGGTTGCGATCGCCGAACACGTTGTCGACCCGGCCGACCGGCGGCCAGTACTTGCCGTCGATCAACGACGCCAGCGGGTACACCGCCTGTTCACGGCTGTAAGGGTGGCTCCATTCGCCCACCAGTTCCGCCGCGGTGTGCGGGGCGTTTTTCAGCGGGTTGTCGTCCTTGTCCAAGGTGCCGTTTTCCACCGCGCGGATTTCTTCGCGGATGGCGATCATCGCGTCGCAGAAGCGGTCCAGTTCTTCCCTGGATTCGCTTTCGGTCGGCTCGATCATCAAGGTGCCGGCCACCGGGAACGACATGGTCGGCGCGTGGAAGCCGAAGTCGATCAGGCGCTTGGCCACGTCATCCACGCTGATGCCGCTGCTGTCTTTCAACGGGCGCAAGTCCAGGATGCATTCATGCGCCACCAGGCCGTTGCTGCCGGTGTAGAGCACTGGGTAGTGCTCTTCCAGGCGACGGGAAATGTAGTTGGCATTCAGGATCGCCAACTGCGAAGCGCGCTTGAGGCCCGCGCCGCCCATCATGCTGATGTACATCCAGGTGATCGGCAGGATGCTCGCGCTGCCGAACGGCGCCGCGCACACCGCGCCTTCCTTGCGTGCCATGGCCGCGTGGCCGGGCAGGAATGGGGCCAGGTGGGATTTGACGCCGATCGGGCCAACGCCCGGGCCGCCGCCGCCGTGGGGGATGCAGAAGGTCTTGTGCAGGTTCAGGTGCGAGACGTCGCCGCCGAACTTGCCCGGCGCGCACAGGCCGACCATGGCGTTCATGTTGGCGCCGTCGATGTACACCTGGCCGCCGTTGTCGTGAATGATCCCGCAGATCTCGCGGATACCTTCTTCGAACACGCCGTGGGTCGACGGGTAGGTGATCATCAGCGCGGCGAGGTGGTCGCGGTGCTCGATGGCTTTGGCGCGCAGGTCTTCGATGTCGACGTTGCCGCGCGCGTCGCAAGCGGTCACCACCACGCGCATGCCGGCCATGTGGGCGGTGGCCGGGTTGGTGCCGTGGGCCGACGACGGGATCAGGCAGATGTCGCGGTGCTGATCGCCACGGCTCTGGTGATAGGCGCGAATCGCCAACAGGCCCGCGTATTCGCCCTGGGAACCGGCGTTCGGTTGCAGCGAGATGGCGTCATAGCCGGTGGCCGCGCAGAGCATGGCTTCCAGGTCGGAGGTCAATTGCAGGTAGCCGGCACTTTGTTCGGCTGGGGCGAATGGGTGCAGGGCACCGAATTCAGCCCAGGTCACCGGGATCATTTCGCTGGCGGCGTTGAGCTTCATGGTGCAGGAGCCCAGCGGGATCATGGTGCGGTCCAGCGCCAGGTCCTTGTCGGCCAGCTTGCGCAGGTAGCGCATCAGCTCGGTTTCCGAGTGATAACGGTTGAACACCGGGTGGGTCAGGATCGGCGACTGACGCAGCAGCGCGGCCGGCAGGCTGCCTTCGACCTTGGCGGCGAAGTCCGGCAGGGCTTTACCGTCGGCAAACAGTGCCCACAAGGTTTCGATATCGGCCTGGGTGGTGGTTTCGTCGACCGACAGGCCGAGACGTTCGGCGTCGACCACACGCAGGTTGATGCGCTGGGCGCGGGCCTGGTCGTGCAGGGCGGCGGTGCGGGCGCCGGTGTTGAGGGTCAGCGTGTCGAAGAAGTGTTCTTGTTCGACTTTCAGGCCCAGGGCGCGCAGGCCGTTGGCCAGGATCGTGGTCAACTGGTGAATGCGCTGGGCGATCTGGGTCAGGCCTTTGGGGCCGTGGTACACGGCGTACATGCTGGCGATGTTGGCGAGCAGGACCTGGGCGGTGCAGATGTTGCTGGTGGCTTTCTCGCGGCGGATATGTTGCTCGCGGGTCTGCATGGCCAGGCGCAAGGCCGGCTTGCCGAAGCGGTCGACCGAAACACCGACCAGGCGGCCCGGCATGTCGCGCTTGAACGCATCCCTGGTGGAGAAGTACGCCGCGTGCGGGCCGCCGAAGCCCAGCGGGACGCCGAAGCGTTGCGCGCTGCCGATGGCCACGTCGGCGCCGAACTCGCCCGGTGGGGTCAGCACGGTCAGCGCCAGCAGGTCGGCGGCCACGGCCACCAGGGCGTTGGCGGCGTGGAAGCGTTCGGTCAGCTCGCGATAGTCGAACACGTCGCCGTTGCTGGCCGGGTATTGCAGCAGGGCGCCGAAGAACGGGCTGACATCGCTCAGTTCGCGTTCATCGCCCACCACCACGTCGATGCCCAGCGGCTCGGCACGGGTGCGCAGCACGTCGAGGGTTTGCGGGTGGCTGTGGATCGAGGCGAAGAAGGCATTACTGGCCTTGTTCTTGCTCAGGCGCTTGCAGAAGGTCATGGCTTCGGCGGCAGCGGTGGCTTCGTCGAGCAGCGAGGCGTTGGCGATCGGCAGGCCGGTGAGGTCGCTGATCAGGGTCTGGAAATTCAGTAGCGCTTCCAGGCGGCCCTGGGAAATTTCCGGTTGGTACGGCGTGTAGGCGGTGTACCAGGCCGGGTTTTCGAGGAGGTTGCGCAGGATCGGCGACGGCGTGTGGCAGTTGTAGTAGCCCTGGCCGATGTAGGTCTTGAACAGTTGGTTCTGGCTGGCGATGGCTTTGATCCTGGCCAGGGCCTCGGCTTCACTCAAGCCATCTTCCAGGCCGAGCACGCTGGTGCCCTTGATGCTTTCCGGGATCACACTGGCGCTCAGGGCTTCCAGGGAGTCGAAGCCCAGGCTGGCGAGCATCTGCTGCTCATCTTCCTGGCGCGGGCCGATGTGGCGGGCGATGAATTCGTTGGCGGTGCTCAAGTTGATCGTCATGGCGCGCTCCTCAGGCTTCGGCGTTGGCTTTGATCAGGCGGTCATACGCATCCTGATCCAACAGCGTAGTCACTGCGTTGGCATCGGCGGGTTTAAAGCGGAAGAACCAGCCTTCGCCCATCGGGTCTTCGTTGACCAGTTCCGGGCGGCCCTCCAGCTCGGCGTTCACTTCGAGCACTTCACCGTCCAGGGGCATGTACACGCCGCTGGCGGCTTTGACTGACTCGACGGTGGACGCCTCGGCGCCTTTTTCGTAAGCCTGCAACTCTGGCAGTTGCACGAAAACCACATCACCCAGCGCATTTTGCGCGAATGCGGTGATACCCACGGTGACGCTGCCGTCAGCTTCGGCGCGCAGCCATTCGTGATCTTCAGTGAAACGCAACTCGCTCATGGAAACTCCTCGGGGGCCAGATTCGTCTGGTGGACGGGATTGGAATAATGGGGAGTTGCTTAGCAATATCGCGGCCAATGTCATTAAGTGTTTATAAATCAATGACTTGATAAAAATGACGAATGCGTTGCCGGCTGAGGCTGTAGCGATTTCGCTACACTTCGGTGCTGGAAAAAAAGCCTATGTGGATCAAAGCCTTGCATGGCGCGCAAAAAGCAGGGTTGTAGCGATATCGTTACGCTGTAGCGCTTTCAGTACAGTTGATGTCGTTCTCAGACCCAATTGGGAATGCGAGCCCTGTAGGCGCGAGCTTGCTCGCGAAGATCGTCAACGATGATGTGGGAAGCCTGGATGAACGCGGTGCCCTTGGGTTTTTCGCGAGCAAGCTCGCTCCTACAGTGGACAGCACCCAGATCAGGGTTTGTTGGGGATGCCGTATTTGCGCAGGCGATGGGCGATAGCGGTGTGGGAGGTTTGCAGGCGGCTCGCCAACTGGCGGGTCGAGGGGTAGCTGGCGTAGAGCTTCTCCAGCAGGCTGCGTTCGAAGTCTTCCACGGCCTGTTCCAGGCTGGTGATTTCGCTGTCGCTCTGACGTGCGACCGAGGTGCCGGCGATGTCCAGGTCGCCGATGTCCACCAGGCTGCTTTCACAGATGGCGGCGGCGCGGAAGATCACGTTCTGCAACTGCCGCACGTTGCCCGGCCAGCGGTTGCCGAGCAAGGCCGGGTAAGTGCCGGGGGCCAGGCGGCAGACCGGGCGCTGGATCTGCGCGCAGGCCTGCTGCATGAAGTAGCGCGCCAGCAGCAGGATGTCCTGGCCGCGCTCGCGCAGGGGCGGCACTTCGACATTGAGGACGTTGAGGCGGTAGAACAGGTCTTCGCGAAAGGTGCCCTCGGCGACCATCTTCTCCAGGTCGCGGTGGGTGGCGCTGAGGATACGCACGTTCACCTTCACTTCGCGGTCGCCGCCTACCCGGCGAAAGCTGCCGTCGTTGAGAAAGCGCAGCAGCTTGGCCTGCAGGTACGGCGACATTTCGCCGATCTCATCGAGGAACACCGTGCCCTGGTTGGCCAGTTCCATCAGCCCCGGCTTACCGCCGCGCTGGGCCCCGGTAAAGGCGCCGGGGGCGTAGCCGAACAGTTCGCTTTCGGCGAGGTTTTCCGGCAGCGCCGCGCAGTTCAACGCCAGGAACGGCGCACTGCAGCGTGCGCTGATGGCGTGGCAGGCCCGCGCCACCAGCTCTTTGCCGGTGCCGGTCTCGCCCTGGATCAACAGCGGCGCATCGAGTACCGCGACACGCTGCGCGCGCGCCTTGAGGGTGCGGATCGCCGGCGACTCGCCGAGCAGCGCATCGAAACCTTCGGCATGGTCGTGGTGCAGCGCCGACAATTGTTCGCCGATGCGGTTGGGCTGGTAGAGGCTGAGCAGGGCACCGGCATCGGTGATCGGTGTCGCCTCCAGCAGCAGGGTCTGGCCGTTGACGCTGATCTCGCGCAGAGGCAAGCGAAAGCCTTGCTCCAGCAAGGTGTCGAGCAAGGCCGGATCGTTGAACAGTTCGCTGATGCTTTCGCCGGCCGGTTCGCGACCGTACAAGGCGATCAACGCCGGGTTGGCCAGCAGGATCTTGCCTGCGCTGTCCAGGGCCAGCACCGGGTCGGTCATGGCCGCCAGCAGGGCGTCGAGTTGCAGGTGGCGGCGTTGGCCGGGGAGGATGTCCACCACGGTCACTGCCTGCACGCCGTTGACGCTGAACAGCGCGTCCCGCAGCTCTTCGAGGACTTCGGCGCTCAGGGTCGGCGCGTCGATGTAGACGTTGGGCGGCACCATCTCGACCGCGTCCAGGTTGAGATTGCGCCCACCGAGCAAGGCCAGGACTTCCTGGGTAATGCCGACGCGGTCGATGAAGCTGACGTGGATACGCATGGGGCGGCTGACAATTCTGGGGAGCGAGAGGCGGCAAGTATGCCAGACAGGGGGGGAGATCAAAAA
>NZ_JBWKXO010000006.1:9796-226876 GCF_059423025.1 Pseudomonas sp. GW704-F2 | reverse complement strand
TCAGCAAAAGTCTAAGTTCGCACGTTGAATTTTGCGCCACCTCCGTGAGGTGGGGAGGCCGGCCAGATGATTCTCAGGATTCTCGCCGCGAGCATTCGCCAGTTCCAATTCCGCGATATCCGACCGAAAGCCGCCAGCGAGATCCTCGACCTGGGTGATGCCAGCCGCCTCCTGGGGCACACGGATAAGCGCATCACGGAGACGGTCTACAGACGCGTTGGCGAGATCGTGAAGCCGACTCGCTGATCTCAAATCTGGCTGAGTTGCGGAAACCGCCTGAAATGATGCGGAAACGATCAGATGTTTCACTATCAGCATTCCTGAACGCCAGAAACGCAAAAGCCCCGCAATCGCGAGGCTTTTGTGTAAATCTTGGCGGGAAACCAGGGATTCGAACCCTGGGAACGCTATTAACGTTCGCCGGTTTTCAAGACCGGTGCATTCAACCACTCTGCCAATTTCCCTTTTGCATCACAGGATTATAGCAGCCCATCCTGTCTCAGCGGGCGCCATAATACCCGAATGAAACACACTGTCAAACTCTCGCCATCGCTTGTTACAGAGCGTCTGTTATGATCTTTGCGACTGAACGTTTCAAAACCGAAGGAGTGTCGCCATGCGCGAACAGAATTACGCAGTGAATGGTAACGCGCAGGCTGAGCAGCTTGAAGTCAGCCGCGTCTTGCGCAACACCTATGGCTTGCTCGCCCTTACCCTCGCATTCAGCGGCGTAATGGCGTTCATGGCGCAGCAGATGCACGTCGGCTACCCGAATGTCTTTGTCGTGTTGATCGGCTTCTACGGTCTGTTCTTCCTGACCAACAAGCTGCGTGACTCGGCCTGGGGCCTGGTGTCGGCGTTTGCCTTGACCGGTTTCATGGGCTTTATCCTCGGCCCGATCCTTAACCGTTACCTCGGCATGGCCGGCGGCGCGGAAGTGGTCAGCTCGGCGTTTGCCATGACAGCCCTGGTGTTTGGTGGTTTGTCGGCGTATGTGCTGATCACCCGCAAGGACATGAGTTTCCTGGGTGGCTTCATCACCGCCGGCTTCTTCGTGTTGCTGGGGGCAGTGGTCGCTGGCATGTTCTTCCAGATCAGCGGTCTGCAGTTGGCGATCAGCGCAGGTTTTGTGCTGTTCTCCTCCGTGTGCATCCTGTTCCAGACCAGCGCCATCATCCACGGCGGTGAGCGCAACTACATCATGGCGACCATCAGCCTGTATGTGTCGATCTACAACCTGTTCATCAGCCTGTTGCAGATCTTCGGCATCATGAGCCGCGACGACTGATTGCCAGCAGTACAAAAAATGCCCCGTATCGCAAGATACGGGGCATTTTTGTTTCAGGGCGCTTTGTTCAGGGCTCAGTACTGGTTGGGCTCCATCTCCAGATCGACCTTGAAACGCTGGGCAATATCCTGCTGGATACGTAGCGCCAAGTTGGCAATGTCATGCCCGGTGGCGCCGCCGTAGTTGACCAGCACCAATGCCTGCATCTTATGCACGCCGGCATCTCCATCACGAAAGCCCTTCCAACCGGCCTTGTCGATCAACCAGCCGGCAGCGAGTTTCATCTGCCCGTCGGCCTGGGGATAGGCCACCAAGTCCGGATACAAGCCCTGCAGCTCGGCGGCCAGCGCCTGGGACACCAATGGGTTTTTGAAGAAGCTGCCGGCATTGCCCAGTTCTGCGGGGTCCGGCAGTTTTTCCCGACGTATATCGCAGATCGCCCGGCTGACATCGCTCGGGGTGGCGTCGGTAATCCCCTGCCCGGCCAGGCGCTGTTGCACGGGGCCGTAGTCGAGCTTGAGGTGGCTGACGCGGCTCAGGGCAAACCGCACCCGCAGGATCAGCCAACGTCCGGTTTCGTGTTTGAACAGGCTGTCCCGGTAGGCGAAGTTGCATTCCTCCAGGCTGAAATCACGTAACTCGCCGGTCTGGCGATCCAGGGCCGTCAAGCCGGCGAACACATCCTTGATCTCCACACCGTAGGCGCCGATGTTTTGCATCGGTGCGGCGCCCACGGTGCCGGGGATCAGGCTGAGGTTTTCGAGGCCGCAGAAGCCATGTTCCAGGGTCCACAGTACGAACGGGTGCCAGGCTTCGCCCGCTTCGGCCTCGACCACCACATGCTGGCCGTCATCCTGCAGCACCCGAATACCCTGGGTCGCCATGCGCAATACCAAGGCCGGAATATCCCGGGTCAGCAGCAGGTTGCTGCCACCACCGATCACCAGCAGCGGTACTGCCTGGGCGGCGGCATAGGCCAGGGCCTCGCGAACATCCGCGTCGCTGTGGGCCTCGGCGAAGAGCTGGGCACGCACGTCGATGCCGAAGCTGTTGAATGGCTTGAGCGATACCTGCGCAAGCACTTGCAAGGTCATAACCGCCCCTTCAATTCGATCACCAATAAATCACAGGCTCGTTCGATCAGGTCCAGGACCCGCTCAAAGCCTTGTTCGCCTTCGTAGTAAGGGTCTGGCACCTCGTCCACTTCAGAGTCGTAGCGGCGCAGGAACAGGTCGAGCTCGGCCTTGCCCTGCCCCGGCTGCATCGCTTTGAGGTTACGCAGGTTGCTGTGGTCCATGGCCAGGATCAGGTCATAACGCGCAAAGTCGGCGCGGGAGACCTGCTGCGCACGCTGGGCCGACAGATCGTAACCGCGCTGCCGCGCTGCCTGTTGGCTGCGTGAGTCCGGTGGGTTGCCGATATGCCATTCCCCCGTGCCGGCGGACGCTACGTCGACCTGGCCAGCCAAACCCGCTTCGCGCAATTTATGGCGCAATACGCCTTCAGCGGTGGGCGAGCGGCAGATGTTGCCCAGGCAGACAAACAGAACCTCCATCAGGCCCCCAGCAGGCGGCGGACGCGCTCGAGGTCTTCGTGGGTGTCAACACCCGCAGGCGGTGCTTCCAGAGCATCGCCGACATGGATACGCACGCCGTGCCACAGGGCACGCAGTTGTTCCAGGGATTCGGTGTTTTCCAGCCAGCACGGGCCCCAACTGACGAAGTCATGCAGGAAACCGGCGCGGTAGGCATAGATACCGATGTGACGGCGGTACGGCACGCCTTCTGGCAACCGGTCAGGATGCCTGGCAAAAGCATCCCGCGCCCAGGGCAACGTCGAGCGGCTGAATGTCAGCGCCAGGCCGTTGATGTCGCTGACCACCTTGACCACGTTCGGGTTGAACAGCGTTTCAATGTCTTCGATGGGCTCGGCCAGGGTCGCCATGCGCGCTTCGCCATGGGCCGCCAGGTTGGCGGCCACCTGGTCGATCACGCGCGGCGGGATCAACGGCTCGTCACCTTGCACATTGACCACGATGGCATCAGGCGCCAGGCCAAGTTGTGTGGCCACTTCGGCCAGGCGGTCGGTGCCGGAATTATGGTCTTCGCGGGTCAGTACCGCTTCGGCACCGAAGGTTTTGCACGCATCGATAATGCGCGGATCATCGGTGGCCACCACCACGCGTTCGGCGCTGCTTTTGCAGGCCTGTTCCCACACCAGCTGAATCATCGGCTTGTTGCCGATCAGTTGCAGCGGTTTACCCGGCAAGCGGGTCGAGGCGTAGCGCGATGGAATGACAACGGTAAAGGCTGTAGTCATTTATCCAGGCGCTCGTCGGTGGTCAGCGTGCGGGCTTCGCTTTCCAGCATCACCGGGATGCCATCACGGATCGGGTAAGCCAGGCCGGCGCCTTTGCTGATCAGTTCGGTCTTGTCCGCGCTGAGCTTGAGTGGGCCTTTGCAGATCGGGCAAGCGAGGATGTCGAGCAGTTTGGTGTCCATGAGTGTTTCCTGGAATGAAGCGTTTAAGGCAAGAGACGGGCGGGCAACAGACGCATCAGTTGCATGTCGAACCAGGCGACAAACGCTGGCGACGGCACCGCATCCACCGCAAGGTACCACCAGTCGGACTGGGCAAAGGCGCGGCACTTCACCGCGTCCTTCTCGGTCATGACCAGCGGCAATGATGGCGTGAAATTCAAGACTTCCGCGCTGTAGGACGCATGGTCGGCAAAAGCATGGGGTATCGGCTGCCAGTGTAGCGTTTCAAGGGTGTTGAAGAAACGTTGCGGGTTGCCGATACCGGCGACCGCATGCACCTGCTGGCCCGCCGGGAAGTAATCGACCGGCTGGCGTTCGCCGGTTTGCAAGTTGACCAACGCCGTGGGCAGCAGACGAAAGGCGAAACCATCTTCGCGATCGGCCGCGGCGCCATTATAGAGCAGCGCATCCACGCTCTTCAGGCGCTCCGCCGGTTCGCGCAACGGCCCGGCAGGCAGGCAGCGGCGATTGCCCAGGCCCCGGGCGGCGTCGATCAGCACCAGCTCAAGGTCGCGAGCCAGGCGGTAATGCTGCAGGCCGTCGTCGGAGAGGATCAGGTCCAGGGTTTCGCTGGCCAGCAGCGTCTTCACTGCGCGGCTGCGATCGGGGTCGATCATCAAGGGGACGCCGCAGCGCTGCACGATCAGCAAGGGTTCATCGCCAGCCACTTCAGCAGCGTGGCCGGCCTCGACCCGCCACGGCAACTGCGGTGGCTTCGCGCCATACCCGCGACTGACCACGCCCACACGCAAACCTCTGCGCTGGCAATGCTCGATCAACCACAGGATCAACGGCGTCTTGCCAGTCCCGCCCACGGTGATATTGCCGACCACCACCACCGGCACCGGCGATTGGTAGATCTCGCCCTCGCCCGCCAGGAAGCGCGCGCGCTTGCGCTGCACCACCGCGCGATACAGCGACTCCAGCGGCCGCAGCAACGTCAGCGCCGGATGGCCTTCGTACCAGGCCTTGAGCAAGCGATCGGACATGGCCATCAGGGTTGGCTCACCGCCTCGACGGTGCTCATGCGCAAGTGGCTGAACCCCAGCTTGCCGGCAGCGTCCATCGCAGTAATGACAGCCTGGTGCTGGGTCTTGCCATCGGCACTGATCGACAGCGGCATCTTGGTATCGCCACCGGACTCTTTCTGCAGGGCCTCCATCAGGCTGTTGAGGTCGTTCTTCGCGAGCAACTGGTTATTCACCGAAAACACGCCGTCGGCACTGATGGCGATATCCAGTTGCTTGACCTCCTGGTCCTCGGCCGGCGAGCCGCTGACCGCTTCCGGCAAATCGACCCGTAGCTCGGTCTGCCGCGTAAAGGTGGTGGTCACGACAAAAAACAGCAGCAGGATAAACACCACGTCGATCAGCGACGCGAGGTTGATATCAACATTTTCCCGTTGCTTGCGGCGAAATTTCACGCTTTGTCCCCGACCAAGTCCACGTCACGGTCGCCCTGCACCACTTCCACCAGCTTGATGGCTTCCTGCTCCATGCCGACCACCAACTCATCGATCCGGCGTTGCAGGAAACGGTGGAAGAACACCGAGGGAATACCGACCATCAGGCCCGCTGCCGTGGTGATCAAGGCCTTGGAGATACCACCGGCCAGCACCGCGGCGTTGGTGCTCATGCCCGAGCCCATGAACGAGCTGAAAATATCGATCATGCCCAGTACCGTGCCCAGCAGGCCGAGCAACGGTGCCATGGCGGCGATAGTGCCGAGGGCGTTGATATAACGCTCCAGCTCATGGATGACCCGCGCCGCGGCCTCTTCGATGCACTCTTTCATGATCTCGCGACCATGCTTGGAGTTGGCCAGCCCGGCCGCGAGGATTTCACCCAGAGGTGAATTGGCACGCAGTTCCTTGAGTTTCTGCTTGTCGAGCTGCTTGTTCTTGATCCAGCCCCAGACCTGCCCCAGCAGATGCTCGGGTGTGACACGGCTGGCGCGCAAGGTCCACAGGCGTTCGGCAACGATGCCGAGTGCGGCGATGGAGCTCAAGATGATCGGCAACATCATCCAGCCACCGGATTTGACCAATTCCCACACAGTGAATGTCCCCTCGAAAAAGTGCGCCACTTTACCATATAGGTCAGGCGGCGGGGCTCGTCGACCCACGACCCGCCGATCACAGGTGTCGGCCATTGGTAACGTGCGGTTACGGTAGCGCTTCTCGCCAGAAGCGGCGTTGACTGCGCGCAACAATCGGTGGCGCGAAGGCGCCCAATCGCAAACGTACCGCGCCCTGTTCGGCGCTGTCATACACCTGCGCTCCCAACGCTTGATAGCGCTCCACCACCTGTGGATGAGGATGACCGAACGCATTGCCGCGCCCTCGGGAAATCAGCACCGACTTCGGCGCCAGCCGCTGCAGAAACGGCCAGGATGACGAACTGCGGCTACCATGGTGAGGGGCTTGCAGCCAATCGGTCGGCACCGCCAGGGTCGAGGCCAGAAACGCCTGCTCTGCGGCGCGATCGATATCGCCGGTGAGCAGCAGGCGCTCGCCATTGGCCTGTACGTGCAATACACAGGATTTGGGGTTGCCATCAACTGCGTCTGGCCATTGCCATAATTCAAAGGACACGCCGTCCCACGCCCATTGTTCACCGCTGATACAAGGCTGAGTGTCGAGAAGCGCCGGCAACCCTTCGGTTTCGCCACCGACGACCCGTTTGATCGACAGCCCACGGGCGACAGCCGCCGCACCGCCGGCATGATCGGCATCGGCATGGCTCAGTAACATCATGTCCAGAGCGTCTACCCCGAGCCTCTTCAGCGACGGCAACACCACCCGCGCGCCGAGATCGACCGCCCCGGAGCGCGGGCCGGCATCGTAGAGCAAGGTGTGATGGCGGGTGCGCAGGATCAACGCCAGCCCCTGCCCGACATCCAGCTGCAGTACGTCCACCTGCCCGTGGGGCACCGGCTCGCGCGGCGGGAACACCGCCAACAACAGCATCGGCCAGCCGAGCAGCCGAAACGGCACACCCTTGGGCAGCAACAGCAACACCGCACCGACCAGGCTAACCAGCCAATAACCCATGGGCACCTCGGCCGGTATCCACGCGGGCAATTGCCCCGCCAGCAGCGCCAGGGCGTTGAACAAGCCGTCCAGCGCCCCACCCGCCAGCCACAACAAGCCCGCGCCCACGAACGGCACCGCCAGCAATGCCGTCCCGAGCAGGGCCAGGGGCAACACCACCAGGCTGATCCACGGCACCGCAAATAGATTGGCCAGCGGCGCGCTGAGGCTGATGGGCAAACCCAGCACCAGCAACACCGGGAAAAGACCGATGGCTATCAACCATTGCGGACGGGTCCATGCCTGCCAAGCGCTCCAGCGGCCTAACCGACCGCCGAACGTCAGCCCCAGTACCGCCACGGCCGCAAAGGACAACCAGAACCCCGGCTGCAAGCTGGCCAAGGGTTCAAGGATCAGCACACCATTGAACGCCAGCAACAGCGGCCACCAGATGCCCAGATGACGGAAACGCAAACGCCACAGCAACACCAGCCCCACCATTACACAGGCGCGCTGCACCGGCACGCCGAACCCCGCCAGCAGGCCGTACCCCAACGCCGCGGTAAACGCCAGGCCACACGCCCACGGCAGCCACGGCCAGGTGCGCGGCCAGCAGCCGTAGCGCGCCAGAGCGGCGACGAGCGCGTAGATCAACCCCGCCAACAGGCCAATGTGCTGGCCGGAAATGACCAGCAAATGCACCGTGCCGGTGTCCTGCAAGACACGCCAGTCGTCGACCGTCAGCCCGGAGCCGTCCCCCAGCACCAGGGCCGCCAACCCCGCCTCGCGCCCTTGGGCGTCCACCGCCGTCAAGCGCTGACGGACCGCGTCGCGCCAAGCATTGCGGGCCGGCGCCAAGCGTTCGCCGTCCTTTACCGAGCCGGTGGCACCGATGCGCTGGGCGAGCAGCCAGGCTTCATGGTCGACGCCATGGAAGTTGAGCAGCCCCGACGGACGTTTAAGCGTCACCGCGAGGCGCCAACGCTCACCGCTGCGTACCGGTGGGCCACCGTGCCAGTACAGCCGAATGCGCACGGGCAAGCGGGCGTTGCGCGACCGGCTGTCGCTCAGTTCGAAACGCACGCCGCTGTCAGTCTGCTGCGGCAACCCGCTCACACGCCCCTCCAGCCAACGCGTCTGGCCGTCGAGCGGCGGACGCAAGCGGTCATCCAGCGCCCACTGCGCGCTCACACATGCCCAACACAAGCCGAACAGGAAAAACGCCAGCGGATAAGTGCGAAACGGCAGCAACATCAACGCCACCAGGGCCAGGGCCAACAGCATCCCGGCAGGCGGCAGTGCGGGTAGAAATCGCAGCGCAAGCAGCCCGAGTGCAAGCGCGAACATCCCTGTCCTCATGGATCATTCCTTTGACGTGATCCATTCAGTCTTAGCTGCCCCCCGGCCGCAGCCTATGATGTTTTGTCACAAAGTCTGAATTTTCTGTTTATAGAATGCGCGCATACTTGCCCCTCGACTTGATCTGGACCCCTTATGCCCCGGCGCTTATTCAAACGGTACATGCCCGACCCCACCAGTATCAGGGAACACAAGTCATTACAGTTTCTGGGCACCTTGCTGCATGACCCGAACCTCTGGCACCTGAATCGGCACTCGGTAGCCCGCGCCATGGCGGTAGGCCTGTTTGCGGCGTTTATCCCGATCCCCTTGCAGATGCTCTTGGCGGCGGTGCTGGCGATCACGGTGCGGGGCAATATGCCGATTGCCATCAGCCTGGTGTGGCTGACCAACCCGATCACCATGCCAGTGGTGTTCCTGTGTACCTACATGACCGGCGCCTGGCTGATGAACGTGCCGGCGCGCAGCCTGCCCGACGACCTGACGTGGGAGTGGATCAGCGGTCAGTTGAGCACGCTGTGGCAGCCGTTCCTGCTCGGCTCGCTGGTACTGGGTGTGGTGTTGGGCGCGCTGGCCTATTGCCTGACCATGGGTTATTGGCGCTGGTGGGTCGCGCACCAATGGAATAAACGCAAACTGCGTCGCGCTTGAGTCCTAGGCTGCCCACAAACGCAGATGCACACGCAAGCCCTGGCCGGTATTCTCCGCCCACAAGCTGCCGTCCTGACGTTGCACCGCATTGCGCGCGATGCTCAACCCCAGCCCGAAGCCACCGTCGCCAGGCCGTGAGCCGTCCAGGCGGATGAACGGCGCGAAGATCCGTTCCAGATCGCGTTCGTCAATACCTCCGCCCTGATCCTCCAGCCATAGGTGCCAATATGCGCCATCACGGCGCCCATCGAGGCTGACGACACCGCCGGCAGGTGAATGCCGTATGGCGTTGCGCAGGATATTTTCCAGCGCCTGGGCCAGGGCGTTCAGATTGCCGCGTACCCAACAATCCGGCCCCAGCAGGCATGGCAGCAGCGAGGCTGGCCAATCGCTTTCGAAACAGGCGTTGTCCTTGAGCATGTCCCACAACGCCTGAACCTGAATGTCTTCGACAGGCAGCGGCGTCCGCTCGGTGTCCAACCAGGCCAATTGCAGGCTGTCCTCGACCAGGCGCTGCATGATGTCGATCTCCCGCCCCAGCCGTTCACGCAGTTGCGCCAGATCCTGCTCGCTGTCACAGGCCACACGCAAACGGCTGAGGGGGGTGCGCAGTTCATGGGACATGTCCCGCAACAGCTGTTGCTGCAATACCACCGTGCCCTGCAACCGCTCGGACATATGGTCAAACGCCCGCCCCAGCTCGCCCAATTCATCCTGGCGGCTGGTGGCATCGTGGGATAGCCGCGTGTTCAATTGATCGGCACGCCAGGCGTTGGCCTGCTCGCGCAGTTGATTGAGCGGCATGATCAGCAGCCGGTACAGGCCGATGCACAACAACAGGGTAAACAGACCGGGAATCACGCCATTGGTCACCACCCGCCAGAACAGTTGGTAGCGCCCCGGCATAAAGCGCTGGGGCAACTCGATCACCAACGAGCCGACACTGGGGTCCAGGGGAAACGGGATTTTCAACCATGGCAGGCCTTTGGCGTGGCGGCTGACCGGCCAGTCCAGGCCGCGCAGAAAAGTCAGGCGCTGGCTTTCCTTGTCGGTCAACGGCGTGCTGGCGAGGGATTGCAGGTCGTTGCCGATCACGCCGATCCAGGTGCGCTCACGCGCAGCCATCAGTTGCAACCAGGCGTCCACGCCGTCAGCGCCCTGGGTACTCCAGGCCAACTCCGCTCCCGCCGCATAACCGCTGAGAATCTCGCGGGAGGTGTCGGACAGATAAGCGTTCTGCTGCTCCATGTACCGGCCCCAGGACCAACTGAGCCAGATCATCAACAAGCAGAAGGCAATCAGCAGGCAGGCCAACTTCCAGAATAACGAGTGCCTGCCCGGCAGACGTTTCAAGCCTCCCTCAAAGGCCGTCATCGTGACCGCTCAACACATAGCCCTTACCCCAGACGGTACGCACTTCACGCTCGCTATAGCCGATGGTCTTGAGTTTGCGGCGAATCTGGCTGATATGCATGTCGAGGCTGCGGTCATGGGGCGCATAACCGCGCTGCAGCACGTGCTGATAAAGGAAGGCTTTGCTCAGCACTTCCTCGCCGTTGTTGTGCAAGGTCTGCAGCAGGCGGTACTCGCTGCGGGTCAGCCCGGCCCACTGCTGCTGGTAGAAGACGTCGGACAGTTCATCATCAAAGCGCAGGCTCCGGGCGTCGTCGCGCGCGGGCGGCAAACTCAGCGGCGGACGACGATCCAGGGCCACCCGGCGCAGGATGGCTTCAATACGCACGCGCAACTCGATCATGCTGAACGGCTTGGGCAGGTAGTCGTCCGCACCCAGGCGAAAGCCGTTCACGCGATCGGCTTCGGCGCCCAGGGCCGACACCAGGATCACCGGGACCGCATGGCTCTGGCGCAGATGCGTGAGGATCGACAGCCCGTCCAGCCCCGGCAGCAGAATATCCATCAACACCACGTCGAAGACGTGCTCGCGGGCCATCTGCAGGCCTTGCTGGCCGTTCCGACACCACGTGACCTGAAAGCCACAGCGCCCCAGATGCTCGTGGACATAGGCGCCCAGCACGGGGTCATCTTCGATGGTCAGGATAGTGGGTAGACCAACTTCCACGGGATTCATTAGCGCCTGCAAGTCATTCTCAATCACTGATTATTCAAGATTCCCCCGCGCCAGGCAATCGCCACGTCGCGCCAAATGGCCCGAAGATTGCCCGCTGTCATTAATTTGCAAGATTCCACGCCGCGCAAATGGCTACACTGCGCAGGGGTGCGGGCCGGATGCCTGCACGGGCGATCGATCACAACGTGGTAGCAGGAGAGTGGCGTGCTTAGAAGAATGGGGATAAAAGGCCGCGTACTGTTGCTGACCTTATTACCGACCAGTCTGATGGCCTTGTTGTTGGGCGGCTATTTCACCTGGATGCAGCTCTCGGAGTTGCAGTCCCAGTTGCTGCAACGTGGCGAAATGATCGCCGAGCAGTTGGCCCCACTGGTGGCTCCGGCGCTGAGCAGCAAGAACGCCGACCTGCTCGAACGCATCGCCACCCAATCCCTGGAACAACAGGACGTGCGCGCCGTTTCCTTCCTTGCGCCGGACCGCTCGTCGATGGCCCACGCCGGCCCGACCATGCTCAACCAGCCGCCGGTGGGTAACAGCTCGCACCTGTTGCAGCGCACCGGTAACGACGCCACGCGCTATCTGCTGCCGGTGTTTGGCCGTCATCGCAACCTTGCCGGCGAGCTGATTCCCGATGAATCCGACCGCTTGCTTGGCTGGGTCGAGGTGGAACTGTCCCACAACGGCATGTTGCTGCGCGGTTATCGCAGCCTGTTCGCCAGCCTGCTGCTGATCGCCATCGGCCTGATCTGCACGGCGACCTTGGCCCTGCGCATCAGCCGCACCATCAATTCGCCGATCGGCCAGATCAAGCAAGCCGTGGCCCAACTCAAGGACGGCAACCTGGAAACCCGCTTGCCGGCGCTGGGCAGCCAGGAGCTGGACCAACTTGCCTCAGGCATCAACCGCATGGCCGAGACCCTGCAGAACGCCCGGGAAGAACTGCAGCACAGCATCGACCAGGCCACCGAAGATGTGCGCCAGAACCTGGAAACCATCGAGATCCAGAACATCGAGCTAGACCTGGCGCGCAAGGAAGCCCTGGAGGCCAGTCGCATCAAGTCGGAGTTCCTGGCGAATATGAGCCACGAGATCCGCACCCCGCTCAACGGCATCCTCGGCTTCACCCATCTGCTGCAAAAAAGCGAGCTGACACCGCGTCAGCTGGATTACCTGGGCACCATCGAAAAGTCCGCCGATAACCTGCTGGGCATCATCAACGAGATCCTCGATTTCTCGAAAATCGAAGCCGGCAAGCTGGTACTCGACAGCGTGCCCTTCAACCTGCGTGACCTGCTGCAAGACACCCTGACCATCCTCGCCCCCGCCGCCCATGCCAAACAGCTGGAACTGGTGAGCCTGGTGTACCGCGACACGCCGCTGGCATTGGTGGGTGACCCGCTGCGCCTCAAGCAGATCCTGACCAACCTGATCAGCAATGCGATCAAGTTCACCCGCGAAGGCACCATCGTGGCCCGGGCGATGATCGAGGATGAACAGGAAGACAGTGTGCAACTGCGCATCAGCGTGCAGGACACCGGCATCGGCCTGTCCAACCAGGACGTGCGCGCGCTGTTCCAGGCGTTCAGCCAGGCCGACAACTCGCTGTCGCGCCAACCGGGCGGCACCGGCCTGGGCCTGGTGATTTCCAAGCGCTTGATCGAGCAGATGGGCGGTGAAATCGGCGTCGACAGCACACCCGGCGAAGGCTCGGAATTCTGGATCAGCCTGAACCTGCCCAAGACCCGCGACGACGTCGAAGACCTGCCCTGCGCGCCGCTGCTCGGCCGCCGCGTGGCCGTGCTGGAAAACCACGAACTGGCGCGCCAGGCCTTGCAACACCAGCTCGAAGACTGTGGCCTGGATGTCACGCCGTTCAATACCCTGGAAAGCCTGACCAACGGCATCACCGGCGCGCATCAGACCGAACAGGCGATCGACCTGGCGGTACTCGGCGTCACCGCCAATGACCTCCCGCCCGAGCGCCTCAACCAGCATCTGTGGGACCTCGAACACCTGGGCTGCAAGGTGCTGGTGCTGTGCCCGACCACCGAGCAAATGCTGTTCAGCCCGTCGGTGCCCAACCCCAACAGCCAGTTGCAGGCCAAGCCCGCGTGTACGCGCAAGCTGCGCCGCGCCCTGACCGACCTGATCAGCCCGCGCCCCACGCGCTGCGAACCGGGCGAACCGTTGTCCAGCCGCGCGCCGCGGGTGCTCTGCGTGGATGACAACCCGGCGAACCTGTTGCTGGTGCAAACCCTGCTGGAAGACATGGGCGCCAAGGTCCAGGCCGTGGAAAGCGGCTATGCGGCCATCAATGCCGTCCAGCAGGAAACCTTCGACCTGGTGCTGATGGACGTGCAGATGCCCGGCATGGACGGTCGTCAAAGCACCGAGGCGATTCGCCAGTGGGAAAGCGAGCGCCACGGCACACCGCTGCCGGTGGTGGCCCTCACCGCCCACGCCATGGCCAACGAAAAGCGTGCGCTGCTGCAAAGCGGCATGGACGACTACCTGACCAAACCCATCAGCGAACGGCAATTGGCCCAGGTGGTGCTGAAATGGACCGGCCTGGCCCTGCGCAACCAAGGGCCGGAGCGCCCGACCGAAGGCCTCGGCCCAGGCGTGCGATTGCTGGTGCTGGACCACGAGGAAGGACTGCGGCTGGCCGCGGGCAAGGCGGACCTGGCGGCGGACATGCTCGCCATGTTGCTCGCCTCCCTCGAAGCCGACCGCCTGGCCATTACCCTCGCCCGTGAGGCCAATGACAACCATGCCTTGATCGAACGCGTCCATCGCCTGCATGGCGCCACCCGCTACTGCGGCGTACCGCAACTGCGCGCCGCCTGCCAACGCGCCGAAACCCTGCTCAAGCAGGACGACGCCAAGGCCATGGCCGCGCTGGACGAGCTGGACATGGCCATTGCCCGGTTGGCCAGTGAAGCGCGGGTCAGCGCCTGAGATTTTTTTACAACGCCGGGCCCGATCCCACAGGGTCCGCGTTACCAAAACGTACATTGCAGGGAGCTTTTTCATGCGCGTCATTCTTTTCAGCAGCCAGACCTACGACCGCGACAGTTTTCTCGGCGTGCCGCTGCCGCCCGGCCTGGAACTGCAATTCCAGCCCGCCCGGCTCACCCTCGACACCGTGGCGCTGGCCGAACGCCACGAAGTGGTCTGCGCGTTTATCAACGATGACCTCAGCGCGCCCGTGCTCGAGCACCTGGCCACGGGCGGCACCCGCTTGATCGCGCTGCGCTCGGCCGGTTACAACCATGTCGACCTCGCCGCTGCCAAACGCCTGGGCCTGACCATCGTGCGTGTGCCCGCCTATTCGCCTCATGCCGTCGCCGAACACGCCGTGGCACTGATTCTCGCCCTGAACCGGCGCCTGCACCGTGCCTACAACCGCACCCGCGAGGGCGATTTCAGCCTGCATGGCCTGACCGGCTTCGACCTTGTCGGCAAGACCGTCGGCGTGGTCGGCACCGGGCAGATCGGCGCCACCTTCGCCAAGATCATGGCCGGTTTCGGCTGCCACCTGCTGGCCTACGACCCGTTCCCCAACCCGCTGGTCCAAGCGCTCGGTGCGCGCTATGTGAGCCTGCCCGAGCTGCTGGCCGAAGCGCAGATCATCAGCCTGCACTGCCCGCTCACCACCGACAGCAAGCACCTGATCAACGCCCGCTCCCTGGCGCAGATGCAGCCCGGCGCAATGCTGATCAACACCGGGCGCGGCGGCCTGGTGGACACCCCCGCGCTGATCGAAGCGCTCAAGGACGGCCAACTCGGCTACCTGGGGCTGGATGTGTATGAAGAAGAAGCCCAGCTGTTTTTCGAGGACCGCTCCGACCTGCCCCTGCAGGACGACGTGCTCGCGCGCCTGCTGACGTTCCCCAATGTGATCATCACCGCGCACCAGGCATTTCTCACCCGCGAAGCCCTGGCGGCGATCGCCGAGACCACCCTGGCCAACATTGCGGCCTGGGCCGATGGCCGGGCGCAGAATCGTGTCGACGGATGATCAGCGGTCACATACCAGGCGCATGATCCGCAGGCGCGCGTGCTAGGATGCCGCGCCTATTTGGAGGAACCATGGCCGAACACGATTTCCGCTTCAGCTTGCTGAGCCCGCAACACACCCTGATCGAATGCCGCGCCCTGGTGCCGGGCCGCTATCAGGTCACCGGCAACGGTGGTTCGATCAAGCATGGCGACGTACTGATCGTCACCCTGCGCGGCAGTAAAACCCTGTCGATGCGCCTCACCGTCGAAGGTGACGCGCGCTACTCCATCCGCCCGGCAGGCCAGTGGGTCGCCATGGCCCAGGGGCCGAAGTTCGGCGAACTGGAGATTCACACCTGGAAGGTCAACTGCGACAGCTGCGAGGCCGTGCTGGAGTTTGAATTCGCAGTGGAGACCAAGCTGACCAAGGATCCGCTGCAACCGGCCGCCAATGCGCGCATTGCCGAGTTGGGCTGGGCCAGCGAAGGCGCCAAGCACCGCTGCCCGAAATGCCAGAAGGCCGCGCAATGAAAGCCCTGCTTCTGCTGGCCGCCGTCGGCGCGAGCCTGATGGGCTGCGCTGGCGATGCGGCAAAGCTCGAGCGGGATCACAGCTACGTGGTGGAATGGATCGGTGAGCGGCCGCTGATGGATTACGCGCACCTGAGTGTCACCCTGGGCGCCGATGGGCGCGCCTACGGCAACGGCGGGTGCAACCACTGGTTCGCACCGTACACCGTGGAGGGCGACAAACTCAGCTTCGGCAAGATCGGCAGTACGCGCAAACTCTGCGGCGACGCCCTGATGGAGCAGGAACACCGCTTCTTTCAGGCCCTGCAAGGCGTTGAGCGCTGGGACATCTCGCCGATCGAGCAGACCCGCTTCTGGCCGGCCGAAGGCAAGCCTATCCGCCTGTGGCTGGAAGAAGGCTGATAGCAGGCTCAATGGAATCTAACTGTGGGAGGGGGCTTGCTCCCGATTGCGCTATGTCAGTACCGAATATGTTGGCTGACACACCGCCATCGGGAGCAAGCCCCCTCCCGCATGTTCAACCGCGCAGGGCCTTGAGCTTGGCCAGCACGCCTTGCGCCGTCTGTTCGCCCATCAACTGCTCACGCACCTTGCCCTTGTCGTCGATGATGTAAGTCACCGGCAACGCTTCGCTGCGTGGAATATCAAAGATCCCGTCCGGGTTCTGCGCCAGCACGGTGAACTTGATGCCCAGCTTGTCACTGGCTTCCTTCAGTTCCGCGCCCTGCACATTGTCGAAATTGACCCCGAACACGCCGACGTTCTGCCCTTTGAGCTGTTCAGCCAAGGCATTGAGCTCCGGGATTTCCGTGCGGCACGGGCCACACCATTCCGCCCAGTAGTTGACCACCAGCCATTGCTTGTCCAGGCGTTCGGCCGCCACTTTCTGGCCATATTGGTCAACGCCGTAGTCATTACCGCAGCCGCTGAGCAGCAGGGTTGTGATGATCGCCAATGCACCGATCAGTCGCCTTGTCATGGGGTAATCCTTCGCAAAAATGAACGTTGGCTGCGACGGATCGCCTCTTACGGTTTAAGGACCGGGCGCAGCGCAGGTAGAATACCCGCCACCTTACGCAAGATGCGACCCGCACATGACCGATCTGACGCTTTATCACAACCCGCGCTGCTCGAAATCCCGCGGAGCGCTCGAACTGCTGGAAGCACGCGGCCTCGCGCCGACGGTGGTGCGCTACCTGGAAACCCCGCTGAATGCCGCGCAACTGAAGGCCCTGCTGGGCAAACTGGGGATCAGCGCACGCCAATTGCTGCGCACCGGCGAAGAGGAATACAAAACCCTCAACCTGGCAGACGCGACGCTCAGCGAAACACAGTTGATCGCCGCCATCGCCGAGCACCCCAAGTTGATGGAACGGCCGATCCTCGAAACCCCCGACAAAGCCATCATCGGCCGCCCACCGGAGAGCGTGCTGGAGATCCTGCCGTGAGTGCGCCGTATGTGCTGGTGTTGTATTACAGCCGCAACGGCTCGGTCAGCGAAATGGCCCGGCACATTGCCCGAGGCATCGAACAAGGCGGGATGGAAGCGCGCCTGCGCACCGTACCGGCGATCTCCAGCGAGTGCGAAGCCGTAGCGCCGAGCATTCCGGCCGAAGGCGCGCTGTATGCCAGCCTGGATGATCTGAAGAACTGTTCAGGCCTGGCCCTGGGCAGCCCGACCCGCTTCGGCAATATGGCCGCGCCATTGAAGTACTTTATCGACGGCACCAGTAACCTGTGGCTGACCGGCGCCCTGGTCGGCAAACCGGCCGGGGTGTTCACCTCCACCGCCAGCCTGCACGGCGGCCAGGAGACCACGCTGATGTCGATGCTGCTGCCGCTGCTGCACCACGGCATGCTGATCACCGGCCTGCCCTACAGCGAACAAGCGCTGCTCGACACCCAGGGTGGCGGTACGCCTTATGGCGCCAGCCACCATGCTGGCCCCGACGGCAAGCGCCTGCTGGATCAACATGAAATCGCCCTGTGCAAGGCCCTCGGCCTGCGCCTGGCGAAAACCGCTGCGTTGCTGGAGAACGGCCGTGGCCAAAAAACCTAAGATCCTGCCACCCCAGGCATGGCTGGAGCCGCGGGTCAAAGTCGCACGCGCCCTGAGCCTGCTGGCGTTTTTCGGCCTGGTGGGCCTGCTCTGCGTGTATTACCTGTTCGTCGCCGACCTGCACGGCGCACGGCCGTGGGTGATCCTGCTGATCGAACTGGTGCCGCTGCTGGTGCTGGCGCCGGGGATACTGATCGGCAGCGCACGCGGACATTCATGGATGTGCTTTGTGGTGAACCTGTATTTCATCAAGGGCGCACTGGCGGCGTATGACCCGAACCGCCAGTGGTTCGGCGTGCTGGAAATGCTCGCGAGCCTGGCGCTGTTCTGTACGGCGCTGCTGTATGTGCGCTGGCGGTTCCAGTTGGATCGGCGCTTGGCCGGCGAGGGTCAGCCAGCCTGACCCGCCGTCATCGCGGGCAAGCCCCACATCTGGAATGCAGTTTCCTGTGGGAGTGGGCTTGCCCACGATGGCATCACCTCGGTCTCAATGATTGACCGTATACGCCAGCATCATCGACAACTGACACATCGGCCGCCCGCTCTCGGCATGCCACTGGTTGAACGCCCCCTGCACCGTCGCCAGGTCGCGCAGGCTGGTGGGGGCCTTGTCGACGATCTTCTGCGCGTGCAGTGCCGCGACCACGTCATCGCTCGGCACGAACGTATCCTTGCCCACCATGCGCAGAAAGCGCGGCGCCGACAGCCCGCCCAACTGATGACCGTGCTTGCTCAGGTATTTCCACAAGCCGACGATATCGGTCACCGGCCAGTCGGCGATAAACGCGCCGAAACTACCCTTCTCCTGGGCGATATCCAGGATCATCTGCGCGTTGCGCGGCACACTCTTGAGCTTGCCCAGGTGGCGGATGATGCGCGTATCCTGCATCAAGCGCTCCAGGTGCTCGGCGCCCATCAGCACGACTTTTTCCGGGTCGAAGCCAAAGAACACCTGCTCGAATGCAGGCCATTTGGCATCCACCACGCTGTGCTTGAGCCCGGCGCGGAAAACCCGCAGCGCCAGGGTTGACAGGTAGCGATCATCACTGATCTGGCGTAATTGCGCCGGCGTCTTGGGCACAGGCAGACGGGCTTCCAGTTCGGCCGCCGAACCGAAGCGGTTCAGACAATATTCGTGCAGCCACTTGTAATCGCGCATGCCCTCTCCTGGGGATTGAAATGAAAACGGCGCCTGTGAGCGCCGTCGTTCAGAGCGTTGAGAAACGTCAGAGGTTCACCACGTTGACGAAGCGCGAAGCGGCGTTCTCGTCGATACGCAGGCTGGTGAAGTCGAACAGGTTACGGTCGGCCAACTGCGACGGGATCACGTTCTGCAAGCTGCGGAAGATACTCTCGGTACGCCCTGGGGTCTTGCGTTCCCAGTCCTGGAGCATCTCCTTGACCACCTGGCGCTGCAGGTTTTCCTGGGAGCCGCACAGGTTGCACGGGATGATCGGGAATTGCTTGAAGTCGGAGTAGGCCTGGATGTCCTTCTCGTTGCAATACGCCAGCGGGCGAATCACCACGTTGCGTCCGTCATCGGCGCGCAGCTTGGGCGGCATGGCCTTGAGGGAGCCGTTGAAGAACATGTTGAGGAAGAATGTCTCGACGATATCGTCGCGGTGATGCCCCAGGGCCATCTTGGTCGCACCGATCTCATCGGCAAACGTGTAGAGCGTGCCACGGCGCAGGCGCGAACACAGCGAGCAGGTGGTCTTGCCCTCCGGGATCAGCTCCTTGACCACCGAATAGGTGTCTTTTTCGACGATGTGGTACTCGATGCCCAGTGTCTTGAGGTAGGCCGGCAGCACGTCTTCGGGGAAGCCCGGTTGTTTCTGGTCCATGTTGACGGCAACGATCTCGAACTTGATCGGCGCAACCTTTTGCAGGTGCAGCAGCACGTCGAGCATGGTGTAGCTGTCTTTGCCGCCGGAAAGGCAGACCATGACCTTGTCGCCGTCCTCGATCATGTTGAAATCGGCGACCGCTTCACCGGCCAGGCGACGCAGGCGTTTTTGCAGTTTGTTCTGGTTGACCGTAAGAGTGCCCATGGCGCTTGGATCCGCTAGAGGTGTGTGACGAAAAGCGCGGTATTTTACCGGTAAGGTTGACCAAGTTCCAATGTGAGAGGGAGCAAGCCTCCTCCCCCACTTGAGTGCATTGCCAACGACAGACCGCGCCGCGATTAAGCCCACTGTTTACAGCGCAATTTGCTCTAAAGCCCTACGGTTTTTCCGGTCATCACTTCCTATACTGCGACTTGAGGTCGCACATAACTATCCAGACCTTTCAGGCCATCTGGCCCGTGGGCGCTCCGATGGGGGGCGATGGTAATAACGACAGGAGTGACTGGCATGATCCATCACGTCGTGGGGCTTTTTACCCATCCCGACCAGGAATGGCGGGAAATTCGTGGCGATAAAGAAGAAAGCGTCGGCCACATGTACCTCACTCACACCTTGATTCTCGCGGCGATCCCCGCCGTATCAGCTTTTATCGGCACCACCCAGGTCGGCTGGGTCATCGGCAGTCGCTCCCCGGTCATGCTGACCCAGGAAAGCGCCTTGTGGATGACCGTCATGTCATACCTGGCGATGCTCGGCGGCGTAGCGGTCATGGGCGCCTTCATTCACTGGATGGCGCGCACCTACGACTCCAGCCCCAGCATGGCGCGTTGTGTCGCCTTTGCCACCTACACCGCGACACCGTTGTTCATCGGCGGGCTGGCGGCGCTCTACCCGCACATGTGGCTGGGGATGGTCGTCGGCACGGCAGCGATCTGTTACACGGTGTACCTGCTGTATGTGGGGTTGCCGACGTTCATGAGCATCGATCCGGACGAAGGCTTTCTGTTTTCCAGCTCGGTGTTGGCCGTGGGTCTGGTCGTGCTGGTGGCAATCATGGCGTTCACCGTGATCGTCTGGGGTCTGGGCGTTGGCCCGATCTATACCAACTAAGCGGTTTCACCCAGCAGGCAAGGCCACCGCAAGGTGGCTTTGTGCGCCATGCATGACCATTCGGCGCCTGACCGATTCGGAAACACCCGCCTTTGCGGCATACTGGCCACCTCTGGAGAGATGTACAGCATGCCCGAGCAACTCAATACCCGCGTCGAAGATTGTTTCCTGCTAGCCGAATCCTTTTTCAAACGAAGCTTCAAACGCCCCCAGGTCAGCCTCAAGTTGCGGGGCCAGAAAGCCGGTGTCGCGCATTTGCACGAAAACCTGCTGCGCTTCAACCCACAGTTGTACCGAGAAAACAGCCAACACTTCCTGAAACAGACCGTGGCCCATGAAGTGGCGCACCTGATCGCCCACCAATTGTTTGGCGAGCGCATCCAGCCCCATGGCGAGGAATGGCAACTGATCATGCGCGGCGTGTATGAACTGCCGCCAGATCGTTGCCACACCTATGAGATCAAGCGCCGCCAGGTGACCCGCTATATCTACCGCTGCCCATGTGCCGACAGCGACTTCCCGTTTTCGTCACAGCGCCATGGGCTGGTGAGGCAGGGGCGGCGTTATCTGTGCAGGCGCTGTCGGCAGACGTTGGTGTTTACCGGGGAAACTCGCGTTGAGTGAAATATGCGGTGTGTGTGAGGGCCTCATCGGGGGCAAGCCCCCTCTCACATTTTGACCCTGTTCACAGAGCTAATTGTGGGAGGGGGCTTGCCCCCGATGAGGCCCGCCCAGTCACTACACAATCACCTTGGCAGCACGCAACGCGCTGATGCGCTGTGAGCTCAAGCCCAACTCCATCAGCACTTCATCACTGTGCGCGCCCACCGCGGCCCCGATATGCCGAGGGGCTGGCAACCCTTCGGAGAACTTCAGCGGGCAAGCCATCTGCGCCTGGGTCGAGCCGTCGGGCCGCGGCACCTGGGTGACCAGTTCCCGCGCCTTCAACTGCGGATGCTCCACGGCTTCGCTCAGGCTCAGCACCGGTTCGACGCACGCATCGACCCCGGTAAACAACTCGCACAATTCCTCGAAGCTGCGCTTCTCGAACTCAACCTGCAGCGCCTGCTTGAGCGCCTTTTGCTGCTCAGGCTCGGACGACAAGCCTTGTGCCGCCAGTTCCGGTCGCCCCAACGCGGCGCACAATTGCTGCATGAATGCCGGTTCCAGACTGCCGACCGACATCCAGCGCCCATCGCGGGAACGGTAATAATCGTAGAAACTGCCGCCATTGAGCACATGGGTCTCCCTCCCCGGCTCCACGCCACAGGCCAGGTAGCCAGCGCCGGCCATGGCATTCAAGCTGAACGAGCAGTCGGTCATGCTCACATCCAGGTACTGGCCAACGCCGCTCTGTTGCCGCGCAATCACCGCCGCGAGCAGGCCCACCACCGCGTGCAGCGAGCCGCCGGCGACATCCGCCAATTGCACGCCCAACGGCAGCGGCCCGCTGTCCCGCCGCCCGGTATGGCTGGCCACTCCGGCCAACGCCAGGTAGTTGATGTCGTGCCCGGCGCGGTCCTTGTAGGGGCCGGTCTGACCGTACCCAGTGATCGACACGTAAATCAGCCGCGGGTTGATCGCCTTCAACGCCGCATACCCCAGGCCCAGGCGCTCCATCACCCCGGGGCGAAACTGTTCGAGCACGATGTCGTAGCCCTTGACCAGCTCGCGCACAATCTCCAGCGCCTCGGCCTGCTTCAGATCCAGGGCGAGGCTGCGCTTATTGCGATTGAGGTAAGCATGGCTCGCCGAGGTGCCCTGATCATGGGGCGGCAGCACGCGCAGCAGGTCCATGCGCGTGGGCGATTCGATGCGCAGCACCTCGGCGCCCATGTCCGCCAGCATCAGCGACGCAAACGGGCCGGGCAGCAAGGTGGAAAAATCCAGTACTTTGAGCGACGCCAAGGGACCTGACATGGAGACTCCGTTTCCGATTCGACTGGCGACAGCGTAGTCAGCCTTCAGCGCCGACGGCAATCGTCAGAACGATCATCGGCAGTGACCGTTTTGATCACGGCGGGCTTTTTCCCGGCGGCGGCCTTATCATTGGCCTACGTTTGCTTGCAGGGGGTTCCATGAAATTTGCGATAGCACTGTTTTCCGCCGCCCATGCGCCCTCCTCGCGTCGCGCCTTGCTGTTCGCCCAGGCGGCGCTGGCCGGCGGACACGAGATTGTGCGCCTGTTTTTTTATCAGGACGGCGTCTACAGTGCCTCCAACACCATCGTTGCGCCACAGGATGAGCAAGACATCGCTCGCCAATGGCGTGAGTTTGTCAGCGTGCATCAGTTGGACGCCGTGGTGTGCATCGCCGCCGCTCTGCGCCGTGGCGTGCTCGACAGCGAAGAAGCCGCGCGTTACCAGCGCAGCGCGGTGAACCTGGAGGCGCCATGGGAGCTGTCGGGCCTTGGGCAATTGCACGACGCGACCCAGGCCGCCGACCGCCTGATCTGTTTTGGAGGGCCGTGACATGTCCAAATCCTTGCTGGTGATCAGCCGCCAGGCACCGTGGTCCGGGTCGAGCGCGCGGGAAGCCCTGGATATCGTATTGGCCGGCGGCGCGTTCGATCTGCCCATCGGCCTGTTGTTCCTGGATGACGGCGTGTTCCAACTGGCGCCGCACCAGGACGCCAAAGCCGTGCAGCAAAAAGACCTCGGCGCCAACCTGCAGGCACTGGGGCTGTTCGGTATCGATGAGGTGTTTGCCTGCGGCCATAGCCTGGCTGCGCGCGGGCTGACGCACCCGGTCAATGCACAGCCGCTGAACGACGAACAGATTTCCCAGTTGATTGACCGTTACGACCAGGTGATAACCCTCTGATGTCGACTTTACATGTGGTGTCCCACTCCCCGTTTACCGATAGCCGCCTCGACAGCTGCCTGCGCGTCTGTGGCAGCGACGATGCGATCCTGCTCTGTGGCGACGGCGCCTACGGGCTGCGTCACCCGGCGCTGCTGACCAAAGGCGTGAAGGTCTTTGTGCTGGCCGAAGACAGCCTGGCGCGCAACCTGCCGCTGCCCGACTGGGCCGACTGCGTGGATTACCCAGGTTTCGTGCAGCTGTCGATCGACTACGACAAGGTCAACACCTGGCTATGAACACCCTGACCGTGGGCGCGCGCACCCTCGAACTGGACAAGGACGGCTACCTCGTCGACCTGAACGAGTGGTCGGCCGACGTGGCCAACGCCCTCGCCGCCGCCGAAGCCCTCGAGCTGACCCCGGCGCATTGGGAAATCCTCGAGCTGCTGCGCCAGTTTTATCAAGAGTTCCAGCTGTCCCCCGCCACACGCCCGCTGATCAAGTACACCGCCTTGAAGCTGGGCGCGGACAAGGGCAACAGCCTGCACCTCAACAAACTGTTCAACGGCACTCCCGCCAAACTCGCCGCCAAGCTGGCCGGCCTGCCCAGACCGACGAATTGCTTATGACCGACTTTGCTCCGCTGACCCTCGAAACCCCTGCCGAGCACCCGTTTGCGCCGTTCGTGCGTATCCTGGGCAAAGGCAAGCGCGGTGCGCGCAACCTGACCCGCGAAGAAGCCCGCGAAGCCATGGGCATGCTGCTTGACGAAAAAGTCGAAGACACCCAACTCGGCGCCTTCCTCATGCTGCTGCGCCACAAAGAGGAAAGCCCGGAAGAACTCGCCGGTTTCACCGAAGCGGTGCGCGAGCGCCTGCACGCCCCGGCGCTGAAGGTGGATATCGACTGGCCGACCTATGCCGGCAAAAAGCGCCACCTGCCGTGGTTCCTGCTGGCCGCCAAGTGCCTGGCGCAGAACGGTGTACGCATCCTCATGCATGGCGGCGGCGCCCACACGGCCGGCCGGCTGTACACCGAGCAATTGTTGGAAAGTCTACAGATCCCGCTGTGCCGCAATTGGCAGCAGGTCGAGACGGCCTTCGAGCACGGCAACCTGGCATTCATCCCGCTGGGCGACTGGGCCCCGCAACTGCAACGCATGATCGACCTGCGCAACACCCTGGGCCTGCGCTCGCCGATCCACTCCCTGGCACGCCTGCTCAACCCGCTGAATGCACGCTGCGGCCTGCAAAGCATCTTCCATCCCGGCTACCAGGGCGTACACCGCGATGCCAGCGGCCTGCTCGGCGACACGGTGATTGTGGTCAAGGGCGATGGCGGCGAAATCGAGATCAACCCCGACACGATCAGCCACCTCTACGGCAGCACCGGTGGCGAAAGCTGGGACGAAGAATGGCCCGCCCTCGCCGCCCAGCGCCATGTCAAACCGGCCAGCCTGGAGCCCGAGCAGTTGAAAGCGCTGTGGCGCGGCGAGGTCGAGGACAGCTACCCGCAACTCGCCTTGATCGCCACCATGGCCCTGGCCTTGCGCGGCCTCGGGCATCCGCGGGAGCAAGCGTTCGAATTGGCCCAGCAATACTGGGACGCACGGGATAAATCGATTTAATCGATCATTCCCCCGCAATCTTTGCGCTTTTAGTTCGAACTCATCCCTTTAGACTGGACTCCAACGCTTATTAGCCAAGGAGCCAGTCATGGGTTTGCTGATTGAAGGACGCTGGCACGACCAGTGGTACGAAAGTAGCGCGGATGGCGCGTTCCAGCGGGAACAGGCACAACGCCGCCACTGGGTGACCGCTGACGGCCAGCCCGGCCCCAGCGGCGAAGCTGGCTTCAAGGCCGAAGCCGATCGTTACCACCTGTATGTGTCGCTCGCCTGCCCGTGGGCCCATCGCACGCTGATCCTGCGCAAACTCAAGGGGCTGGAAGGTCTGATCGACGTGTCTGTGGTCAGTTGGCTGATGCTGGAAAACGGCTGGACCTTCGACAAAGCCCGCGGCTCCAGCGGCGACTCGCTGGATGGCTTCGCGTTCATGCACCAGCGCTACACCGCCGACACGGCCGATTACACCGGGCGCGTCACGGTGCCGGTGCTGTGGGACAAACAACTCAAGCGCATCGTCAGCAATGAATCAGCGGAGATCATCCGCATGTTCAACAGCGCGTTCAACGGGCTGACCGGCAACACCCTGGACTTCTACCCCGAGGCTCTGCGCCTGAGCATCGATGCGCTGAACGAGCGCATCTACCCCGCCGTGAACAACGGCGTGTACCGCGCAGGTTTCGCCACCTCGCAGCAGGCCTATGAGCGTGCGTTCGATGATGTGTTTGCCGAACTGGACCACTTGGAACAGCACCTGGGCGAGCATCGCTACCTGGCCGGTGAGTACCTGACCGAGGCGGATGTTCGGCTGTTTACCACGCTGATTCGATTTGATGCGGTGTATTACAGCCACTTCAAATGCAACCTGCGGCGGATTGCGGATTATCCGAATCTGTCGAATTGGTTGCGGGAAATCTATCAATGGCCGGGAGTGGCCGAGACGGTGGACTTTGCGCACATCAAGGGGCATTACTATGCCAGCCACCGCACCATCAATCCGACGGGGATTGTGCCCAAGGGGCCGTTGCAGGTGTTTGATACCGAGCATGATCGCGTGCGGTTGAGCGGTAAGGGCGTCTGGCGCTGATCCAGAGGATGGGTTGGATCTAATGGCCTCATCGGGGGCAAGCCCCCCCCACATTGGAAGGCATTCCAAAATGTGGGAGGGGGCTCGCCCCCGATGCATTCAGGCTCAGACCTGGGCCTGGGCGCCTTCAAACCATTTGAGCTTCTCGCGCAGCACCACCACTTCACCGACGATCACCAGCGTCGGCGCATGCACTTCATGCTCCGCCACCAGGCGCGGCAGGTCGGCCAGGGTGCCGGTGAACACGCGCTGGTTGGACGTGGTGCCCTGCTGGATCAACGCCGCTGGCGTGTCCGCCGAACGTCCATGCTTGATCAACTGTTCGCAGATGATCGGCAAACCGATCAAGCCCATGTAGAACACCAGGGTCTGCGACGGGCCCACCAGATCACCCCAAGGCAGGTCCGAGGTGCCGTTCTTCAGGTGCCCGGTGATAAAGCGTACCGATTGCGCATAGTCACGGTGGGTCAGCGGAATCCCGGCATACGCCGCGCAGCCGCTGGCCGCCGTGATCCCCGGCACCACCTGGAACGGAATGCCATGGGCCGCCAGTTCTTCGATCTCTTCGCCGCCACGGCCGAAGATGAATGGATCGCCGCCCTTGAGGCGCAGCACGCGCTTGCCTTGCTTGGCCAGGTCGACCAATTGCTGGTTGATCTGGTCCTGGGGCACGGCGTGATCGGCGCGACGCTTGCCCACGTAGACGCGCTCGGCATCACGACGGCACAGCTCAAGAATCGCTGGGGCCACCAGACGGTCGTAGAGCACCACATCGGCTTGCTGCATCAAACGCAAGGCGCGGAAGGTCAACAGGTCCGGATCGCCGGGGCCGGCGCCCACCAGGTAGACTTCGCCCGGCGCATAAGGCGGCGCGCCGTTGACCTTTTCGATCAGCAAACGCTCGGCTTCATCGCCCTGCCCGGCCAGTTGCCGGTCGGCAATCGGGCCCTGGAAGACTTCTTCCCAGAACGCGCGGCGCTGCTGCACGTCCGGGTACAAACGCTTGACCTGGGCCCGAAAGCGCGCCGCCAGCCCGGCCAACTGGCCATACGTGGACGGAATCCAGGTTTCCAGCTTGGCCCGGATCAAGCGCGCCAACACCGGCGCATCGCCGCCGCTGGACACCGCGATCACCAAGGGCGAACGGTCGACAATCGCCGGGAAGATCACGCTGCACAGGGCTGGCGCATCCACCACGTTGACCGGTACGCAACGGCGCTTGGCATCACTGGACACTTGCGCGTTCAGCGGTTCGTCATCCGTTGCGGCGATGATCAGGGTGCAACCGTCAAGGTCGGCCTCCTGATAACCGCGCACGATCAGTTCCCCGCCACTGCCCAGCACCAGTTCACGCAACTGGTCTTCGATCTGGGGAGCAACCACCCGCAGCAGCGCACCGGCGTCGGCCAGCAGGCGGGACTTGCGCAAGGCAATCTCCCCGCCACCGACGACCAACACACGACTGCCGCGCAGGTTATGAAACAGCGGCAGAAATTCCATTTAGCCGATGACCTCGATGCCCGCCATGTACGGCTTGAGCACGTCCGGCACACGGATCGAACCGTCGGCCTGCTGGTAGTTTTCGAGCACGGCCACCAGGGTACGGCCTACAGCCAGGCCCGAACCGTTGAGGGTATGCACCAGTTCCGGCTTGCCGGTTTCCGGGTTGCGGAAACGCGCCTGCATGCGACGGGCCTGGAAATCACCGCAGTTGGAGCACGACGAGATCTCGCGGTATTTGTCCTGGCTCGGCACCCACACTTCGAGGTCGTAGGTCTTCACGGCGCTGAACCCCATGTCGCCGGTACACAGCGCCAGCACGCGGTACGGCAGCTCCAACAGTTGCAGCACGCGTTCGGCGTTGGCGGTCAGACCTTCGAGGGCTTCCATGGAGGTCGACGGCTCGACAACCTGCACCATCTCGACTTTGTCGAACTGGTGCTGGCGGATCATGCCGCGGGTATCGCGCCCCGATGCACCGGCTTCACTGCGGAAGCACGGCGTGTGGGCGACGAGCTTGAGCGGCAGGTGCTTGGCGTCGAGGATCTCGCCGGCGACGATGTTGGTCAGCGACACTTCGGCGGTCGGGATCAGGTACAGGTCGGCTTCGCCATCGCGGCTGATCTTGAACAGGTCTTCCTCGAACTTCGGCAACTGGCCGGTGCCCTGCAGGGCCGGCGCCTGAACCAGATACGGGGTGTAGGCCTCTTCGTAGCCGTGCTCGCCGGTGTGCAGGTTGATCATGAACTGCGCCAGGGCGCGATGCAGGCGGGCAATCGGGCCGCGCAGCAAGGCAAAGCGCGCACCGGACAGCTTGGCGGCGGTTTCGAAATCCAGGCCGCCGTTCAGTTCGCCCAGGGCGACGTGGTCCTTGATCGCGAAATCAAAGGCCTTTGGCGTGCCCCAGCGGCGCACTTCGACGTTGCCGTCTTCGTCCGCACCGACCGGCACCGACTCGTGCGGCAGGTTCGGAATGCCCAGCAGGATCGAATCCAGCTCGCCCTGGATCTTGTCCAGTTCGAGTTTGCCGTCGGACAGCTCGGTGCCCATGCGCTCGACATCCGCCATCAACGGCGCGATGTCTTCACCGCGCTGCTTGGCTTGCCCGATGGACTTGGAACGCGCATTACGCTCAGCCTGCAGTGCTTCGGTGCGGGTCTGGACGGTCTTGCGCTGTTCTTCCAGCGCTTCGATGCGCGCAACATCCAAGGCAAAGCCACGGGATGCCAGGCGGTCCGCTACGTCCTGAAGGTTGCTACGTAACAGTTTGGAATCGAGCATGTCGGTCTCTCGTTTATCAAAGTTTGGTCAAGGACAGGCCGGCCCAGGTGGCGAGCAGCCCGCCGAACACGCTGATGCCCAGGTACCCGAAGGCAACCAGGGCCTGCCCGCTTTCCAGCAGGCGCACCGTATCCAGTGAAAAGGATGAAAAGGTCGTCAGACCGCCTACAAAGCCGACAATCAAGCCGGCACGAATTTCAATCGGCACTTCCGGGCGCAACAGGAACCAACCGTACAACAGCCCGATGATCAGGCAGCCCACCAGGTTGACCGCCAGGGTCGCCGTATAAAAATGCCTCGGCCAGTTGGCGTTAACCCAATTACCAGTGGCGAAACGCAATAATGTACCAGCGATGCCGGCAACGGACACGGCAAGAATCGTCTTGAGCACTACTTTCTCCGCTGTTTGGGGCTGAGACGGTCGAGTTGAGCGAGGTGATTGAGCTTTTCACCGATCTTCAGCTCCAGGCCACGGGGCACTGGCTGGTAGAACGGCTGCGGCTCGAGCGCGTCGGGGAAGTAATCTTCGCCGGCGGCATAGGCGTCCGGCTCATCGTGGGCGTAGCGGTATTCATCGCCGTAACCCAGTTGTTTCATCAATTTGGTCGGCGCATTGCGCAGGTGCAGCGGCACCTCGAGGGAGCCATGTTCGGCCGCGGCACGCAGTGCCGATTTGAAGCCCATGTACACCGCGTTGCTTTTCGGCGCGCAGGCCAGGTAGGTAATGGCCTGCGCCACCGCCAGCTCGCCTTCGGGGCTGCCCAGGCGCTCCTGCACTTCCCACGCCGCGAGGCACAGGCTCAAGGCGCGGGGGTCGGCGTTGCCGATGTCTTCGCTGGCCATACGCACCACGCGGCGCGCGAGGTAGAGCGGGTCGCAGCCACCGTCGATCATGCGCGCGAACCAGTACAACGCGCCGTCGGGGTTGGAGCCGCGCACCGATTTGTGCAGCGCCGAAATCTGATCGTAGAACGCTTCGCCACCCTTGTCGAAACGCCGGCGTGTGTCGCCGAGCAGGCTTTGCAGGAGTTCGACGCCAATCTCGCTGCCGTCCTCGGCCAGGTCGGAGGCGTTCTCCAGCAGGTTCAGAAAGCGCCGCCCATCGCCGTCGGCGGCGCTGAACAGGATCTTGAAGCCTTCATCGCTGAGGCTCAACTGCCGCTTGCCCAAGCCCTTGTCTTCGCTCAAGGCGCGCTGCAGCAGCTTTTGCATCGCCGCTTCATCCAGGCTCTTGAGCACATACACCCGCGCCCGCGAGAGCAAGGCGTTGTTCAATTCGAAGGACGGGTTCTCGGTGGTCGCACCGATAAAAATCAGCGTGCCGTCTTCGACATACGGCAAGAACGCGTCCTGCTGCGACTTGTTGAAGCGATGCACTTCGTCGACGAACAAGATGGTGCGCTTGCCGTATTGCCCGGCCTGCTGCTTGGCCACTTCCACGGCCTGGCGGATCTCTTTGACCCCAGCCAGCACCGCCGAGACCGTTTCGAAGTGAGCATCCGAGACTTTCGCCAACAGCCGCGCCAGCGTGGTTTTACCCACCCCCGGCGGCCCCCAGAAAATCATCGAGTGCAGCGCTCCCTGCTCCAGGGCTTCGCGCAAAGGCTTGCCGCGAGCGAGCAGGTGTTCCTGACCGACGTACTCATCCAGGTTGGTCGAACGCAAGCGTGCGGCCAGGGGCTGAGCGATCGGGTCACTTCGAAACAGGTCCATGGGCAGCGTTTGAAACCTCTAGGCAGGTTATTCCTGGATCACGTCGGCACCCTTGGGGATGTCGAACTTGAACGTGGACGCGGGCACCGGCACGTTGGCCTTGACCCCGGTGAACAGGATATCGGTGCGCTGGCCGACGCTGTCGATCAGGCGCATGTTATTGATCACGCCGTTACCGAACGAAAGGTGCAGGCTGTCGAACAGCGTGTCCTTGGATTTCGGCTTGAGGGTGAATTCGATCACGTTGCTGGTTTGCTTGGAGGTGATCTCGAAGCTGTCGTTGATCTTCGACACATCGCCCGACAGCAACAGCGCCGGGGTCTGGTTCAAGCGCGGATCAAGCTTTTTGATGGTCGCCTGTTCCAGGTCCGGGTCCCACAGCGTGACTTTCTGGCCATCGGAAACGATGGTCTGCTCGGCCTTCCCTTCCGTGTGCCAGTAGAACAGCCCAGGGCGCTGCACGGCCATTTCACCGGCGGTTTCCTGCAACTGGGTGCCGCCGGCATCCAGGGTCAGCTGGGAGAAGCGTGCGGTCAGGGTCTTGGATTTGTCCAGCAGGTTGGTCAGGCTGGCGACGGAGGCCGGATCAGCGTGAGCCGAAACAGCAGTCAGGGCCAGTGCCGGCAACAACAGCATGCGGATAAGACGCATGGGAGTCCTCATTGAGTCGTTAGGGCGCGCCGCGTGCTGCCACGCGGCGCGTGATCAGTCGCGCATCTGCCCGGGGGCGATGACTTCGCGCGAGCCGTTGGTGTTCATTGCGGTGACGACGCCGGCATTTTCCATGGCTTCGATCATGCGGGCGGCACGGTTGTAGCCGATTTTCAGCTTGCGCTGCACGGCGGAGATCGAGGCGCGACGGCTTTCCAACACGAAGGCCACCGCTTCGTCGTACAGCGCGTCGGTTTCGGCATCATCGTCGCCACCACTGCTGCCGCCGTCGAAGCCGCTGCCGGCTTCTTCAACACCGGCGAGGATGTCGTCGTTGTATTCCGGCGCACCGCGCAGTTTCCAGGCTTCCACCACGCGATGCACTTCATCGTCGGAAACGAACGCGCCATGCACGCGAATCGGTAGGCTGGTGCCCGGCGGCATGTAGAGCATGTCACCGTGGCCCAGCAATTGTTCGGCGCCGCCCTGGTCGATGATGGTCCGCGAGTCGATCTTGCTCGACACCTGGAACGCCATGCGCGTCGGGATGTTGGCCTTGATCAGACCGGTGATCACATCCACCGACGGCCGCTGGGTCGCGAGGATCAAGTGGATACCGGCAGCACGCGCCTTCTGTGCGATACGTGCGATCAACTCTTCAACCTTCTTGCCGACGATCATCATCATGTCGGCAAATTCGTCGACCACCACGACGATGGTCGGCAACTTGGTCAGCAATGGCGCTTCGTCGTGGATGCTTTCGCGCTTGTACAGCGGGTCGGTCAGCGGCGTGCCGGCGTCCTGGGCTTCCTTGACCTTGGCATTGAAGCCCGACAGGTTGCGCACGCCCATCTTCGCCATCAGCTTGTAGCGCCGCTCCATCTCGGCAACGCTCCAGCGCAGGGCGTTGGCGGCGTCCTTCATGTCGGTGACCACCGGGCAGAGCAAGTGCGGAATGCCTTCGTAGATCGACAATTCGAGCATCTTCGGGTCGATCATGATCAGCTTGGCGTCTTCCGGGCCGGACTTGAACAGGATCGACAGGATCATCGCGTTGACCCCCACCGACTTACCCGAACCGGTGGTACCGGCCACGAGCAGGTGAGGCATTTTCGCCAGGTCGGTGATTACCGGCTTGCCGCCGATGTCATGGCCCAGGGCCAGGGTGACCGGCGATTTGAAGTTGTCGTATTCCGGGGTCGACAGCACCTCGGAGAAGCGCACGATCTGACGGTCTTCGTTGGGAATCTCGATGCCCACGGTGGTTTTGCCGGGGATCACTTCCACCACGCGCACGCTAGTCACGGCCAGGGAGCGGGCGAGGTCTTTGGCCAGGTTGGAGATTCGGCTGACCTTGACCCCGGCCGCTGGCTGGATTTCGTAACGGGTAATCACCGGGCCGGGGTGGATCGAGTCCACCGAGACTTCGACGCCGAATTCCTTGAGTTTGATTTCCAGCAGATGGCCGACGGCCGCCAGGGACTCCGGGGAATAGTTGAGCTGTTTCTTCTCGGCCGGGTCGAGAATCGAGATCGGTGGCAGCGTGCCTTCGACCGCGCTGTCGACAAACAACGGTGCCTGTTTTTCTTTCTGCACGCGATGGCTCGGTTCGGGAGCCTTGGGCGGCGCCGGGGCAATCACCGGCGGCACCTGTTTCTCGCGCTCCGACATGTGCTTGCTCAGGGCTTGTTCGCGTTCGATCAGGCGTTCCTTGACCTTGGCCTGTTCACGCCGGTCCGGCGTGCTCGGGGCCACGACCTCGTTGACGCGGGTGTCCACCTCGCGCAATTGGGCCACCATGCGCTTGCGCTCCACCCGGGCCGCCCACCAGCGGTTCGCGGCGCCCTGGAACAGCTCCAGCAGGTCGAGGGTGATTTTGCCGGTCACGTCCATCACCTTGAACCACGACAGGTCGGTGAACACGGTAAGGCCGAACAGGAACAGCGCGATAAACATCAGGGTGCTGCCCTGGATATTCAGGGTCTTGCGGGCCAGGTCGCCGAGGCTCTCACCCAGCGCGCCGCCAGCACCCGCCGGCAGGCCGGTCGGCGCATGGAAATGGATATGCGCCAGCGCCGCGCCGGACAGCACCAGGAACACCAGGCCGATCAGGCGCCAGGAAAACAGCCAGCCACTCCACTGCCACGGCTCATGACGCTGGCGGAAGATCTGCCAGGTCTTGATCGCCAGCAGCAACGGGAAGATGTACGCGAAATAACCCAGCACCATGAACAGGATATCGGCGCTGTAGGAACCGGCAGGCCCACCGAAGTTCTGCACGTCATCGATCTTGCTGTTGTGGCTCCAGCCCGGATCGTCCTTGCCATAGGTGAGCAAGGCCATCATCAGGAACAGGCACAGCGCGCCGATGGCGATCAGCGCACCTTCCTTGAGCCGATAATGCAGGTGCTGACGCCAGGCCGGCACGACTGTTTTTTGTGTCGCGGTGGATTTCTTCAAAACGGGTCTTTTCCTGCGCCTTTAGCGCGTCCATCTGTTGAATGACTGCACACTGCCGCCCAATCCGAGCAGCCGAAAAATAAACGAACGCCGTTAAATCTACCTTTAACACCGAGCGATTGACGAGTGAAACGGCGATAACGCCAGAATGCCCGCATTGTACGGGTTTGTGTCCGCGATGCCACGCCCTTGCCCCTTGCGCGGCAGCCTGGACAATTCACGGGTCAAACACTGTTCAATTTGAGCATGCATTGTCTTTGCTGACAAAGGCTTATGCGCTGTTTTTAGCAATCCAGGCAAGCTTGGCAATTGGCCTGCATGGGGCAGCCCCGAATACGACCACGTCTCAGAGAGAGAGTTGCAGAAACACCCGCTCATGCTAATCCACAGCAATGCCCGATTCGGGCTGGCCCCCTGACGCCGTGTCGACAATAATCAACCTCCTGGGCAGGCCCGACGCCTGCCACTCCCCTCCCCTTCCGTAAGCCTGGATGCCATGCTGACCTGGTTACAACGCGACACCCTGACCTTCCCGCCGCTGGCCAAAGCCATGCGCGAACCCAACGGCCTGCTCGCCGCCGGTGGCGACCTGTCGGCCGAGCGACTGATCCAGGCCTATCGCCACGGCTGCTTTCCGTGGTTCTCGCAAGGCCAGCCGATTCTCTGGTGGTCACCGGACCCACGCACGGTGATTTTCCCCGACGAACTGCACGTATCCCGCAGCCTGGGCAAATTATTGCGCCAGCAGCGCTATCGCGTGACCTTCGACCAGGACTTCGCTGCGGTCATCCAGGCCTGCGCTGCGCCTCGCGCCTATGCAGATGGCACCTGGATCACCGAAGGCATCCAGAGCGCCTACCAGGAGCTGCACGCACGGGGTTACGCGCACTCGGTCGAGGTCTGGGACAACGGCGAACTGGTGGGCGGCCTGTATGGGCTGGCGATGGGCCGGCTGTTTTTTGGCGAATCCATGTTCAGCCGCGCCGATAACGCCTCGAAGTTCGGTTTTGCCACGCTGACCCGGCAGCTGCAGGCATGGGGTTTTGTGCTGATCGACTGCCAGATGCCCAACGATCACCTGCACAGCCTGGGCGCCCGCGCCATACCGCGCAGCGAGTTCGCCGGCTTCCTGCGCGACTATCTGGACCAACCCAACGCTGGACCGTGGGTTTCCTAGGCGACTTCCTCGCACCTGGCTTACACTTATTTCAAAGCTTATCCGAGGGTTGATCATGACCGAGCTGGCGCGCTTGAAGTTTTATGCCACTCAAGCCCACTCTTGCAGCTATCTGCCCGACGAACAGGCCACTACGCTGTTCCTCGACCCCAGCCAGCCGATGGACGTGCATGTGTATGCCGACCTTTCGGAAATGGGCTTTCGGCGCAGCGGCGATCACCTGTACCGACCGCACTGCCAAAACTGCAATGCCTGCGTGCCGGCACGTATTCCCGTGGCGCAGTTTGTGCCGGACCGCAATCAGAAGCGCATCCTCAAGCGCAACGCCGACCTGACGGTCACGGCGGCCAACCCCCGGTTCAGCGAAGAATACTTCGATCTTTACCAGCGCTACATCGAACAACGCCACGCCGACGGCGACATGTTCCCACCCAGTCGCGACCAGTTTTCCACCTTCCTGGTGCGTGAACTGCCCTTTTCACGCTTCTACGAATTCCGACTCGACGGGCGCCTGCTGGCCGTCGCCGTGACCGATTTGCTGCCCAACGGCCTGTCGGCGGTGTACACCTTCTATGAACCCGACGAAGAGCGGCGCAGCCTGGGACGCTTCGCGATCCTCTGGCAAATCAGCGAAGCCCGGCGCCTGGAACTGGAGGCGGTGTACCTTGGATACTGGATCAAAAACTGCAAAAAGATGAACTACAAGACCCAATATCGGCCGATTGAACTGCTGATTAATCAAAGATGGGTCACGCTTAACTAGAACCTCTTGGCTTAAACACCCTTTTTCGGGCACAATGCACGCCGCTTTTGCCTGGCGCAGTTGCACCGGGCCATTCACTGGATACCGAGGGCTTTACTGCATGTCGAAAGAAGACAGCTTCGAAATGGAAGGCACTGTCGTCGACACCCTGCCCAACACCATGTTTCGTGTGGAGTTGGAAAATGGGCACGTCGTAACCGCGCATATCTCCGGCAAGATGCGCAAGAACTACATTCGTATTCTTACCGGTGACAAAGTGCGCGTCGAGCTGACGCCCTATGACTTGAGCAAAGGGCGCATCACTTACCGCGCCCGCTAATCAAGTCAATACAAGACGCCCGGTTATGCCGGGCGTTTTTGTGTGTATAGAATTTACCTGACACCCGAAACCCAATGCGGGAGGGAGCTTCCCCCCTCCCACATTGGATCGCCATTGTTCTGGCAATTACATTTCAAGACAGTAAAAAGGCGCCTTTCGGCGCCTTTTGCGTAGCTGCAGAACGATCAGGCCATTTCGGCCGTGGTTTCGAACTCGAAGGTCAGCTCGCCGTCCTTCAGGTCGATATGCACCACGCCACCATGGTCGGAGAGCTCGCCGAACAGGATCTCTTCGGCCAATGGCCGCTTGATCTTGTCCTGGATCAGACGCGCCATCGGGCGAGCGCCCATTGCCGCGTCGTAACCACCTTCGGCCAGCCAATTGCGCGCCGCGTCCGTCACTTCCAGCTGCACGCGCTTGTCTTCCAACTGCGCTTGAAGCTCGGTGAGGAACTTGTCCACCACGTTTTTGATGACCTCATGGCTGAGGCGACCAAACTGGATAATGGTGTCCAGACGGTTGCGGAACTCCGGCGTGAAGCTCTTCTTGATCACTTCCATCGCATCGGAAGAGTGATCCTGATGCGTAAAGCCGATCGACGCCCGCGCCGCGGTTTCAGCACCGGCGTTGGTGGTCATGATCACGATCACGTTGCGGAAATCCGCCTTGCGCCCGTTGTTGTCGGTCAGGGTGCCGTGGTCCATGACCTGCAGCAGCAGGTTGAAGACTTCCGGGTGAGCCTTCTCGATTTCATCGAGCAGCAATACGCAATGCGGTTGCTTGGTGATCGCCTCGGTCAACAGGCCGCCCTGATCAAAACCGACATAGCCCGGAGGCGCACCGATCAGGCGCGACACGGTGTGACGCTCCATGTATTCGGACATGTCGAACCGCACCAACTCAATGCCCATGGCCTTGGCCAACTGCCGGGCCGCTTCGGTCTTGCCGACGCCGGTCGGGCCGGCGAACAGGAACGAACCGACGGGCTTGTCCGGCGACTTGAGGCCCGCCCGCGACAACTTGATCGCAGTGGACAGCGAGTCGATGGCCGCATCCTGGCCAAACACGGTGAGCTTGAGGTCGCGCTCCAGGTTACGCAGCAGCTCTTTGTCGGAGGTGGTGACGTGTTTTGGCGGAATCCGCGCGATCTTGGCCACGATATCCTCGACCTGAGCCACGTCGATGCGCTTCACACGCTTCTCGACCGGCTGCAGACGCTGATAGGCACCCGCCTCGTCGATCACATCGATGGCCTTGTCCGGCATGTGCCGATCGTTGATGTAGCGCGACGCCAGCTCGGCAGCGGCCCGCAACGCTTCATCGGTGTACTCGATGCCATGGTGCGCTTCGAAACGCCCCTTCAGCCCACGCAGGATGCCGATGGTGTCTTCAACCGAAGGCTCGGACACGTCGACTTTCTGGAAGCGACGCGCCAGGGCACGGTCTTTCTCGAAGATCCCGCGGAATTCCTGGAACGTGGTCGAGCCGATGCAGCGGATATCACCCGACGACAACAACGGCTTGAGCAGGTTGGAAGCATCCATCACACCACCGGAGGCCGCACCAGCCCCAATGATCGTGTGGATTTCATCGATGAACAGGATCGCCTGCGGGCGTTTTTTCAGCTCGCCGAGCAGCGCCTTGAAGCGCTTCTCGAAATCGCCGCGGTACTTGGTCCCGGCGAGCAACGCGCCGAGGTCAAGGGAGTAGACGACGCTGCTGGCCAGCAAGTCCGGCACCTGGTTGTCGACGATACGCTTGGCCAGGCCTTCGGCAATCGCGGTTTTACCCACGCCCGCCTCACCTACCAGCAACGGGTTGTTCTTGCGACGACGCGCTAGGATCTGCGCCACGCGCTCAACTTCAGCCTCGCGCCCCACCAGCGGATCGATCCGCCCCTGGCGCGCCAGCTCATTGAGATTGCTGGCATAGGCATCCAATGGGTTGCCCGAAGAAGAAGACTCACCGCCCTCGTCGTCCTGCATTTCCTGCTCACCCTCGGAATGATCGCCGTGCCCAGGCACTTTGGAGATACCGTGGGCGATGTAGTTGACGACATCGATACGGGCAACGCTCTGCTGCTTGAGCAGGAACACTGCCTGGCTTTCCTGTTCGCTGAAGATGGCGACAAGCACATTGGCGCCCGTGACTTCACGCTTACCGGAGCTCTGTACGTGGAAAACAGCACGCTGCAATACCCGCTGAAAGCCCAGGGTCGGCTGGGTTTCACGGTCCTCGTCATGCACGGGGATCAGTGGCGTCGTGGAGTCGATGAACTCCTGCAGGTCATGCTTGAGTTTGTCGAGGTTGGCGCCGCACGCACGCAAAACGGTGGCGGCAGCTTCGTTATCCAAAAGTGCCAGCAGCAGGTGCTCGACGGTCATGAATTCATGACGCTTCGAACGGGCCTCTTTGAAGGCAAGATTGAGGGTGACTTCGAGCTCGCGGTTTAACATAGCTTCACCTCATACCCAAGTGGTCGGCGTTAACCGTCCTTCTCGATTTCACAGAGTAGCGGATGCTGGCTTTCCCTGGCGTACTGGTTGACCTGCATGGCCTTTGTCTCGGCGATGTCGCGGGTAAACACTCCACATACTGCCCGTCCTTCTGTGTGAACGGCCAGCATTACCTTGGTCGCCAACTCGCGGTTCAGGTTAAAAAACACCTCGAGTACTTCGACCACGAAATCCATCGGTGTGTAGTCATCGTTGAACAAAACCACCTTGTACATCGGCGGCGCCTGTAGAGCAGGCTTGGCCTCCTGAACAGCAATGCCTGCAGAACCGTCGTCATCGTGCTCGTGATCCGGTCGATCCTGATTGAATGTTAGTCGAATCTGGCTGATTGCATGCATGGAAAGAAAGGTTCGTCAGTGGTTCAAATACAGTGGTGGGGGCGACCTGTCAGAATTTCAACTCTGACCGTTCGGTCACCTTGACTATCGGCAAATCGGTGTTACAACCAATAGAACCCACAGTGGGTAAAAAAGGTCCGCGCAGTCAACCTTATTTATTCGGGTTAGGACGGATAAACTGGATGATACTCCAGTGATGGAGTCTGGTGCAGAGGGATATGGGTATGTCTGGCGTCAAGATCAGTGGCAAGGTCAAATGGTTCAACAATGCCAAGGGTTACGGCTTCATTAATGAAGAAGGTAAGACCGAGGACCTTTTTGCGCATTATTCCGAGATCAAAATGGATGGCTACAAAACGCTGAAAGCGGGCCAAACTGTGAGTTTTGAGATCATTCAAGGACCGAAAGGGCTGCACGCTGTGAATATCTGTGCAATCGCGATCACTACACCTGCAAAACCCGTTGTATCCGCCGCTCAAAAAGAAAAGAAGCTAACGGCCTGATTCACTGCCAAGCGAGAAGCATGCAAATAAAAAACGGCCACCCAACCCATTGGAGTAGCCGTTTTTTATGCCTGCGTGTTTACATGTGCGAGATCAGCGCATCGCCAAAGCCCGACGACGACACCAACTTCGCGCCCTCCATCAGGCGCTCGAAGTCATAGGTCACGGTCTTGGCCGAGATAGCACCATTGGTGCCCTTGATGATCAGATCGGCCGCTTCGGTCCAGCCCATGTGGCGCAGCATCATTTCCGCCGACAGGATCAGCGAACCCGGGTTGACCTGGTCCTTACCGGCATATTTCGGCGCGGTACCGTGGGTGGCTTCAAACATTGCCACGGTGTCGGACAAGTTGGCGCCCGGCGCAATACCGATACCACCGACTTCCGCCGCCAGGGCGTCAGACAGGTAGTCACCGTTGAGGTTAAGGGTCGCGATCACATCATATTCAGCCGGACGCAGCAGGATCTGCTGCAGCATGGCATCGGCAATCGCATCCTTGACCACGACATTCTTGCCGGTCTTCGGGTTCTTGAACTGCATCCACGGCCCGCCATCGAGCAGGGTTGCGCCGAATTCTTCAGCCGCCACTTCGTAGGCCCATTCCTTGAAGGCACCTTCGGTGAACTTCATGATGTTGCCTTTGTGTACGATGGTCAGCGACTCGCGGTCGTTATCCACGACATATTGCAGGGCCTTGCGCGCCAGGCGCTTGGTGCCCTCTTTGGACACCGGCTTGATGCCGATACCGCAATCCTGGTCGAAACGGATCTTGGTGACACCCATTTCCTCCTTGAGGAACTTGATCACTTTGATCGCTTCCGGCGAACCGGCTTTCCACTCGATCCCGGCGTAAATATCTTCGGAGTTTTCGCGGAAGATGGTCATGTCCACGTCGCCAGGCTTTTTGACCGGGCTCGGCACGCCTTCGAACCAGCGCACCGGGCGCAGGCACACATACAGGTCGAGTTGTTGGCGCAGGGCCACGTTCAACGAACGGATGCCACCACCGACCGGCGTGGTCAGCGGGCCTTTGATGGAGACTACGTAATCGCGCACCGCGTCCAGGGTTTCCTGGGGCAGCCAGGTGTCCTGGTCATAGACTTGGGTCGCCTTCTCACCGGCGTAAACTTCCATCCACGAAATCTTGCGCTTGCCGCCGTAAGCTTTTTCAACAGCGGCGTCGACCACCTTGATCATCACTGGGCTGATGTCGACACCGATACCGTCACCTTCGATATAAGGGATGATCGGTTGGTCAGGAACATTGAGAGAATGGTCTGCATTGACGGTGATTTTGTCGCCGACTGCCGGAACCTGAATCTTCTTGTATCCCATGCTGAACTCCATCTATGGATTGAACATCTGGCTGCGTTCGAGCCTACTCCAGATAAATGACGACTTAAACCTCACGCCACGCTCATTTGCATCGAAAACAGCATATTTAGTCGCCTACAAGCTTGAAAGCAAAGGGAAAAGCGCCAATCTTGAGCACATCATGCGACTTTAGGCGCAACTTGGTCCCTGCGACCTTTAGACCAATGGACGACCCACCTTTTGTATGAAGGCTCGGCGTAAGCATAGCGACCTATGTATAATGCCGCCGCTGACCAAAGAGTCACGACGGCCGACTGCCTGCTTCTTCAATAGAAAGCAGCGCCCAGCGCCAGAAAAGCCGGACTAAACAATAGTCCACCCGCTTGACGCTCGACTGATGCAACCCAACATCACCGCGAAGAAACCTCGACCTTTCGCTCATGGATGACTTTGAACGAACGCGCTCTACCCGGCGCATCTCGAGTTTCTGCGCACGCTTTCAGCAAAGAAGAGAGTTAATCCGAATATGCCCACCCGCTCGAAGATCATCTACACCTTCACCGACGAAGCACCAGCCCTCGCCACCTATTCACTGCTGCCTATCGTAGAGGCCTTCACCGCTTCCGCTGATATTGCCGTGGAAACCCGCGACATCTCCCTCGCCGGGCGCATCCTCGCAAGCTTCCCCGAGCAACTGGGCACCAAAGCCGTCCCGGACCACCTCGCCGAACTGGGCGCCCTGGCCGTTACGCCTGAAGCCAACATCATCAAGCTGCCTAACATCAGCGCCTCGACGCCTCAACTGCAGGCGGCGATCAAAGAACTGCAAGCCAAGGGCTACGCCCTGCCGGACTACCCGGAAACCGTAACCACCGACGCGGAAAAAGAAACCCGTGCACGTTACGACAAGATCAAGGGCAGCGCCGTGAACCCGGTACTGCGCGAAGGCAACTCCGACCGCCGCGCACCGCTGTCGGTCAAGAACTACGCACGCAAGCACCCGCACAAGATGGGCGCCTGGGCTGCCGACTCCAAGTCCCACGTCGCTTACATGAGCCACGGCGACTTCTACGGCAGCGAAAAAGCCGTACAGATCGAGGCAGCCGACGCGGTCAAAATCGAACTGATCGCTAAAGACGGCACCGCGACCGTACTGAAGGAAAAGACTTCCGTACAAGCTGGCGAAATCATCGACAGCTCCGTGCTGAGCAAGAACGCCCTGCGCAGCTTCATCGCCGCTGAAATCGAAGACGCCAAGAAACAAGGCGTACTGCTGTCGGTTCACCTGAAAGCCACCATGATGAAGGTCTCCGACCCGATCATGTTCGGCCAGATCGTTGCCGAGTTCTATAAAGACGCCCTGACCAAGCACGCCGCCGTGCTGGAGCAGATCGGCTTCAACCTGAACAACGGCATCGGCGACCTGTACGCTCGCATCAAGGCCCTGCCGGCCGAGCAGCAAGCGCAGATCGAAGCCGATATCCAGGCGGTCTACGCCGCTCGCCCTTCCCTGGCGATGGTCAACTCCGACAAAGGCATCACCAACCTGCACGTGCCGAGCGACGTGATCGTCGACGCCTCGATGCCGGCCATGATCCGTGACTCCGGCAAAATGTGGGGCACCGACGGCCAGCTGCACGACACCAAGGCCGTGATCCCGGATCGCTGCTACGCCACCATCTACCAAGCTGTCATCGAAGACTGCAAGGCCAATGGCGCGTTCGATCCGACCACCATGGGCAGCGTGCCGAACGTTGGTCTGATGGCACAGAAAGCCGAAGAGTACGGCTCTCACGACAAGACCTTCCAGGTCAAGGCTGACGGCGTCGTCCGCGTTACCGACAGCAAGGGCAACCTGCTGATGGAACAGGCCGTCGAAGCCGGCGACATCTTCCGCATGTGCCAGGCCAAAGACGCGCCGATCCAGGACTGGGTCAAACTCGCCGTCAACCGCGCCCGCGCCAGCAACACCCCGGCCATCTTCTGGCTGGACCCACAGCGCGCCCACGACGGTGCGGTGATCGAGAAAGTCCAGACCTACCTGAAAGACCACAACACCGACGGCCTGGACATCCGCATCATGTCGCCGGTCGACGCGATGAAGTTCACCCTGGAGCGCACCCGCAAGGGCCTGGACACCATCTCGGTGACCGGTAACGTACTGCGCGACTACCTGACCGACCTGTTCCCGATCATGGAACTGGGCACCAGCGCCAAGATGCTGTCGATCGTGCCGCTGATGAACGGTGGCGGTCTGTTCGAAACCGGCGCTGGCGGTTCGGCACCCAAGCACGTGCAGCAACTGCTGGAAGAAAACTTCCTGCGTTGGGATTCCCTGGGCGAGTTCCTGGCCCTGGCCGCATCGCTTGAGCATTTGGGCGTGACTTACAACAACCCGAAAGCTCTGGTACTGTCCAAGACCCTGGACCAGGCCACCGGCCAGTTCCTCGACAACAACAAGTCGCCATCGCGCAAAGTCGGCAACATCGACAACCGCGGCAGCCACTTCTACCTGGCGCTGTACTGGGCCCAAGCCCTGGCCGCACAGACCGAAGACACCGCGCTGCAAGCGCAATTCGGCGAACTGGCCAAGACCCTCGCCGCGAACGAGGCAACCATCGTTGCCGAGCTCAACGCCGTACAGGGCAAGCCAGTGGACATCGGCGGCTACTACGCGCCGAACCCGGAGCTGACCAGCAAAGTCATGCGCCCGAGCAACACCCTCAACGCGGCAATTGCCAAGCTGAAGTAAGGTTGTAAGGATGCAAACAAACCCCGGCCCCGTGCCGGGGTTTGTGTTTCCAGCGAATAAACCGGATTCAAATGTGGCAGGGAGCTTGCTCCCGATGGCAGTGAGTCAGCTACCAACAAGTCGACTGCCCCACCGCCATCGAGAGCAAGCCCCCTCCCACACCGACTGCAATCCTGCCTGAAGACCGCACCGCACTCAGAATCGAGAGGCATCCAATGACCTGGCAACCCCACATCACCGTCGCCACCATCGTCGAAGACAACGGCCGCTTCCTGATGGTCGAAGAACTCAAGGGCGGCCGCGCCGTGCTCAACCAGCCCGCCGGCCACCTCGACCCGCACGAAACCCTGACCGAAGCCGCCGTGCGTGAAACCCTCGAAGAAACCGGCTGGGACGTCGAAGCCACCGGCATCGTCGGCATCTACCTGTACACCGCGCCGAGCAACGGCGTGACCTACCAGCGGGTCTGCTTCACCGCCAAGGCGCTGAAACACCGCCCGGACTATCAACTTGACGACGGCATCGTGCGCGCCCGCTGGCTGAGCCGTGACGAGCTGATGGGCCTGCGCGACGCCTGGCGCAGTGAGCTGATCATCCGGTGTATCGATGATTATCTGGCCGGCTTTCGCCACAGTCTCGAATTGATCCGACCTTCTCTTTAGCCTTGAAGGCTCGGGCCTGTTAGAATCGCGTCCTTTTTCAAGACACCCGTTGAAACCCTATGCGTGATCCAGCCCCTTCTGACACACAAAAGAAGCGCGTCATCGTCGGCATGTCCGGCGGCGTGGATTCTTCCGTTTCCGCCGTTCTGCTCATGGAGCAGGGTTATGAGGTGGAAGGCCTGTTCATGAAGAACTGGGAAGAAGACGATGGAACGGAATATTGCACCGCCATGGACGACCTGGCGGATGCCCAGGCCGTGTGCGACAAGATCGGCATCAAGCTGCATACCGCCAACTTCGCCGCCGAGTACTGGGACAACGTGTTCGAGCACTTCCTGGCCGAATACAAGGCCGGCCGCACGCCGAACCCGGACATCCTGTGCAACCGCGAGATCAAGTTCAAGGCGTTCCTCGACTACGCCATGATGCTCGGCGCCGACCTGATTGCCACCGGCCACTACGTGCGCCGTCGTGACATCGACGGGCGCACCGAACTGCTCAAGGGCCTGGACCCCAACAAGGACCAGAGCTACTTCCTGCACGCCGTCGGCGGCGAACAGATCGCCAAGACCCTGTTCCCGGTCGGCGAACTGGAAAAGCCCGAAGTGCGCCGGATCGCCGAGCAGCACGACCTGGCCACCGCCAAGAAGAAGGATTCCACCGGGATCTGCTTTATCGGCGAGCGCCGTTTCAGCGACTTCCTCAAGCAATACCTGCCAGCGCAACCGGGCGAGATCAAAACCACCGAAGGCGAGGTCATCGGCCACCATCACGGCCTGATGTACCACACCATCGGCCAGCGCCAGGGCCTGGGCATCGGCGGCTTGAAAGACGCCGGCGACGAGCCGTGGTACGTGCTGGTCAAGGACCTGGAGCACAACGAACTGATCGTGGGCCAGGGCAATGACCACCCATGGCTGTTCTCCCGCGCACTGCTCGCTTCGGATATCTACTGGGTCAACCCGGTGGACCTGAGCGCGCCGCGCCGCCTGACCGCCAAGGTGCGCTATCGCCAGAGCGACCAGCCCTGCACCCTGGAAAAAACCGCCGACGGTTACCGCGCCACCTTCGATGACCCGCAACGCGCGGTCACGCCTGGCCAGTCCGTGGTGTTCTACGATGGCGAGGTGTGCCTGGGGGGCGGCGTGATTGAAGTCGCCGAACCCTGGAGCAACCCGGCATGAGCCCGATCCAGGAGCAACTGACGGCACTCGGCGGGGTCTTCCTCGCCGCAGTGCTGGTGGACAAGATCGCCAAGACCGGCCAGGTTACCGAGGCCGGCCTGACCTGCATGCTCGGCAGCCTGCTGGTTCGCGACCCCAAGGATACCCTGGAAGTCTATGGCGGTGACGACCTGGCGCTGCGTGAAGGCTACCGCGCACTGGTCGGCGCACTGGAACGCGACCCGAGCACCTTGCAGCGCGAACCGCTGCGCTACGCCCTGTCGATGCTCGGCCTCGAGCGCCAACTGGCCAAGCGTGACGACCTGCTGGAGACCATCGGCAAGCGCCTGCCGCAGATCCAGTCCCAGGTTGAACACTTCGGCCCGGCCCACGAAAACGTCATCGCCGCCTGCGGCGCGCTGTACCAGGACACCTTGAGCACATTGCGCCAGCGCATCCAGGTGCATGGCGACATGCGCAACCTGCAACAACCGAACAACGCCTCGAAGATCCGCGCCCTGCTTCTGGCCGGTATCCGCTCGGCGCGGTTGTGGCGCCAGTTGGGCGGTCATCGTTGGCAGTTGGTCATCAGCCGTCGCAAATTGCTCAAAGAGCTTTACCCGTTGATGCGCAACGAATAAGTCGCAGCCACGGGCTATTTTCAAGCCGTTACGCGTAATACGCCGGTCAGTTGGCAACGGACCGGCGGATTTTTTCATGTATGATACGCGCCCCATTTCGTTGCCCGACTGTCCGAGAACACCCCATGCAGCTCTCTTCGCTCACTGCGGTTTCCCCTGTTGACGGCCGCTACGCCGGCAAGACCCAGGCCCTGCGCCCGATTTTCAGTGAATACGGCCTGATCCGTGCCCGCGTACTGGTTGAAGTGCGCTGGCTCCAGCGCCTGGCCGCTCACCCTGCCATCAGTGAAGTGCCGGCGTTCTCCGCCGAAGCCAACGCGGTATTGAACACTCTGGCGGAAAACTTCTCTCTGGAGCACGCCGAGCGTGTCAAAGAGATCGAGCGCACCACCAACCACGACGTCAAAGCCATCGAATACCTGCTCAAAGAGCAAGCGGCCAAGCTGCCGGAACTGGCCAACGTCAGCGAATTCATCCACTTCGCCTGCACCAGCGAGGACATCAACAACCTGTCCCACGCCCTGATGCTGCGCGAAGGCCGTGATGAGGTGATGCTGCCGCTGATGCGCCAGACCGCCGAAGCCATCCGCGAACTGGCGATCCGCTTCGCCGCTGTGCCGATGCTGTCGCGCACCCACGGTCAACCGGCCTCGCCGACCACCCTGGGCAAAGAACTGGCCAACGTGGTGTATCGCCTGGAGCGCCAGATCGCTCAAGTGGCGGCCGTCCCGCTGCTGGGCAAGATCAACGGCGCCGTGGGCAACTACAACGCCCACCTGTCGGCCTACCCGGAGGTCGACTGGGAAGCCAACGCCCGCGCCTTCATCGAAGACGAACTGGGCCTGGGCTTCAACCCGTACACCACGCAGATCGAACCGCACGACTACATCGCCGAGCTGTTCGACGCGATTGCGCGCTTCAACACCATCCTGATCGACTTCGACCGTGACGTCTGGGGCTACATCTCCCTGGGCTACTTCAAGCAGCGCACCATTGCCGGCGAAATCGGTTCGTCGACCATGCCGCACAAGGTCAACCCGATCGACTTCGAAAACTCCGAAGGCAACCTTGGCATCGCCAACGCCCTGTTCCAGCACCTGGCCAGCAAGTTGCCGATCTCCCGCTGGCAGCGCGACCTGACCGACTCCACCGTACTGCGCAACCTCGGCGTGGGCTTTGCCCACAGCGTGATCGCCTACGAAGCCAGCCTCAAAGGCATCAGCAAGCTGGAACTCAACGAGCAGAAAATCGCCGCTGACCTGGATGCATGCTGGGAAGTTCTGGCCGAACCGATCCAGACCGTGATGCGCCGCTACAACATCGAAAACCCGTATGAGAAGCTCAAAGAGTTGACGCGCGGCAAAGGCATCAGCCCTGAAGCACTGCAAACTTTCATCGACGGCCTGGACATGCCCGCCGCTGCCAAGGCCGAGCTGAAACTGCTCACCCCGGCCAACTACATCGGCAACGCCGTGGCCCAAGCCAAACGCATCTGATCATCGCAAGCCCCTTTGAGACGCCCGGCCGCGCCGGGCGTTTTTATTCCAGTCTGAAAAGTGCTTTTTTTCAATAGGTTACACATGAATCCTGATATCCCTCTTCAACTTCTGGGCGGCATCACGGCACGGGAATTCCTGCGCGACTACTGGCAGAAAAAACCGCTGCTGATCCGTCAGGCCATTCCTGATTTCGAAAGCCCGATCGACGCCGATGAACTGGCCGGCCTGGCCCTGGAAGAAGAAGTCGAGTCGCGCCTGGTGATCGAACACGGCGAGCGTCCGTGGGAACTGCGCCGCGGCCCGTTCGCCGAAGACACCTTCAGCACCCTGCCCGAGCGCGAGTGGACCCTGCTGGTGCAGGCGGTCGACCAGTTCGTGCCGGAAGTCGCCGAACTGCTCGAACAGTTCCGCTTCCTGCCCAGCTGGCGCATCGACGACGTGATGATCAGCTTCGCCGCGCCCGGTGGCAGCGTGGGTCCGCACTTCGATAACTACGACGTGTTCCTGCTGCAAGCCCATGGCAAGCGCAACTGGAAGATCGGCCAGATGTGCAGCTCTGACAGCCCGATGCTGCAACACGCCGACCTGCGCATCCTCGCCGAATTCGAAGAGATCGCCGAATGGGTGCTGGAACCGGGCGACATGCTCTATCTGCCGCCACGCCTGGCCCACTATGGCATTGCCGAAGATGACTGCATGACCTACTCGGTCGGCTTCCGCGCGCCAAGCGCCGCCGAAGTGCTGACCCACTTCACCGACTTCCTCAGCCAGTACCTGACCGACGAAGAGCGTTACACCGACGCCGACATCCAGCCGACCAGCGACCCACACCAAATCCAGAGCGATGCCCTCGACCGCCTCAAGAGCCTGCTGGCCGAGCACATGAGCGACGAGCGCATGCTGCTGACCTGGTTCGGCCAGTTCATGACCGAGCCGCGCTACCCGGAACTGGTCGCCGGCCCGGAAGAACTGCTGGAAGAAGACGTGGTCGGCAGCCTGGAAGATGGCGGCGTATTGATCCGCAACCCAAGCGCGCGCATGGCCTGGTCCGAAGTCGACGACGACCTGCTGCTGTTCGCCAGCGGCCAGAGCCGTTACCTGCCGGGCAAGCTGCGCGAACTGCTGAAAATGATCTGCGCAGCCGACGCCCTGCACATCGACAACCTGAGCGAATGGCTGGCGGACGACGATGCCCGCGACCTGATGTGCGAGCTGGTCAAGCAGGGAAGCCTGGGGTTTGCCGATGAATAAGATTCACGTCAATGTCGCGAACTGGCATAAGGATATCGCCGAGATTCGGCGCATTCGTGAAGCGGTATTTATCGCCGAACAATCGGTCCCACCCGAACTGGAATGGGACGCAGACGACGCGGACGCCGTGCATTTCCTCGCGTTCGAGGGCGACTTTCCGATTGGCACCGCTCGCCTGCTGCCCAGCGGCGAGATCGGCCGCGTGTCGGTCCTCAAGGATTGGCGCGGGCTTAAAGTCGGCGACAAGCTGATGGAAGCCGTGATTGGCGAAGCCGAGAAGCGCGGCCAGAACAAACAGTTCCTCAGTGCGCAGGTCTATGCCGCGCCGTTCTATGAGCGACTGGGCTTCAAGATCGTCAGCGAGGAATTCCTTGAAGTCGGGATTCCGCACGTCGATATGGTGCGCGAGGGCTGATCCGGGACCGCGTCGCTGCTATCGGGGGCAAGCCCCCTCCCACATTTTGACCGAGAGCATCCCTTGGAATGCCGTCAAGTGTGGGAGGGGGGGCTTGCCCCTCCCACATTTTGACCGAGAGCATCCCTTGGAATGCCGTCAAGTGTGGAAGGGGGCTTGCCCCTCCCACATTTTGACCGAGAGCGTCCCTTGGAATGCCGTCAAGTGTGGGAGGGGGGCTTGCCCCTCCCACATTTTGACCGAGAGCGTCCCTTGGAATGCCGTCAAGTGTGGGAGGGGGCTTGCCCCCGATAGCATTACCAGCAGCACCCCAAAACACCCTGCCATCCACCGATGCCAGGGTGTTTTGCCGTCTACGATTCAACTTGCGACCCGCCAGGCCGACAAACTGGCACTATCAAGCCTTATGACTCGCAGAGATAACGGACATGTCCCTACGCACCCTGCTCACCGCCCTCCTCCTGACCGCCAGCTTCACAGCGGCGGCCGACACCGAAGTCGTCAATTTGAGCCACCGTACCAGCGCCGACCTGCTGCCCGTGGCGCAGAACTTCCTCGGCAAGGACGGCACCGTCAGCGCCTACGGCAATCAACTGATCGTCAATGCCGACCCTGTCAGGATCCAGGACCTGCGCACCCTGCTCTCGCAACTGGACATACCGGCCAAGCGCCTGCTGATCACCGTCGACACCAACGAAAACAACCAGCAAAGCAGCGGCGACAGCCAGACCCGCATCATCAGCTACGGCACCGCCAGCCGCGACGGCGGCATCCAGCAGATCCAGGCCAGTGAAGGCGTGCCCGCACTGATCCAGGTAGGCCAGAGCGTGCCACTGACCACCACCCAGCCCGATGCCTACGGACGCCCGCAGAACCAGACCCAATACCGCAACGTCACCCAGGGTTTCTACGTGACCGCCAGCGTGACCGGCGACACCGTACACCTGGCGATCAGTACCAACCGTGACCGCATGAGCCAGGAGCGTCCCGATGTAGTGAACGTGCAAAGTACCGACACAACCGTCAGCGGCCGCCTGGGCGAGTGGATTCCGCTGGCCGGCATCAATCGCGAAACCCAGGCCGACAAATCCTCTACGACCCGCACTTACGCTACCCAGGGCCGCGACGACCTGACTTTACGGGTTAAAGTCGACACCTTGAACTGAAGCACCGATAACTGACTGATGAGTCGTATAAGACTAAAGATGTAGTGCCTGAAAAAAAGCACTACAAAACATTTGACGATCCAAAAAAGCATGGGCATGATGGCCTCGCTCCCGCTAATCAGAGGCCCTGGCAAGGGCCTTCGGATCGTCGCTCTAAGCTACCCAACTGAGCCGATTCGTGTCTGTACCGCCCACAAGGTGTGTTTGACGAGGTTGCGACTGGAACGAAGTTGTCCCGAGGGACGGAAGCTAACCAGGTAACCCGGCTACACACTGATGAATCGCCCCAAGGCCCACGACGCCCGAAGACCGTTCGCAGTTTGCCCCTACCTGCCCCACTCCCCCCTCGTTATTCGTTCATCCCGTCGCTTCCCCGCCAGACTTGACTTGAACACCTGTGCTTCTGGTCAGCGAGCAGCCAAGCCCACGCACTGTATACGTGGCTGGCAAACGGAATTTTCCACCCAGACCTATGCGACGAGGTTTATCTCCATGGCACTGACACGCGAACAGCAAATTGCAGCCCTTGAAAAAGACTGGGCTGAAAACCCACGCTGGAAAGGCGTGACCCGCGCTTATTCCGCTGCTGACGTCGTCCGCCTGCGTGGCTCGGTTCAACCTGAGCACACTTTTGCAAAACTCGGCGCCGAGAAGCTGTGGAACCTGGTCACCCAGGGCGCCAAGCCATCCTTCCGTCCCGACAAAGATTTCGTCAACTGCATGGGCGCCCTGACCGGTGGCCAGGCAGTCCAACAGGTAAAAGCCGGTATCCAGGCGATCTACCTGTCCGGCTGGCAAGTGGCAGCGGACAACAACTCCGCTGAATCCATGTACCCCGACCAATCGCTGTACCCGGTGGACTCCGTACCGACCGTGGTCAAGCGCATCAACAACTCGTTCCGTCGCGCCGACCAGATCCAGTGGAAAGCCGGTAAAGGCCCAGGCGACGAAGGCTACATCGACTACTTCGCACCGATCGTGGCTGACGCCGAAGCCGGTTTCGGCGGCGTGTTGAACGCCTACGAGCTGATGAAGAGCATGATCGAAGCAGGCGCCGCCGGCGTTCACTTCGAAGACCAACTGGCCTCGGTGAAAAAATGCGGCCACATGGGCGGCAAGGTACTGGTACCGACCCAGGAAGCTGTACAGAAGCTGACCGCTGCCCGTCTGGCGGCTGACGTTGCCGGCACACCGACCATCATCCTGGCCCGTACCGACGCCAACGCTGCCGACTTGCTGACTTCGGACTGCGACCCGTATGACCAACCGTTCGTCACTGGCGAACGTACCCAGGAAGGCTTCTACAAAGTGCGCGCCGGTCTCGACCAGGCCATCGCTCGCGGCCTGGCCTATGCGCCTTACGCCGACCTGATCTGGTGCGAAACCGCCAAGCCGGACCTGGCAGAAGCCCGTCGCTTCGCCGAAGCGATCAAAAAGGAATACCCGGACCAACTGCTGTCCTACAACTGCTCGCCTTCCTTCAACTGGAAGAAAAACCTGGACGACGCGACCATCGCCAAGTTCCAGCGCGAACTGTCCGCCATGGGCTACAAGCACCAGTTCATCACCCTGGCCGGCATTCACAACATGTGGCACAGCATGTTCAACCTGGCGCACGACTACGCCCGCAACGACATGACCGCCTACGTGAAACTGCAGGAGCAGGAATTCGCTGACGCCGCCAAGGGTTACACCTTCGTGGCTCACCAGCAGGAAGTGGGCACCGGCTACTTCGACGACATGACCACCGTGATCCAGGGCGGCACCTCGTCCGTGACCGCGCTGACCGGTTCGACCGAAGAAGAACAGTTCCACTGAGTGACTGAGCAAACGGCCATTGCGGCCCCGGTAAACAGCTAACCGCAATGCCGCACGACCTGACGCCCCGACTGGTTCGGGGCGTTTTTTTGCCCAAAGAAAATCCCCCTGACACCACAAAGCTCAAAAATGTGGGAGGGGGCTTGCCCCCGATTACGGTGTGCCAGTCAATACCTCTGCTGCTGATCCACCGCCATCGGGGGCAAGCCCCCTCCCACATCGAGGAATGGGCCAACCAGAAGAATTTGTGTGAAACATTGATCCAAAGCGGTATTTGGTTCAGATAAATCAGTTAAAAGATGCGCTCCGGCAACTAGCGGTAATCAAGCAAGTAACGACAACTTCCTGCACCACACCGCAACCACCCGCTTAACGCCCACCCAAATAACATTCATTATCATTTGGACCATGAAAGCGTCGTTACAGGTTAAACAAAACATATTTGATAAAAAGCCGGCTAATGCCCGTAACTCAAGGGCTGTAGCCCTACGGAGGCGTACTATGTGCTTATTCCACCGAATAATTTCGCTATATGAATTTTACTTGCCCGGTGTTTAGCCATAAAATCACCGCGATTGATTGCGCTGCGACATATCGTCACTGCATTGTTACTTTTTCGAGCTCAGAGACCTTTGCTCTCTGCTAAGGATTACCAGCATGACCGAAGCGACAGGACTCATGGCCCACAACTGGGGCTTTGCCATTTTCCTCCTCGGTGTTGTCGGCCTCTGTGCCTTCATGCTCGGCGTCTCCAGCCTACTCGGGTCAAAAGCCTGGGGCCGCAGCAAAAACGAACCGTTCGAGTCCGGCATGCTGCCCACAGGTGGCGCCCGCTTGCGGCTCTCAGCCAAATTCTATCTGGTCGCGATGCTCTTCGTGATCTTCGATATCGAAGCCCTCTTTCTCTTTGCCTGGTCTGTGTCCGTCCGCGAAAGCGGCTGGACCGGATTCGTCGAAGCCCTCGTTTTCATAGCAATTCTGTTGGCAGGCCTTGTCTACCTATTTCGAGTGGGCGCCCTTGATTGGGCTCCGGAAGCTCGTCGCAAGCGGCAAGCGAAGCTGAAACAATGAGGCTTTGGCGATGCAATACAATCTCACCAGGATCGACCCGGATGCTCCTAACGAGCAGTACCCCATCGGCGAACGGGAAACCGTTTCCGATCCGTTAGAAGACCAAGTCCACAAAAACATCTACATGGGCAAGCTGGAAGACGTGCTGAGCGGCGCGGTCAACTGGGGGCGTAAAAACTCCCTGTGGCCGTACAACTTCGGTCTGTCCTGCTGCTACGTGGAAATGACCACCGCCTTCACGGCGCCCCACGACATCGCGCGCTTCGGCGCCGAAGTGATCCGGGCCTCGCCGCGTCAGGCGGATTTCATGGTTATCGCCGGTACCTGCTTTATCAAGATGGCGCCGATCATTCAGCGTCTCTACGAGCAAATGCTCGAGCCGAAGTGGGTTATCTCCATGGGTTCGTGCGCCAACTCCGGTGGCATGTACGACATCTACTCCGTTGTTCAGGGGGTGGACAAGTTCCTGCCCGTGGACGTCTACGTGCCTGGCTGCCCGCCCCGCCCCGAAGCATTTCTGCAAGGCTTGATGCTGTTGCAGGAATCGATTGGCAAGGAGCGTCGCCCACTTTCCTGGGTTGTCGGAGATCAAGGCGTTTACCGCGCCGAGATGCCGTCACAAAAGGAACAGCGCCGCGAACAGCGTATTCAGGTCACCAACCTGCGCAGCCCCGACGAAGTCTGATCCAGAGCCGCTTCTTTTATAGAACGAAAACCTGGCTTCATTCTTTACGTTGACCGAAAGCGATAAAAAACCATGACTACAGGCAGTGCTCTGTACATCCCGCCTTATAAGGCAGACGACCAGGATGTGGTCGTCGAACTCAATAACCGTTTTGGCCCTGACGCCTTCACCGCCCAGGCCACACGTACCGGCATGCCGGTGCTGTGGGTGGCGCGCGCCAAGCTCGTCGAAGTCCTGACCTTCCTGCGCAACCTGCCCAAGCCGTACGTCATGCTCTATGACCTGCATGGCGTGGACGAGCGTCTGCGCACCAAGCGCCAGGGGCTGCCGAGCGGCGTCGACTTCACCGTGTTCTATCACCTGCTGTCGATCGAACGTAACAGCGACGTGATGATCAAGGTCGCCCTCTCCGAAAGCGACCTGAGCGTGCCGACCGTCACCGGCATCTGGCCCAACGCCAGCTGGTACGAGCGTGAAGTCTGGGACATGTTCGGTATCGACTTCCCGGGCCACCCGCACCTGTCGCGCATCATGATGCCGCCGACCTGGGAAGGTCACCCGCTGCGCAAGGACTACCCTGCCCGCGCCACCGAATTCGACCCGTTCAGCCTGACCCTGGCCAAACAGCAACTGGAAGAAGAAGCCGCACGCTTCCGTCCGGAAGACTGGGGCATGAAGCGTTCCGGCACCAACGAGGACTACATGTTCCTCAACCTGGGCCCGAACCACCCTTCGGCGCACGGTGCCTTCCGTATCATCCTGCAGCTGGACGGCGAAGAAATCGTCGACTGCGTGCCGGACATCGGCTACCACCACCGTGGTGCCGAGAAGATGGCCGAGCGCCAGTCCTGGCACAGCTTCATCCCGTACACCGACCGTATCGACTACCTCGGCGGCGTGATGAACAACCTGCCTTACGTGCTCTCGGTCGAGAAGCTGGCCGGCATCAAGGTGCCCGACCGCGTCGACACCATCCGCGTCATGATGGCCGAGTTCTTCCGGATCACCAGCCACCTGCTGTTCCTGGGGACCTACATCCAGGACGTCGGCGCCATGACTCCGGTGTTCTTCACCTTCACCGACCGTCAGCGCGCCTACAAAGTCATCGAAGCCATCACCGGTTTCCGCCTGCACCCGGCCTGGTACCGCATCGGCGGTGTGGCCCACGACCTGCCGCGCGGCTGGGAAAAGCTGGTCAAGGAATTCGTCGACTGGCTGCCCAAGCGTCTCGACGAATACACCAAGGCCGCCCTGGACAACAGCATCCTCAAGGGTCGGACCATCGGCGTCGCCGCCTACAACACCAAAGAGGCCCTGGAATGGGGCGTCACCGGTGCCGGCCTGCGTTCCACCGGTTGCGATTTCGACCTGCGCAAGGCCCGTCCGTACTCCGGCTATGAGAACTTCGAATTCGAAGTACCGCTGGCTGCGAACGGCGATGCCTATGACCGCTGCATGGTCCGCGTCGAAGAGATGCGCCAGAGCATCAAGATCATCGACCAGTGCCTGCGCAACATGCCGGCCGGCCCGTACAAGGCGGATCACCCGCTGACCACGCCGCCGCCGAAAGAGCGCACGCTGCAGCACATCGAAACCCTGATCACGCACTTCCTGCAAGTTTCGTGGGGCCCGGTGATGCCGGCCAACGAATCCTTCCAGATGATCGAAGCGACCAAGGGTATCAACAGTTATTACCTGACGAGCGATGGCGGCACCATGAGCTACCGCACCCGGATTCGTACTCCAAGCTTCCCGCACTTGCAGCAGATCCCTTCGGTGATCAAAGGCGAGATGGTCGCGGACTTGATTGCGTACCTGGGTAGTATCGATTTCGTTATGGCCGACGTGGACCGCTAAGCATGAATAACACGCTTATCCAGACAGACCGTTTCACCTTGAGTGAAACCGAGCGCTCGGCCATCGAGCACGAGCTGCATCACTACGAAGACCCGCGCGCGGCGTCGATCGAAGCCTTGAAGATCGTCCAGAAGGAACGTGGCTGGGTGCCGGACGGCGCTCTCTACGCCATCGGCGAGATCCTCGGCATCCCCGCCAGCGACGTTGAAGGCGTGGCCACGTTCTACAGCCAGATCTTCCGCCAGCCGGTGGGCCGCCACATCATTCGCGTATGCGACAGCATGGTCTGCTACATCGGTGGTCACGAGTCGGTGGTCAGCGAGATCCAGAACAAGCTTGGCATCGGCCTCGGCCAGACCACCCCGGACGGCCGCTTCACGCTGCTGCCGGTGTGCTGCCTGGGCAACTGCGACAAGGCGCCGGCGTTGATGATCGACGACGACACATTCGGTGACGTGCAGCCTGCTGGCGTGACCCAATTGCTCGAGGGCTACCCATGACCCTGACTTCCTTCGGCCCGGCCAACCGCATCAAGCGGTCGCCCGAGACTCACCCGCTGACCTGGCGCCTGCGTGACGATGCCGAGCCGGTATGGCTCGAGGAGTACCAGGCCAAGAACGGTTACGCCGCTGCGCGCAAAGCCTTCGCCGACATGGCCCAGGACGATATCGTCCAGACCGTGAAGGACGCCGGCCTCAAGGGCCGCGGCGGCGCAGGCTTCCCCACTGGCGTGAAGTGGGGCCTGATGCCCAAAGACGAATCCATCAACATCCGCTACCTGCTGTGCAACGCGGATGAAATGGAGCCAAACACCTGGAAAGACCGCATGCTGATGGAGCAACTGCCCCATCTGCTGATCGAAGGCATGCTGATCAGCGCCCGCGCGCTGAAAACCTACCGCGGCTACATCTTCCTGCGTGGCGAATACACCACCGCCGCCAAGCACCTCAACCGTGCCGTGCAAGAAGCCAAGGCTGCGGGCCTGCTGGGCAAGAACATCCTCGGTTCGGGTTTCGACTTCGAACTGTTCGTACACACCGGCGCCGGGCGTTATATCTGCGGTGAAGAAACCGCACTGATCAACTCCCTCGAAGGCCGCCGCGCCAACCCGCGCTCCAAGCCGCCCTTCCCTGCCGCCGTCGGCGTGTGGGGCAAGCCGACCTGCGTGAACAACGTCGAAACCCTGTGCAACGTGCCGGCGATCATTGCCGACGGCGTGGACTGGTACAAATCGTTGGCCCGCGAAGGCAGTGAAGACATGGGCACCAAGCTCATGGGCTTCTCCGGCAAGGTCAAGAACCCTGGCTTGTGGGAACTGCCGTTCGGCGTGACCGCGCGCGAACTGTTCGAGGACTACGCCGGCGGCATGCGCGACGGCTACACCCTCAAGGCCTGGCAGCCAGGCGGCGCCGGTACCGGCTTCCTGCTCCCCGAGCACCTCGACGCACAGATGTATGCCGGCGGCATCGGCAAGGTGGGCACCCGGATGGGTACTGGCCTGGCGATGGCGGTGGACAACACCGTGAACATGGTCTCGCTGCTGCGCAACATGGAGCAGTTCTTCGCCCGCGAATCCTGCGGTTTCTGCACTCCGTGCCGCGACGGTCTGCCGTGGAGCGTCAAGCTGCTGATGGCGCTGGAAAAAGGCGAAGGCCGCGAGGGTGACATCGAAACCCTGCTGGGGCTGGTCGGTTTCCTCGGCCCAGGCAAGACCTTCTGTGCTCACGCACCGGGCGCCGTGGAGCCATTGGGCAGCGCAATCAAATATTTCCGCTCGGAGTTCGAAGCCGGCATCGCGCCTACCAGCGCCGCCGTCCCGCCTCTGGCGAGGCCGATCGTAGTCGGCGCGTAACGCTTAAACAGGCGAAGGGTCCGTGCCCTTCGCCTCGTCATGTGCTGACGCCGTCAAGGCTGTGTTGATGCACATGAATAACAAGATTCCATTAGCCACGCCCGCTGACAACGGGCCAACGAAGATCTTTGAACCATGGCCACTATCCACGTAGACGGCAAAGCGCTCGAAGTCGATGGGGCAGACAACCTGTTACAGGCGTGTCTGTCACTAGGCCTCGACATCCCTTATTTCTGCTGGCACCCCGCTCTTGGTAGCGTCGGTGCCTGTCGCCAGTGTGCGGTCAAGCAGTACACCGACGAGAACGACACCCGTGGTCGCATCGTCATGTCCTGCATGACCCCAGCCACCGACAACACCTGGATCTCCATCGACGATGAAGAATCCAAGGCGTTCCGCGCCAGTGTCGTCGAATGGCTGATGACCAACCACCCTCACGACTGCCCGGTCTGTGAGGAAGGCGGCCACTGCCACCTGCAAGACATGACGGTGATGACCGGCCACAACGAGCGCCGCTATCGCTTCACCAAGCGCACCCACCAGAACCAGGAACTGGGCCCGTTCATTTCCCACGAAATGAACCGCTGCATCGCCTGCTACCGCTGCGTGCGCTTCTATAAAGACTACGCGGGCGGCACCGACCTCGGCGTCTTCGGCGCCCACGACAACGTGTACTTCGGTCGCGTTGAAGACGGCGTACTGGAAAGCGAATTCTCCGGCAACCTCACCGAGGTCTGCCCGACCGGTGTGTTCACCGACAAGACGCACTCCGAGCGCTACAACCGCAAGTGGGACATGCAGTTCGCCCCGAGCATCTGCCATGGCTGCTCCAGCGGTTGCAACATCTCCCCGGGCGAGCGCTACGGCGAACTGCGTCGCATCGAAAACCGCTTCAACGGTTCGGTCAACCAGTACTTCCTGTGCGACCGTGGCCGTTTCGGCTATGGCTACGTCAACCGCGAAGACCGCCCACGCCAGCCACTGCTGGCCGGCGGCGCGAAGCTGAACACCGACGAAGCGCTGGATAAAGCCGCCGACCTGCTGCGCGGTCGCAACATCGTCGGCATCGGTTCGCCGCGTGCCAGCCTCGAAAGCAACTACGCGTTGCGCGAACTGGTCGGCGCCGAGCACTTCTACTGCGGTATCGAAGCCGCTGAACTGGAGCGCATCCGCCTGGTCCTGCAAGTGCTGAACGACAGCCCGCTGCCAGTGCCGAACATGCGCGACATCGAAGACCACGATGCGATCTTCGTGCTCGGTGAAGACCTCACCCAGACCGCCGCACGTATGGCCCTGTCGCTGCGCCAGTCGGTCAAAGGCAAGGCCGAAGCCATGGCCGACGCCATGCGCGTACAGCCTTGGCTCGACGCCGCGGTGAAAAACATCGGCCAGCACGCGCTGAACCCGCTGTTTATCGCCAGCCTGGCCGAAACCAAGCTCGACGACATCGCCGAAGAATGCGTACACGCAGCGCCAGATGACCTGGCCCGCCTCGGTTTCGCCGTGGCCCACGCCCTTGACGCCAGTGCGCCGGCCGTCGAAGGCCTGGACGCTGAAGCAATGGCACTTGCCCAACGCATCGCCGACGCCCTGCTGGCGGCCAAGCGCCCACTGATCATCGCCGGCACCTCGCTGGGTTCCAAAGCGCTGATCGAAGCGGCGGCCAACATCGCCAAGGCCTTGAAGCTGCGCGAGAAGAACGGTTCCATCAGCCTGATCGTGCCGGAAGCCAACAGCCTCGGCCTGGCCATGCTCGGTGGCGAGTCCGTCGACAGCGCCCTGCAAGCCGTGATCGACGGCAAAGCCGACACCCTGGTAGTGCTGGAAAACGACCTGTACACCCGCACGGATTCGGCCAAGGTCGACGCCGCGCTGAACGCTGCCAAAGTGCTGATCGTCGCCGACCACCAGAAGACCGCCACCAGCGAGCGTGCCGACCTGGTATTGCCGGCCGCGACCTTCGCCGAAGGCGACGGTACCCTGGTCAGCCAGGAAGGCCGCGCCCAGCGCTTCTTCCAGGTGTTCGATCCGAAGTACATGGACGCCAGCATCCTGGTTCACGAAGGCTGGCGCTGGCTGCATGCCCTGCGCTCGACTCTGCTCAATCAGCCGATCGACTGGACCCAACTCGACCACGTCACTGCAGCCGTCGCGGCGAGCGCCCCGCAACTGGCGCGTATCGTCGACGCTGCACCGTCCGCCGCGTTCCGCATCAAGGGCATGAAACTCGCCCGTGAGCCGCTGCGCTACTCCGGTCGTACCGCCATGCGGGCCGACATCAGCGTGCATGAACCGCGTACTCCGCAAGACAACGACACCGCGTTCGCCTTCTCCATGGAAGGTTACTCGGGTTCGGTCGAGCCGCGTCAGCAGGTGCCATTTGCCTGGTCGCCGGGCTGGAACTCGCCGCAGGCCTGGAACAAGTTCCAGGACGAAGTCGGTGGTCACATCCGCGCTGGCGACCCGGGCACCCGCCTGATCGAACCCCAGGGCGATGCGTTGAACTGGTTCGCCGCCGTACCGCGTCCGTTCAACCCGGCCCAGGGCACCTGGCAGGTTGTGCCGTTCTTCCACCTGTTCGGCAGCGACGAGACCTCGTCCAAAGCCGCACCGGTTCAAGAACGCATCCCGGCTGCCTACGTGTCCCTGGCCAAGTCCGAAGCCGACCGTCTCGGCGTCAACGATGGTGCCCTGCTCAGTCTGAACGTCGCGGGCAAGACCCTGCGTCTGCCGCTGCGCATCAACGACGAGTTGGGTGCCGGCCTGGTTGCACTGCCAAAAGGCATCGCCGGTATTCCACCGTCGATCTTTGGCCAAACCGTTGACGGTCTGCAGGAGGCAGCGCAATGACCTGGTTCACCCCTGAAGTCATCGATGTGATCATTGCGGTCGTCAAGGCCATCGTGATCCTGTTGGCCGTGGTCGTGGCGGGCGCCCTGCTCAGCTTCGTCGAACGTCGCCTGCTGGGCTGGTGGCAGGACCGTTACGGTCCGAACCGCGTTGGCCCGTTCGGCATGTTCCAGATCGCTGCCGACATGCTGAAAATGTTCTTCAAGGAAGACTGGACCCCGCCGTTTGCCGACAAGGTGATCTTCACCCTGGCACCGGTCGTGGCCATGAGCGCCTTGCTGATCGCCTTCTCGATCATCCCGATCACCCCGACCTGGGGCGTGGCGGACCTGAACATCGGCTTGCTGTTCTTCTTCGCCATGGCCGGCTTGTCGGTCTACGCGGTACTGTTCGCCGGTTGGGCCAGTAACAACAAGTTCGCCCTGCTGGGCAGCTTGCGGGCCTCGGCCCAGACCGTGTCCTACGAAGTGTTCATGGGCCTCGCGCTGATGGGCATCGTGGTGCAGGTCGGCTCGTTCAACATGCGCGACATCGTCGAGTACCAGGCGCAGAACCTGTGGTTCATCATTCCGCAGTTCTTTGGCTTCTGTACGTTCTTCATCGCTGGCGTCGCCGTGACTCACCGTCACCCGTTCGACCAACCGGAAGCGGAACAGGAACTGGCCGACGGTTACCACATTGAATATGCCGGCATGAAATGGGGCATGTTCTTCGTCGGTGAGTACATCGGCATCATCTTGATCTCGGCCCTGCTGGTCACGCTGTTCTTCGGCGGCTGGCACGGTCCGTTCGGCATCCTGCCGCAGCTGGCGATCTTCTGGTTCTTACTGAAGACCGCGTTCTTCATCATGCTGTTTATCCTGCTGCGCGCTTCCATTCCGCGTCCACGGTATGACCAGGTGATGGATTTCAGCTGGCGCTTCTGCCTGCCGCTGACCCTGATCAATTTGCTGGTGACTGCTGCCGTTGTGTTGTTGAACACGCCCGCGGGCGCGGTTCAGTGAGGATTTGACCCATGTTCAAATATATTGGCGACATCGTTAAGGGTACCGGTACCCAGTTGCGAAGCCTGGTGATGGTGTTCGGTCACGGCTTTCGCAAACGCGACACCCTGCAATACCCGGAAGAAGCGGTGTACCTGCCGCCGCGCTATCGCGGCCGCATCGTACTGACCCGCGACCCCGATGGCGAAGAGCGTTGCGTAGCCTGCAACCTGTGCGCCGTGGCGTGCCCGGTGGGTTGCATCTCCCTGCAGAAAGCTGAAACCGAAGACGGTCGCTGGTACCCGGACTTCTTCCGCATCAACTTCTCGCGCTGCATTTTTTGCGGCCTCTGCGAGGAAGCTTGCCCGACCACCGCGATCCAGCTCACACCGGATTTCGAGATGGCCGAGTTCAAACGTCAGGACCTGGTGTACGAGAAAGAAGATCTGCTGATCTCTGGTCCCGGTAAAAACCCTGATTACAACTTCTATCGTGTTGCAGGTATGGCCGTTGCCGGTAAGCCGAAAGGCGCCGCACAAAACGAAGCCGAGCCGATCAACGTGAAGAGCTTGCTGCCTTAAGGAAGAAAGATGGAATTCGCTTTCTATTTCGCATCGGGTATTGCAGTGGTGTCCACGCTTCGCGTGGTCACCAACACCAACCCCGTGCACGCCCTGCTCTACCTGATCATTTCGCTGATCGCCGTGGCCATGACCTTTTTCAGCCTCGGCGCACCGTTCGCCGGTGTACTGGAAGTGATCGCCTACGCTGGCGCCATCATGGTGCTGTTCGTGTTTGTGGTGATGATGCTCAACCTCGGGCCGGCCTCGGTCGCCCAGGAACGCGTCTGGCTCAAGCCGGGCATCTGGCTCGGCCCGGTGGTCCTCGCCGCGCTGCTGCTGGCTGAACTGCTGTATGTCCTGTTCGCTCACCAGAGCGGCCAGGCCATCGGCCACACCACCGTTGGCGCGAAGGCCGTGGGCGTCAGCCTGTTCGGCCCGTATCTGCTGGTGGTCGAACTGGCTTCGATGCTGCTGCTCGCCGCAGTCATCACCGCCTTCCACTTGGGCCGTAACGAAGCCAAGGAGCAATGATGATGCCTGCTATCCCTTTGGAGCATGGTCTGGCGGTCGCCGGCATCCTGTTCTGCCTTGGCCTGGTCGGCCTGATGGTTCGCCGTAACATTTTGTTCGTGTTGATGAGCCTGGAAGTCATGATGAACGCTGCGGCACTGGCGTTCATCGTGGCAGGTAGCCGTTGGGGCCAGCCGGATGGACAAGTCATGTTCATCCTGGTGATCAGCCTGGCAGCCGCCGAGGCCAGTATTGGCCTGGCGATCCTGCTGCAACTGTATCGTCGCTTCCACACGCTTGATATCGACGCTGCCAGTGAGATGCGCGGATGAACATGATCTTTCTGACTTTCGTATTTCCCCTGATCGGTTTCCTGCTGCTGTCGTTCTCTCGCGGACGCTGGTCGGAAAACCTCTCGGCCCTGGTCGGCGTGGGCTCCATCGGCCTGTCGGCGATTGTCGCCGCCTACGTCATCTGGCAATTCAACGTCGCGCCGCCGGAAGGCGGCCACTACACCCTGGTGTTGTGGCAGTGGATGTCGGTGGAGGGCTTCAAGCCCAACTTCGCCCTCTACGTCGACGGCCTGTCGATCACCATGCTCGGCGTGGTGGTGGGTGTAGGTTTCCTGATCCACCTGTTCGCGTCCTGGTACATGCGCGGTGAAGCCGGTTACTCGCGCTTCTTCGCGTACACCAACCTGTTTATCGCCAGCATGCTGTTCCTGGTGCTGGGCGATAACCTGTTGTTCCTGTACTTCGGCTGGGAAGGCGTGGGCCTGTGCTCGTACCTGTTGATCGGTTTCTACTACAGCAACCGCAACAACGGTAACGCGGCACTCAAAGCCTTTATCGTGACCCGGATCGGCGACGTGTTCATGGCCATCGGCCTGTTCATCCTGTTCCAACAGGTGGGCACGCTGAACATCCAGGAACTGCTGGTGCTGGCACCGCAGAAATTCCAGGTCGGCGACTTCTGGATCACCCTGGCGACCCTGATGCTGTTGGGCGGCGCCGTGGGTAAATCCGCGCAACTGCCGCTGCAAACCTGGCTGGCGGATGCGATGGCCGGCCCGACGCCTGTTTCGGCACTGATCCACGCCGCAACGATGGTGACCGCGGGTGTCTACCTGATCGCCCGTACCCACGGCCTGTTCACCCTGGCGCCGGACGTCCTGCACCTGGTGGGCGTGGTCGGCGGCGTGACCCTGGTACTGGCCGGCTTCGCCGCGCTGGTGCAGACCGACATCAAGCGTATCCTCGCCTACTCGACCATGAGCCAGATCGGCTACATGTTCCTGGCCCTGGGCGTCGGCGCCTGGGACGCGGCGATCTTCCACCTGATGACCCACGCGTTCTTCAAGGCCCTGCTGTTCCTCGCCTCCGGTGCGGTGATCGTCGCCTGCCACCACGAGCAGAACATCTTCAAGATGGGCGGCCTGTGGAAGAAACTGCCACTGGCCTACGCCAGCTTCATCGTCGGTGGTGCCGCACTCGCAGCCCTGCCATTGGTGACCGCCGGTTTCTACTCGAAAGACGAAATCCTCTGGGAAGCCTTTGCCAGCGGTAACCAGAACCTGCTCTACGCAGGCCTGGTGGGTGCGTTCATGACCTCGCTGTACACCTTCCGCCTGATCTTCATCACCTTCCACGGTGAAGCCAAGACCGAAGCACACGCAGGCCACGGCATCTCCCATTGGCTGCCACTGTCGGTGCTGATCATCCTGTCGACCTTCATCGGCGCCATGATCACCCCGCCACTGGCCGGCGTACTGCCGGAAAGCGTCGGCCATGCCGGCGGCGAAGCCCAGCACAGCCTGGAAATCGCCTCGGGCGCCATTGCCATCGCGGGTATCCTGCTGGCGGCCCTGCTGTTCCTCGGCAAGCGTCGCTTCGTCACTGCCGTCGCCAACAGTGGCATCGGCCGTTTCCTTTCGGCCTGGTGGTTCGCCGCCTGGGGCTTCGACTGGATCTACGACAAACTGTTCGTCAAGCCTTACCTTGCGATCAGCCACGTACTGCGCAAAGACCCGCTCGACCAGACCATCGGTTTGATCCCGCGTGCCGCCAAGGCTAGCCACACCGCCCTGAGCCGCAGCGAGACTGGCCAATTACGTTGGTATGCAGCTTCCATGGCGGCCGGTGCCGTTCTGGTGATCGGCGCCATCGTTGTGGTAGCGGTCTGACCATGTCTAAGTACATTGCGAACTTTGCGAACTTGCGAAAGGAAACGAGCCCGTCATGATTCTGCCCTGGCTAATCCTGATCCCCTTTATCGGCGGCCTGCTCTGCTGGATGGGTGAACGCTTCGGCGCCACCCTCCCCCGCTGGATTGCGTTGCTGACCATGTCCCTGGAACTCGCGCTCGGCCTCTGGCTGTGGGCCCATGGCGACTATTCATTTGCTCCGGCGCCTGGCGCCGATCCGACCTGGGCGCTTGAGTTCAAGCACGTCTGGATCCAGCGCTTCGGCATCAACGTACACCTGGCCCTCGACGGCCTGTCGTTGCTGATGATCCTGCTGACCGGCCTGCTGGGTGTCCTCTCGGTACTCTGCTCCTGGAAAGAGATCCAGCGTCACGTGGGCTTCTTCCACCTGAACCTGATGTGGATCCTGGGCGGCGTGGTCGGCGTGTTCCTCGCCCTCGACCTGTTCATGTTCTTCTTCTTCTGGGAAATGATGCTGGTGCCGATGTACTTCCTCATCGCGCTCTGGGGTCATAGTTCTTCGGACGGCAAGAAAACCCGGATCTACGCGGCGACCAAGTTCTTCATCTTCACCCAGGCTTCCGGCCTGATCATGTTGGTGGCGATCCTCGGTCTGGTCTTGGTCAACTTCAACAGCACGGGCGTGATTACCTTCAACTACGCCGATCTGTTGAAAACCAAGATGTCCCTGACCACCGAGTACATCCTGATGCTGGGCTTCTTCATCGCCTTCGCGGTGAAGCTGCCGGTGGTGCCGTTCCACTCCTGGCTGCCGGATGCCCACGCCCAGGCGCCGACCGCCGGTTCCGTGGACTTGGCCGGTATCCTGCTGAAGACGGCGGCCTACGGCCTGCTGCGTTTCGCCCTGCCGCTGTTCCCGAATGCCTCGGCCGAGTTCGCGCCGATCGCCATGACCCTGGGTCTGATCGGGATCTTCTACGGTGCGTTCCTGGCCTTCGCGCAAACCGACATCAAGCGTCTGGTTGCCTTCTCGTCCGTTTCCCACATGGGTTTCGTACTGATCGGTATCTACTCCGGCAGCCAGGTGGCGTTGCAAGGCGCCGTGATCCAGATGTTGGCGCACGGTGTTTCAGCTGCCGCACTGTTTATCCTCAGTGGTCAGTTGTACGAGCGCCTGCACACCCGTGACATGCGTGAGATGGGTGGCGTGTGGTCGCGCATCGCCTACCTGCCGGCGATCAGCCTGTTCTTTGCCGCCGCGTCCCTGGGCTTGCCGGGCACCGGTAACTTCATCGGCGAGTTCCTGATCCTGATGGGGACCTTCGTGCAGACACCGTGGATCAGCGCCATCGCCACTTCCGGCCTGGTATTCGGTTCGGTCTACTCGCTGATCATGATCCACCGTGCGTACTTCGGTCCGGCCAAGTCCGACACCGTCCTGCGCGGGATGGATGCTCGCGAACTGATCATGGTGCTCGGTATGGCGGTCCTGCTGATCTACATCGGCGTGTACCCACAACCGTTCCTGGACACTTCTGCCGCAACGATGCATGGCGTGCAGCAGTGGTTCGGCACCGCCTTCTCTCAACTCGCTTCGGCCCGGTAAGAGCGCTATGGAATTCACGATCCAACACTTTATCGCGCTTGCGCCGCTGCTGATCACCAGCCTCACCATTGTGGTGGTGATGCTGTCGATCGCCTGGCGTCGCAATCATGCGCAAACCTTCCTGCTGTCCTGTGCGGGTTTGAACCTGGCCTTGCTGTCGATCATCCCGGCACTCAAGGTCGCGCCCCTGGCGGTGACCCCGCTGATGATGATCGATGACTTCGCGCTGCTGTATATCGCGTTGATCCTCGTCGCCACCCTGGCCTGCGTCACCCTCGCCCACGCCTACCTCGGCGAAGGCGGCACCGGCTACCCGGGCAACCGCGAAGAGCTGTACCTGCTGATCCTGCTGGCTGCGGCCGGCGGTATCGTGCTGGTCAGCGCGCAGCACCTGGCCGGTTTGTTCATCGGTCTGGAACTGCTGTCGATCCCGACCTACGGCCTGGTGGCCTACGCCTTCTTCAACAAGCGCTCCCTGGAAGCCGGCATCAAATACATGGTGCTGTCGGCCGCCGGTTCCGCGTTCCTGTTGTTCGGTATGGCCCTGCTCTACGCCGAAGCCGGCAGCCTGAGCTTCACCGGTATCGGCCACGCCCTGGCGGCCACCAGCATGCCTGCGCCGATCGCCCAACTGGGCCTGGCGATGATGCTGATCGGCCTGGCTTTCAAACTGTCGCTGGTGCCCTTCCACCTGTGGACACCGGACGTGTACGAAGGCGCTCCGGCGCCGGTGGCCGCGTTCCTGGCCACGGCGACGAAAGTTGCGGTGTTTGCGGTGGTAGTGCGTCTGTTCCAGATCTCCCCGGCGGCCAACACCGGCGTGTTGAGCGACGTACTGAGCGTGATCGCCGTTGCCTCGATCCTGTTCGGTAACCTGCTGGCGCTGACCCAGAACAACCTCAAGCGTCTGCTGGGTTACTCGTCCATCGCCCACTTCGGCTACCTGCTGATCGCCCTGGTGGCGAGCAAAGGCCTGGCCCTGGAAGCGATCGGCGTGTATCTGGTCACCTACGTGATCACCAGCCTCGGCGCCTTCGGTGTCATCACCCTGATGTCCTCGCCTTACAAAGGCCGTGACGCCGACGCCCTGTACGAATACCGCGGCCTGTTCTGGCGCCGTCCGTACCTGACCGCCGTGTTGACCCTGATGATGCTGTCCCTGGCCGGTATCCCGCTGACTGCGGGCTTTATCGGCAAGTTCTACATCATCGCGACCGGCGTTGAAGCGCATCAATGGTGGCTGGTTGCCTCGCTCATCCTGGGTAGCGCCATCGGCGTGTTCTACTACCTGCGCGTGATGGTCACCCTGTACCTGATCGAGCCAAACCTGCGTCGTGTGGATGCCGAGCTGCACTGGGAACAGAAAGCCGGTGGCGTGATGCTGCTGGCCATCGCCGTGCTCGCCTTCTTCCTCGGCGTGTACCCACAACCGTTGCTCACTTTGGTGCAGCACGCGGTACTGGGCGTTTGATCGCTTAGCGGTATGCAGTAAACAGAAACGGCACCTTCGGGTGCCGTTTTTGCGTTTATGGGCCAGAGAAGATGCGGCCTCAATGCGTCTAAAGATTGGCCGACACTAAACCATCGAGCGTTTCGCGAAGCCGCTGATGCACCGGCAAACGAAGGCCAAAGGTGCCGCGCAGCACATCAAGCAATTCATCGGCACTGGCTATCGCGCGTTTTTCGCTGGGACCGTCCAGGGAGTGCATCGCGTAGTGGCCGTTGTTCAAGGTGTGACGCTTACCCGGCGCGAGCAGTGCCACTTTCAACTGACCGAGAAACGGCGAGTCCGCGTGGGTGGAGACGTACCAGTTGCCGATTTCATAATCGATGTCTGCCTGCACCTGCAGGTCGAACACATACAAGCCACGCCACTCCCCGCCGACCTCGGCCCACAGGGTGTAGCTGCCGTGCTTAACGGTCAGCCGAAAGGGTTCGTGGGCGGTGGCCTGGATCGCTTCGCTGTCCAGGCGTAACGGGCTGCTCGGCACCATGCCGCCAAAGCCGACGTCGCAGATATAGCGCACACCGTCCACCGTCACCAGGCTCAGGCGATGGGTACGCGCGGTGTGTGCGTCCGGTGGCCCGCCCATCACGACCCGTCCGGTGATGCCGCGTGCGTCGAAGCCCAACTCCTGCAGCAGTTCCAGAAACAGTTGGTTCAGTTCATAGCAATACCCGCCGCGTCCATCGAGCAATACTTTTTGTTCGACGCTGGGCAGGTCGATCGGCACCGGCAAGCGCAGCAGGGTCGACAGGCTTTCAAAGGCGAACGTACACACATGCCGCAATTGCAGGTCCCGCAAGGTTTGCAGAGTCGGCGGTGGCGGCGCAGCGTAGCCCAGGCGTTGCAGGTACAGGTGGCTTTGGGTCAGGCGGGACATGACGCGATCCTTGGGCGCGTGGCGAAGGCCCCACTATGCCGCCCGGACCGGCAATTTGTCATTTCGAATGAACCTTTTTAAATGCTTTCCTATCCATCTATAACAAGACAGGGAGGCAACATGAGTAGCGCAAAAATCTACACCATTACCTATCAACTGCACGGTCAACCGAAGTCTTTCGTGGTGCGTGCCGAAGTGATGAATAACGCCGAGGCCTGGCACTGGGCGGCCGTTGATGCCGATATTGCGCATGTCAGCCGCATCGGTCGGGTCGGCCACGAACAGGTGAAAAAAACCACCCGGCCCTGGGCCGAGAAGTACGGCATCACCGACGTCAACTGGGTACCGCCCAAATAAACAAACGCCCCGTTCAACGACGGGGCTTTTTTTTCGACAGCATTTGGTTGCTCACGCTCTTTCGGGGCATTGCGTGTGCGATCCGGGCCGGGGCTGCTTGCAATCGATCATAGAGAACGCCCCACACGCCTTCGCCCAACGTGTTAACCGCACACCCCATCGCCAAGCATGAGAAGATGCCGCCCTGCCCTATCCCCTACAAACGCCAAGGAGATTTTTCCCGGATGTTCGAACTCAAACCCTGCGACCCCATCACCTACCGCCAGCAGACCCGTCGCAGTACGTTGATCGTGGCCGTGTTGTTCGTGGCCCTGGCGATGCTGTTGTCGAGCCTGGCGGTGATGCTGTTTGGCGAAGCCGGCGGCGACAACTTTCGCTACAACGTGGGTGGGGTGTTTGCCGGGGTGTTGATCACCCTCGCCCTGGTGCGCGGCCCGTTCTGGACCCAGCCATGGCTGGCGCCGGCGGTGTATGGCTGGCAGCTCAAGCGCAACCTGATGCGCGTGACCAACGTGATGCACAAGGTCACCGACCGCGTGCAAGCCAATGACCCGACGGCGCTCAAGGTGCTGCGGTTCTATCACCTGGGGCTGACGCAGATGCATGAGCTGGACGCCAACTCCAGCGCCCAGGTGCAGTTGGTCGGCGAGATCGAGGCACATAGGGCGAAGATGCAAGCGTTGGGGCTCGATACCGAGCAAACCCGTTTCGACCCGTCCTGGCTGGACAGTTTCAAAGGCGCTTAAGCCAACACCCCGATACGCTGCGCATCCGGCCAGAACAGCGCCGCCTGCCCACACGGCAGGCCGGCGGCATCGAGCAACGTCCACACCACACCGGCATGGATCATGAACGGCTGCTGATGTGCATCCACCCGCCAGCCGCTGTAGCCATGGGCGATGCCGTTGGCGCTGACGTGCTCCAATAACACCTGGCGCGCGGCGCGGTCGAGTTCCGAGGCGCTGAAGCGTGACGGCATGCCGATGAAGGTCTCCCGCGGGTATTTGAAGCACGCCAAGGCGCACGCATTGGCGTAGTTAAACCGCGGGTCCGCCGCGCCATCGTGGGCCAGCAGGCTGTAGGGCGCATGGGCATGCAGCCAGGTCAGGCGTTGCTCTGCGTCCAGATGCTCGGGCGCCGGCAAGCCCTGGCCGGTCCAGTGTCGATAGGCGTCATCCAGCACGCGTACACAGTCTTCTTGTCGGGTCACACACTACCTCACATTGTCAGTTGGAACGCTTTGCCCGCCAGCAGAACACGGCGCTGATGGCTATCGCGGCGCCCGCCAGGCCAAACACCCAAGGGGCCGCGGCGACCGGCAGCAACAACCCCGCCAGCAGCGGCCCGAGGCCGGCGCCGATATCGCGCCATACCGCGTTGGAGGCCAATGCCGACACGCGCATCGAACCGGGGTTGCGTTCGGCCACCAAGGTCGTCACCAGGGGCAACTGCAACGCCCGCAACACCAGCACTGCCGCCGCGCCGACGATCACCCAATAACTGCCGAATGCTGCCAGGGCCAAAGCGCTCAGGAACGAAAACAACAACAGCATCGACGTGGCGCCGAAGCGTTGCGCGGCGCGACCGCCCAGCGGGCTCAGGAGCATTTCCGAGACATAACGCAAGGCCATCAAGGCACCGGCGATCAACACCGCGTCGCCCCCGAGAAGCTTCTGTGCCTGGATCGACAGGCCAAAGATAAACAGCCCATCCAGCGCCACGCCTTCGATAAACGACCACAGCGCCACGCTGTCGGGCCACTTGAAACGGCGCCCCGGACTGCTGTGCAAATCATGGCCGACAGTAGGCAACCTCCGCGCCATCCACAAGCCCAGCAGGCAGCATCCGGCGAGAATCAGAAAGATCGGACGCGGTCCGGCCCATAAGGTCAGCCAGCCGCCGAGCGGCAATGCGAGCATCGGTCCGAGGGCGATCAAGGCCCGCGACCGCCCTGCCCGGCGTGCGGCCCCCGTCGGCTCGGCGGTCGCCAGCACTTGGGTCGACAAGTTCAACGCGGCAAAACACAAGCCCCAGACCAGCCGCAAGCCCAGCAATGCAGCGAAGCCCGACAGCATCGAGTTACCCAAGGCACACAGCGTCGCGGCACCGGCGGCGATCATGCAGGTCAGACGATCGCCGTGGCGGGCATAGAAATTGAGCACATGGCGGTAACCGAAAATCCGCACCAGTCGGTTGGCCGCCAGCAGCACCCCGGCCTGGGCCAGCGTGATGCCGAACGCCTGGGATTCCATGGGCAGCAGCAGATAAAGCAACACGTCACTGGGCAGGCATAAAGCCAAGGTCAGCGCGGCGCGGCGGGAGGTGCTGTCGGCAGTGCGTTGGGCCTGGCTTGCCATAAATCTGAAACATCCCGAAATATTCAGGTCGCCACCGTAGCCTTCTCGAACGGCTTTTTACAACGCTCGATTAAACCTTTTTGTCATACGGCAACAACCGCAGGCCGCTGGCCACACTGCCCACCAACGCAAACGCACAGCCCAGCCACAACGCGTAGTGCGGGCCGCTGCCCAGGGACCAGTGAAAACACAACGCCACCAACGACGCTCCCAGCGTCTGCCCCAACAACCGCGAGATCGCCACAATGCCACTGGCCCCGCCGCTGCGGGCCAAGGGTGCGCTGGTCATCAATGCCTTGAGGTTGGGCGACTGGAAGAACCCGAAACCGGCTCCGCACAAGGCCATGCGCCAGCCGATCTCGAACGCCGACGCATCATTGTGCAACGTCGCCAGGGCCGCCATGCCCACGCTCAGCATCAACAGGCCGATCCCACACAACAGGCCGAGGGACACGCGGTCGGCCAGGCGCCCGGCGACCAACGCCATCACCGCCACCACCGCAGGCCAGGGCGTCATCAGAAAGCCGGTCTCCACCTGGCTGTGCCCGAGCACTGCCTGCAGCAGAAACGGCAGCGACACAAAGGCCAGGCCCTGGGCACTGAAGGCGCAGATCGCCGTGAGCGAAGACAGCGCAAACACCGGGCGCTTGAACAAGTCCACTGCCAGCATCGGCGCCGGGTGCCCGGCCTGGCGGCGCAGCAGCAGCGCGCCGCAGACCAGCGCCAGCGCGATCAGGCCCAGGGTCAACGCACCTTGGGCGCCATGCACCGCCGTCCCCAGGCCAAGCACCAGCAAGGCGAACAGCCCGGCACACAACAGCGCGGCGAGGCGATCGAAGGCATGCCCGGCCATGGGAATGACCGGCAATGAGCGCAGGCCCAACATCAGCGCCAGCAAGCCCAGCGGCACGTTGATCAGGTACAGCCAGTGCCAACTCGCCACCGACAGGATCGCCGACGCCGCCGTCGGCCCGAGCGTGAACGCCAGCCCCACCACCAGCGAGTTATAGCCCAGGCCGCGCCCGAGCATGCGCGACGGATAGATATGCCGCAGCAACGCCGTGTTGACGCTCATGATCGCGGCCGCACCGAGCCCCTGCACCACCCGCGCCGCCGTGAGCGTCACCAGCGACCCGGCGATCCCGCAAAACAGCGACGATACGATAAACAGCAACAAGCCACCGAGGTACACCCGACGGTGCCCGAGCACATCGCTCAGCGAAGCGAAGGGCAACACCGTGGCAATGATCGCCAACTGGTAGGCGTTGACCACCCAGATCACCGACGCGGAGTCGGTGCCAATGCCGTCGGCCAGGGTCGGCAGCGCCGTGTTGACGATGGCCGTGTCCAGGGTCGCCATGCCGATGCCCAGGGAAATGGCGATCACCGCCGGCAGGCGTTTGTTCAGGGGCAGCCCATCGGCAACAGAAGACATGCACAATCCGCACAGGTGACAAAAGGCCTCCAGATTACGGGCTGCGACGATTTTTTCCAGTCGCCAATGCGTTGGCTGTCAACATCTTCATGTTGCCTGCACCCGTAAAAAAAACGCGCCAACTCCGTATCGGTGATGGCGCGTGGGCTGACGCAATGACCCAGGCAAACGCCTGGTCAGATCAACACGGCACTCAGGTCCAGGCGCCCGTCCTTGAGCGGCGGGCACCAGTAATAGCCGCCGGTCAACGGTGTGCTGATGCGGTACAGGCCGTCGACGATGCCGTCTTCCAACCCGCTCATGCGGTGCAGTTGCGCTTCAAACGCATCGAAGGAATGCCCGAACGCGAGGAACATCAAGCCAGCCTGGCCGTTTTCTGCCCAAGGCATCGAGCGGCGCACCACGAACGCTTCCGGGGTGAAGCTTTCCTGGGCGGTGCGTTTGGTGTGGGCGGACTCGGGCGCGTCTTCCAGTTCTTCGTTGTCGCCGTGGCGGCGACCGATGATGTGGTCACGTTCCTGGGCAGGCAACGCGGCAAAACCATCGAGGTCGTGCTGCCATTGCTGGATCGCGGCGAAGCTGGCGCCGCTGTCGGTCAGCGCGGCTTCGACGGCGGCATCGTCGTGGGGGTTTTCGGTGCCGTCTTCGTAATCGGTCAGGTCAAAACCGCTCTTGTAGCGGAAGCCTTCAGTCGACTGCACCAGGCGGAACGCCGGGGCCAGGGCTTTCTCCAGCGCACGGCTGCGCAAGAGCAATTCGCCGCGATCCACGCCATGCAGCCACACCCACAATGCTTGCTGCGTGGAGGGGTTGTGCGCGCCCGGCGCGCTGACGGCGGGGAATGCGCGCAGCCCTTCGATCCGCGCGCCCAGTGCGTTGACCAGCGGCTCACCCAGACCGACCACTGCGGCCGAATCCGTCCACTGCACCAATGCGTTCAACGCAGCAGGTACAGCGGCCAGGGAGTCCACGGCAAAAAACAGATGGCGTGCCTGTAAAGGCACCGGTGCGGCAAGAATGCCCGGCTGGTACTGACTCATGTGAACTCCTTCAAGAAAGCCTCGCAGTTTACCCGCCATGTGCAGCCGTGCGTACAAGAAAGCGCGCAAGCCTTGCCACAGAACCCGTTGTTGGGTGACTCTCTAGTCATGTTTTGCAACTATTTCAGGGGTAGCGACATGACCACCGATAACCTGCTCGCCCAGCTGTTTCCTTCCTGCGCCGCCGATATTCCCGAGCAATTCCGCCTGGGAGCGCCCATCGAACAGCGCGATTACCTGGTCGACGGCCAGTTGCAGGTATGGAACGGCCCCTTGGCCCAAGTCCTCAGCCCGGTGCAACTGGGTGACGAGCGCGTACAAATCGGCAGCACGCCGCTGCTGGATGCCGACACCGCCCTCAGCGCCCTCGACGCCGCCGTGCGCGCCTATGACCGCGGCCAGGGGGAATGGCCGACGATGCGCGTGGTCGACCGCATCCGCCACGTCGAAGCGTTTTTGCGGCGCATGCGCGAACAGCGTGATGCGGTGGTCAAGCTGCTGATGTGGGAAATCGGCAAGAACCTCAAGGACTCGCAGAAAGAGTTCGACCGCACCTGCGACTACATCACCGACACCATCAATGCCCTCAAGGAGCTCGACCGCCGCAGCAGCCGCTTCGAGCTGGAACAGGACACGCTCGGCCAGATCCGCCGCGTACCGATGGGCGTGGCGCTGTGCATGGGGCCGTACAACTACCCGTTGAACGAGACGTTTACCACACTGATCCCGGCGCTGATCATGGGCAACACCGTGGTGTTCAAGCCGGCCAAGCTCGGCGTGCTGTTGATCCGCCCGCTGCTGGAGGCATTCCGCGACAGCTTCCCGGCCGGGGTGATCAACGTGATCTATGGCAGCGGCCGCGAAACCGTCAGCGCGCTGATGGCCAGCGGCAAGATCGATATTTTCGCGTTCATCGGCACCAACAAGGCCGCCAGCGACCTGAAAAAACTGCACCCGCGCCCGCACCGCCTGCGCGCAGCCCTGGGCCTGGACGCGAAAAACCCAGGCATCGTGCTGCCCCAGGTCGACCTGGACAATGCCGTCAGCGAAGCGGTCACCGGCTCGCTGTCGTTCAACGGCCAGCGCTGCACCGCGTTGAAAATCCTGTTTGTGCATGAAGACGTGGTCGACAGTTTCATCCAGAAATTCAACGCCAAGTTGGCGACCTTGAAGCCCGGCATGCCGTGGGACGACGGCGTGTCGCTGACGCCGCTGCCGGAAGTGGGCAAGGTCGATTACCTCAAGGCACTGGTGGCCGATGCAGCCCAACACGGCGCCCGCGTGATGAATGCCGATGGCGGCGTCAGTCGCGGTTCGTTCTTCTACCCGGCGGTGCTGTACCCGGTCAACCCGCAGATGCGCGTGTACCACGAGGAACAGTTCGGCCCGGTGGTGCCGATCGTGCCCTACCGTGACCTGGAGACCGTGATCGATTACGTACTGGAATCGGATTTCGGCCAGCAACTGAGCCTGTTCGGCACCGACCCGGCCGAAATCGGACGGCTGGTGGACACCTTCGCCAATCAGGTCGGCCGCATCAATATCAACGCCCAGTGCCAGCGCGGCCCGGACACCTTCCCCTTCAACGGCCGCAAGAACTCGGCCGAAGGCACGCTGTCGGTACATGACGCCTTGCGTGTGTTCTCGATCCGCACCCTGGTGGCGACCAAGTTCCAGGACAGTAACAAGGCACTGCTCAGCGAGATCCTGCACAACCGCAACTCGAGCTTCTTGACCACTGACTACATTTTCTAGAGGACGCCTCGCCGTTGATTAACCTGCACTTGCCTGTATTTGCCCGGCGCCTGCTGCGCCCGCTGCTCGACCCTTACCGCCGCTATCGCCATGCCAAGCTGATCCACGCCGTGCGCGTGTCCATCGGCTTGCTGGCGACGATCCTGCTGACCACCGGCATCAACCTGCCCCACGGCGAGTGGGCGTCGGTGACCATGCTGGTGGTGATCGGCGGCCTGCAGCACCACGGCAATATCGGCAAGAAAGCCATGGAACGCGCCTACGGCACACTGATCGGCGCCAGCGTCGGTTTGCTGCTGGTGGTGCAGGAGACGTATGTGGGGCAGCCGCTGCTGACCTACTTGTTGATGTCGGTGGTGTGCGGGTTCTTCTCGTATCACGCCATCGGCAAGGGCGGATACACCGCCTTGTTGTCGGCGATCACCGTGTTTATCGTCGCCGGGCATGGCGACAATCCGCTGTCGGACGGGCTGTGGCGCACGGTCGATATCCTGATCGGTATTGCGTTGGCCCTGGCGTTTTCCTTCGCCTTGCCGCTGTATGCCGTGTACTCCTGGCGCTACAACCTGGCCAGTGCCTTGCGCGACTGTGCCGCGATCTATAACCGCATCATCAGCGGTCAATCGGTCACCGACGACGAACACCTTAAACTGCTCAGCCACGTGAATACGGCGATGCTGCAACTGCGTTCGTTGATGCCCTCGGTGTCCAAGGAGGTACGGATCTCCATGACCCAGTTGGACACGATCCAGCGGCATTTGCGCATGTGCATCAGCACCCTGGAGATTCTGGGCAACACCCGGCCGGACCCTCGCGACGAGCAGGCGATGGCGCGGATGCAGGTAATGTTGAAGGGCGAGCATCGGCAGATTCGCGTGCAATTGGTGGGCATGGCGCGCGCGCTGAGGTCGGGCGTGACACCACGGTTGGAGCGGCCGAGCCAGGCCACCGCTACCGAGCCGACATTGGATACGCCGGTCTACAGCGCATTGGATGGGTATCGGTTGCTGACCGTGCAATTGGCGGCAAATGTGGATGAGATGCGCCAGCAGTTGGCCAAAAGTGCTGGCCGCTGGAAGATCTGAACCTGAGGGCATTTAGCGCGTTTACCTGCGCCAACACTTTCACACTTTTTCTTACATATTTTTCACGACTTATTCACATCGCGGGACGTAGGGTGAAGCCTCATCCGTTACAAACGTTGTACATCAAGCCCGCCGCCCCAGCGGGCTTTTTTTTGTCCCGGATTCGAGCTAGCGCGCCACCTTGCCGGCGGGCGCGGACGCTTGCTCGCGAATGGCGCGCTGGGTATCGAGCACCTTGGCCAACGCCACTTGCGCCTCGGGGCTTTGCTGCGGCACGCGAATCGCCGCCGAGACCAGCGTGATCAACTTGGCCATTACTTCGGCATCCGTGGCCGGGCGGCCCAGGCTCATGGAGTTCATCAGCAGGCGCAGTTCGGTGCCGGCCATCACACCGGAAATCGCCTTGAGGGCAAATTGCAGGCGTACCCCCAGTTCGTTGCGCGGCAAGTCCGGCAAGGCCAGGGCGAAGGCTTCGAAGAAGCGCTGGAACACCGGCTGGTAATGGACCTTGAGGTATTCCTGGATAAACGGCGAGGTGTCGCTGTAGACCCGCCCCAGGAAACGAATGAACGAACGCCCTTCCCCACTCGCCGGGTCGCTGCGCTCCAGGCCCATGGCCGGGGCGAACAGCACACCGAGCAGCGTGTCGCAATCGAGGGGGCCGTCAGATTCGGCTTCGCAGCGTGCCAGCAGTTCCAGGCGCTGCTCGTTGAGCGGCTCCAGGCGCTGCATCAGCAGGGTTTTCATCAGGGCATCCTTGTCCCCGAAGTGATAGTTCACCGCAGCCAGATTCACCTGGGCACGCTCGGTAATCTGCCGTAACAGAACAGCGTCATACCCGTATTTGATGAAGAGAGCCTCTGTCGCATCCAGCAATCGAGTCTTGGTAACGTTTGGAGAACTGACTTTCTTCACGACCATAAAAGTTCCACGCGGGAAATATTGTTTTAAAAATAAATTTGATTTTTTATACCGGGGCCACCGCTCGAAAGCAAGTAGTGACACTGCGCCATATCAGCGCAAGCCTTGGCAGACGGGCCCGTCGAGGCTGACCAAAGGATTTTTGCGCGGTGGGTTTTGCCCCCGGTGCATTTATTTCAAAGGGTAAAAACCCTCTACAACGATGGCTGGCGGAGCCGGTTGAACGCGGTTAGTATTCAAAGAATATTTTAAAAACAAGAAATCAAACCAGTCCGTGACGTGTCCCAGGCAGCTCCCGAACTTGTTACAAATTTTTACCGGGGCAGCACGGCAGCGTCGAGACTGCAGGCGTAGTCATGATGACAGATACCCCCGCGCACCCAGGCTTGATCTCCCTGCAAGGCATCGGCAAACGCTATCAGCTCGCCGGACAGCACCTGTCCATCCTCAATGATGTGTGCCTGTCCATCGCCCGCGGTGACAGCTGCGGCATCCTCGGCGCCTCCGGCTCCGGCAAAAGTACCCTGCTCAACATCCTTGGCCTGCTGGATCTGCCCAACTGCGGCCAGTACCGCTTTGCCGGCCACGACATTTTCAGCGCCAGCCCGGATGAACTGGCGGCGATCCGCAACCAGCAGATCGGCTTCGTGTTCCAGAGTTTCAACCTGCTGCCGCGCCTCAGCGCATTGGACAATGTCGCCCTGCCCCTGAGTTATCGCGGCGTGTCGCGCCACGAGTCGGTGGAGCAGGCCCTGCGCATGCTCGAACAAGTCGGCCTGGCCGAGCGCGCGCACCATCGCCCCGCCGACCTCTCCGGCGGCCAGCGCCAACGTGTGGCGATTGCGCGGGCGCTGGTGGGCAAGCCCTCGGTCATCCTGGCCGACGAACCCACCGGCAACCTCGACAGCAGCACCGCCCAGGACATCATGGACCTGCTCCTGGCGCTGAACCGCGAGCAGCAGGTCACGCTGATCATCGTCACCCACGACGCACACATCGCCGAACGCCTGGAGCGCAAGATCCTGGTGCGCAACGGCGTGGTGCATGAGGCCGGGCGCCCATGAGCCTGCGGGTCGAGCAGAGCCTGAGCCAATTACTGCATGAAGCGTTCGTCAGCCTGCGCACCCTGGGCAAGCGCTCGATCCTCGCGCTGCTGGGCATCGTGATCGGCAGTTCGTCGGTGGTGGCGCTGATCAATATCGGGCATAACGCGGCGGTGGATGCCGCGCTGATTTTCAAGGACATGGGCACCGACACCCTGGTCGCGCAGTTTCCGCCCAAAGCCGACAGCAGCGTACCAATGCGTACCCGCCTAGACCTCGACGCCGTGCGCCAGGCAGTGCCCGGGATCGCGCACATCGGCGCGCTGAGCCTGTTCAGCGGCCCCATCGTGTTCCAGGGCCGCAGCGTCAACGCCAACTTCGTCGGCAGCACAGCGGATATCCCCGCGGCCCTGCGCCTGGCGCTGCGCGAGGGGCGCTTCCTGTCGGCGTTCGATGCCAACGAAACCTACGGCGTGATCGGCGACCAGATCGCCCAGGCCCTTGGCGCCCCCGGCGCGCCGTTAAAGCTGGGCGACCGCGTGCGTATCAACGATTACCTGTTCCAGGTGGTCGGCATCCTGCACCACCAGCCCCGGGCGATGCTGATGCCGGTGCAGGCCAACGAATCGCTGTTCATTCCCGCCGATGGCATGCGCCGCATCTACGCCAGCCCGCAAATCGGCAACGTGATCATCCGCGCCGCACCGGGCCAGGACATGGAACGCATCGCCCGGGACGCCGCCGCCGCGCTGCAACGCCAATTGACCGAGCACAGCGTCGACATCACGGTGCCCCAGCAAATGATCGACGGCATGACCCGGCAGAGCCGCACCTTCGCCTACCTGCTGCTGGCCCTGGGCGCGATCTCGCTGGTGGGCGGCGGTGTCGGGGTGATGAACGTGATGCTGATGAACGTCTCCGAACGCCGCCGCGAGATCGGCATTCGCATGGCGCTCGGCGCGCGCCAGCGGGATATCCGCAACCTGTTCCTGCTCGAAGCCATCACCCTCACCGCCGTCGGCGCGCTGTGCGGCGCGGTGCTCGGCATGACCGCCGCGTGGCTCTATGCCTGGCTGTCGGGCTGGGCCTTCGCCCTGGCGGTCGCCGCCCTGCCCCTGGGGGTGGGCAGCACCTTGCTGGTGGGGTTGTTCTTCGGCATTTACCCGGCGGTCTCGGCCTCACGGTTGCAGCCGGTGGAGGCGTTGCGCGATGAATAAACGCCTGCTGCTGCTCCTGGCGCTGATCAGCCTGCCGAGTGTCGCCGCCGATATGCTGATCCGGCCCACGGCGCCCAGCACCACGCGCAGCGGCTATGATCGCGGCGTCTCGCTGAATGCCCAGGTCACCGCCGTTACCCTGGGCGACGCGGTGTACCTGGGCCTGCGCAACAATCCGGCGATTCGCAGCGCCTACCTGCAGCGGGTCGCGCAGAAATTCGACCTGCGCGTGGCCGAAGACGTGTTCAACCCCAAGCTCACCCTCAACAGCTATTACCGCAGCTCCCGCGGCTCCGCCGACAATGCACGCAATACCAACGTGGCCCCTGCCACCAGCCTGCTGGGCGAGTACGGCACGCGCCTGAGCATGGCTTGGACCCAGCAACTGAATAACGCCAACCGGGCCGGTCGCTACCGCAGCGACGGCCTCGACCTGGCGCTCATCCAACCGCTGATGCGCGGCGCCGGCTGGGACGCGACCACCGCGCCGTTGCGCCTGTCGCGCCTGTCGGAGCAGGCCAACCGCCTGAACCTCAAGGCCACCGTGGCACAAACCATCAGCCAGATCATCGCCACCTACCGCGAGTTGCTGCGCGCCCAGGAGCAACTGAGCATCGTCCAGGACGCGCTGAAGCGCGCCAACACCTTGCTGGAGGTCAACAAGGCGCTGATCAGCGCCGGGCGCATGGCCGAGTTCGAGATCGTGCAGACCGAAGCCGATATCGCCACCCAGCAACTGGGCGTGGAAGAAGCGCAGAACCAACTCGACACCAGCCGCCTGGCCTTGCTGCGCCTGCTGGCCCTCGACCTGTCGACGCCGATCCGCGCCACCGAAGCCCTGGAGGCCAAGCCCATGCAGATCGACAAACGCGAGGCCTTCAACCTGGCGCAGAACCAGCAACCGGAATACCTCGCCACCCTGCTCGGCAGCCAGCAGGCCGACCTCAACCTGGTGATCGCCAAAGACTCCGGGCGCTGGCAAGTGGACCTGGTGGCCGGGGCGAACCAGATACGCAACAACTACGACAGCGACACCGGCAGCGGCAACAACCGCAGTTGGGACAGCTACGCCGGGGTGCAGGTGCAAATCCCCATCGGCAACATCAGCACGCGCCAGGCCGAAGTGCGCGCGCGGGTGAATGTGGAGGATCAGGCCATCCGCATCACCGACGCCCGCCAGGAACTGGAACGCAGCGTGAACAACGTGGTGCGCGACCTCGGCACGCGCTGGCGCCAGTACGAAATCTCCCAACGCGCCGTGGAATTGTCGCGGCGCAAGATCGAGATCGAACGCGAAAAACTCAGCGCCGGGCGCTCCACCAACTTCCAGGTGCTGAGTTTCGAGACCGACCTGCGCAACGCCGAAAACACGCAGCTCAATGCGCTGATCGCTTATTTGAACGCCCAGACCCAGCTCGATCTGACCCTGGGCATGACGCTGGAAAGCTGGGAAATCGCCCTCAATGACTACTAACCAAAAACGCCTGCTGGCGGCTGGATTGATCGTGCTGCTGGCGGCCGCCGGCGTTGCGGTGCAAAGCCATCGCAGCACCGCCGACCCGATCCTCCCGACCGAACAGTGGCTGGCGGTGACGCCTGGCGCGCTGGTGCATCAGATCGGCCTGGTGGGCAAGATCGAGCCCGACACCACCCTCACCCTCACCGCGCCGTTCGACGGCAATGTGCAGGCCAACCTGGTGGAGCAAGGCCAACGCGTCGACGCCGGGCAAGTGTTGCTGCGCATGGACCCGGCCCTGCTCGAAGTGCAACTGCGCGATGCACTCTCCGCGCAACTCAAGGCCCGGCGCACCGTGCAGGAAATGCAAGACTGGGACAGCAGTCCCACCGTCAGCCGTGCGCGTCGCAGCCTGCGCACCGCGCAAATGAGCGCCGACAACACCCAGCGCAAACTCACCGAAAGCGAAAACCTGTTTCAGCGCGGCATCATCCCGCGCAACGAACTGGACGACCTCAAGCAACAGACCCAGCAGCAACAACTGGACCTGATCGCCGCACGCGATGAACTGCAACAGGCACTGGAGCAAGGCAAGGGCGAATACCGACAGATCGCCGAGATGGAGCTGACCAATGCCACGGTGAAGTACGACGCGCTCTACCGACAGCTCGAAGACAAGGAGGTCAAGGCGCCCTTCTCCGGCATCGTGGTGCCCGCCCCCGGAAGCAGCAACGCGGCAGCAGGCGCGGGCAACACCAACGCCCCGGTGCAGGCCGGCAGCAAGGTCAGCCAGGGCCAGGTGCTGTTCGGTCTGGCCAATATCGAACGGCTGAAAATCGTCGCCAGGGTCTCCGAGCTGGACATCAACCAACTGCACCAGGGCCAGGCGGTGGAAGTGATGGGCGATGGCTTCGACGGCGAACGGTTGAGCGGCTCGGTGAGTGTGGTCAGCGGTTTGGCGATTGCCGGCGATACACAGGGCAGCGCGCAGTTCCCGGTAACCCTGTCGATCCCCAGGCTGACCCCGCAGCAATTGCAGCGGGTACGGCTGGGGATGAGTGCGCGACTGACCATCGTCACTTACAACAACGCGCAGGCGATCGTGATTCCGAGCCAGGCGATCCAGCCGGACATGACCGTCGAATATCGGCCGACGATGGACCAGCCGGTGGAACGCGTGACCGTGACCACCGGGCAATCGACGCCGCAGGGTGTCGAGGTATTTGGCCTAAAACCCGGTTTTGTGAAGACCCCTAGGTAGAGGAAGTTGCCCCCTCCCACCTTTAGATCGTTGTCAGCTTCAACGCCAGCGCCTTGGCCTGAAGCGCCACATCGGTCACCGCCGTGCTCTCCCACCACATCCCGCGCAGCGGCGGGCCCATGGCGAACAGGCGCCGGCTGGCCTGGCCCTGGGCATCCAGCACCGCCCCCGAGGCATCCGCTGCGATCCCCAACGCCAGCGGCCCGGGCTGGATCAACCCGCGTTTGAGCAACTGCTGGGGCAACGGCCGGGCTACGCGGCGCCAGTCGTATTCGATGCCGCTGGAATTGATCAGCGCCGCGCCCGCAACCTGGGTGATCGCTTGCTCGCCACGGTAACGCAAGCGGATGCTGACGCCGTTGACCGCAGGCGCCAAGCCCTTGAACGACGCCGCGCGAATGCGCAGGCGCCCTTCCTCATGCAGGCGCGCCACCAACTGCGCACTCAGCGGCGGCGAACGGTGGTGATGACTTTCCCACCACGGCCGCACATGCCGCACGAACTGGCGCTTCTCGCGCTCGCTGGCCTGGCTCCACAAACGGCCGATATGCGCGCGCACGGTGTCCAGCGGCGCCTGCCAATCGATGCCCTGCGCCGTCGCGATACGACACTGCCGACGCACCTCGCGCAGCAACTGCCGAGGGCTGCGCAGGCGGTGGTCGGCGGCGAGAAAATCGTCCCAGCCCGGTGGCTGTCGACGCACATGGGGCAGCAGGCCGTGGCGCGAGAACACCTCGATCGGGCCCCGGTGCCCAGCCTGTTCCAGGGACACCACGGCGTCGACCATGGTCAGCCCGGAACCGATGATCAGCACCGTCGCGCGCGGGTCGAGTTGGCTCATGGCCTGCACGTCCCACGGGTCGACTGCGGCGGCGTTCAAGCCGCTGGATTCGGTCTGCGGCGTGCGCGCCGCCGGGAACATGCCGGTCGCCAACACCGCCTGGGCACCGCGCAGTTGCTGGCCGTTATCCAGGGTCAGCAGCGTCGAGGCGGGGTCCACTTGCAGGTCGACCACTTCGGCGCGGACATGCTCGACGGTAGACGTCGACAGCGCCTTGGCCTCGGCCAAGCGTTGCTGCGCGTACAACCCGAACATCCCGCGCGGCGGGAACAGCTCGCTGATCGGCACATGCTGCTGGTCCGACTCCGGCCAGCAGCCGGCGCCGATGTAATCGGTGAGCCATTGGGTCAGGTCGTCGGCGTTGTCCGGGTCGACACTCATGCGCGCCGCATTGCCGTTCAAGGTATGGCCCAGCTCGACCGCACTGTAGGCCTCGCCGCGACCAAGTTCGGTGCGCGGTTCGATCACCAGGATCTGCCGCGAGCCGGGCAGGCGCAGCAGTTGCACGGCCAGCATCGTACCGCTCAGGCCGCCGCCGATGATCAGGACATCGGCGTTGCGGATGGATTCAGTCATGCCTGTTCGCCTTTACTGTTTACCCAGATAGATGTCATGCAAATCGCCCCGCGCCAACAGTTCGGCGGCGCTGCCGCTCAAGGCCACGCGGCCAGTATCCAGCACGTAGCCATGGGACGCATAGTTGAGCGCGACGTTGATGTTCTGCTCGGCGATCAGGAAGCTCACCTGCTGCTCGCGGTTGAGCTGCGCGACGATCTCGAATATCTCCTGCACGATCATAGGCGCCAAACCCATGGACGGCTCGTCGAGCAGTACCAAAGTAGGACGGGTCATCAACGCCCGGCCGATGGCGACCTTCGAGTACATGCACCATGCCCTGGCGCACCCGTTGGCTGGGGTCGACGCCGGCCAGGTCGTGGCCGGCGTATTCGATCACGCCACGGCTGACTTCGGCACGCTCGGCGCGCACCAGCCCGGAGATCGCCTTGAGCGTGGTGCTCTTGCCGGCGCCATTGGCGCCGAGCAGGGCGACGATCGCGCCCTTGGGCACGCTCAGCGACACCCCCGCCACGGCGAGGATCGCGCCGTCGTAGATCACTTCGATGTCGTTGACCGTCAGCGAGATATCCCGCACCTGGAGAATGGCTTGGCTCATGCGATGTCCCGTTTGAATTCAGCCAGCCACACCGGCTCGACAACGGACTTGCCCGTGCTGGGTGGCTGCCAGATAGAGGCCAGGCGTTGAAAGCCCAGCAGTTTGCGCACGCGGTTTTTCAGCAGACGGCGCAGAGCCGGCGGAGGTTTGAGTACATGCACGCTCATAGGGGTGATGCTCCTATTGGGTGGGTAAGCGTGCGGTGGTCCGCTGGCTGAATGAGGATTGAACGGAAAGTCGATAGCGTTGATATAAAGACTAAGCAGGAACCATGCCGATATAAAACGCCGCATAACCCAGGCGTTCATCAACAGTTATGAAGCTGACACAGCACAAAGTGCTTCTTCGCTGTTGCTGGAGCAACAGCGAATACCCTGCCAAGCGGGGTCGGAATTGACAAGTGAGCGGCATTCAAACATGTGTTCCGAATAACCATTTTCGCTATTAGAAACGATCACGTTATACCTGTCATTTTTGACAGTAGATATTGTATTGCCCGCTTAATAGACTCAAGCCGAACCCACATCACAACAAAGGAGAGCCGCTTATGAGCAGCTCGAATAAAACCAAGCCAAAAGCCACTTCAGGCACAGCCAGTGCAATAGTGAATGACGACGAGGACTTTAACAGTTTCGAGGGCACACGCTTCTATTTCTATCTGGATGAAAAAACAAACAGATGGTATATCTCAGGCGCAAGCGATGAAGACCATCTTGGTCAATATCAATATATTTCGCTGTGGTTGCCTAACGAGGGTGACGTTGTAAAAAAAACCTACGCAATCGTTGACGACCATGGTGCGCAGGGGAAAGCCAATGCGTCATGGACAAAAGCAACTTCCTCGTCATTTCGCCCTTACACCGCCATCAGCGGAAGTGTGACGGTCACGCTGAACAGCACCCTGCAGACAGTGGAGTCAACCTTCGAGTTTGCAGCACAAAGCGGTTCAAAAACAGTCTCTCTTACCCAGGGCGAGATGAAACTCCAAGGATTTACCGAGGACAAGAAAGCCAGAGCCAGCGGTTTGGTGGCGTGTAACCTCAGCGAGTCGATTAATGAGCGTTATGAGTCTAATGAGACAGGGTTTAATAAAAGAGGAGAGACGGGTAGTTTCCCTGCCTATCTACAGGCCTGGTCACGACAGTTCACATCGAAACCCGACTTTAAGGACTATGTATTATCCATCAACATAGCCGAAGGCCTTTCACGCGGCACCTACAGCTTTAGTCCTGAAAGCAAACAGGTCCGTCTGTTTTTCTTCCATATCCTTGAAGGTTTCGTTTGGAGCGCTGAAAGCGGTACGGTCACATTCAATTCAATTCCAGATTTCGAGGCGATTAAAGGCAAACTTTCTGGAACATTCAACTTTGTCGGCACCGCCGAACTTGGTGATGGCAGCCAACTCGTTTTAAGAGCTGACAATGGAAGCTTCAACCTGGAACAATAAACGTATTTGTCATCTTCCCTCGGGTGTTGCGTGTCATGCGCAACACCCGAGGGCCCTTTCGCTCGGTTGAATCAGGCACGCGCAGCAGTTCTATCTTTCTGCACATTTGCCAATACGCGATAACCGCTGCCTGGGTGGGACTCGGGCAACCTTGCACCTTCACCAAACAACTTCTCGCGCAACGTGCCCTGGGCGTATTCCTTCTTGTACACCCCACGCTTCTGCAACTCCGGCACCAGCAGTTCCACCGCGTCGATAAAGGTTTCGTGGGTCAGCGCATAGGCCAGGTTGAAGCCGTCCACATCGGTGTCTTCCACCCACTCCTGCAACAAGTCCGCGACCGTCTCCGGGCTGCCGACAAACAGCGGGCTAAAGCCGCCGATACCGACCCAGTCGGCCAGTTCCTTGGGCGTCCAGACCTTGCTCGGGTCCGCCGTGGAGAAGGCTTCCACCGCCGACTGAATCGCATTGGTATGCACATGCTTGAGCGGTTCGTCGGGCTTGAACTGGCTGAAGTCGATGCCAGTCCAGCCGGAGATCAGCGCCATGGCGCCTTCGTAGCTGACGTAGGATTTGTACTCGTCGAACTTGGCCTTGGCCTTCGCGTCGGTCTCGCCGACGATCACCGTCTGCAGGTTAAAGATCAGGATCTTGCGCGGATCACGCCCGGCCTCGGCCGCGCGGCGACGAATGTCGGCGACGGTGTTTTTCAGCAGCGTCTTGGACGGTGCGGCGACAAACACGCACTCGGCCTGCTCGGCAGCGAACTGCTTGCCACTTCAATAAGATCAGTAGGTTGCCGTCATTTCAATGCAGGGGAACCCGCCTGCGATCGAGCAAAGTGTCCATCCGCTGTTGGCGGGTCAACAGTTAGATCACCACATTGCGCACAAAGCGCACCGCCACGTCGCCGTCATTGCGATAGGCGTGGGCCTGGCGGCTGGCGAACATGAAGAACTCACCGGCGCCGACCGGTTTTTCCTGACCATCCAGCACCAATGTCAGGCGGCCTTCGAACACGAACAACTGCACGCTCCAGCCATCCGGGTCCGGCTCGGGGCTGTAGCAATCGCCCGGCTCCAGGCGCATCTCCCACAGCTCGACTTCACGCCGCGCCGTGGCCTTGGCAAGCAATACAGCTTTGCTGCCGGGGATGTCACCGGCCCAGGCCAGTTCGTTGATACGGCTATGGTCAGGTGCATCCGGGGCCTGGATCAGGTCGCTGAAAGCCACGTCCAGCGCTTCGGCGACGCGGTCGAGGGTGGACAGGCTGACGTTTTTCTCGCCAGCCTCGATGGCCACCAGCATGCGTCGGCTGACCCCGGACTTTTCCGAGAGCGCGGTCTGGCTCAAGTCGGCGGCATGACGCAGGCGACGAACATTCTGGCTGACATGCTGCAGGACCGAGGCCCGTTGCGGATTTTCTTTGTGCACTATATTGCTCAATGGGTGGGTGTGCGCAGTATACTGCCCAGCGTGCGGCGCATTGTGCGTTCCGCGCCCTTCCCTTGCAAGACTGAGCCGCCATGACCACCCCGAATGCTCCCTCGCGTTTCAACCGCTTCAGCAAAGCCGAATGCATCCTGGTGTTCATCACCATGATCTGGGGCGGCACCTTTTTGCTGGTGCAGCACGCCATGACTGTCAGCGGGCCGATGTTTTTCGTGGGCCTGCGGTTTGCCGCGGCGACGATCGCGGTTGGTTTTTTCTCTTTGCGCACCCTGCGCGACCTGACCCTGTTCGAGTTGAAAGCCGGCGTATTTATCGGCGTGGCGATCATGTTTGGTTACGGGCTGCAGACCATCGGCCTGCAGACGATTCTGAGCAGCCAGTCGGCGTTCATTACCGCGCTCTATGTCCCGTTCGTGCCGTTGTTGCAATGGCTGGTGCTGGGTCGTCGGCCAGGGTTGATGCCGAGCATTGGCATCATGCTGGCGTTCGCCGGGTTGATGCTGTTGACCGGCCCGGCCGGTGCTTCGCTGAATTTCAGCCCCGGCGAGATCGCCACGCTGGTCGGTGCGGTGGCGATTGCCGCCGAGATCATCCTGATCAGCGCATTTGCCGGGCAAGTGGACGTGCGCCGGGTGACCGTGGTGCAACTGGCCACGGCGTCGTTGTTGTCGTTCCTGATGGTGGTGCCGATGGGCGAGGCGTTGCCGGGGTTCTCCTGGTTGCTGTTGTTCAGCGCGGTGGGCCTGGGCTTGACCAGCGCGGTGATCCAGGTGGCGATGAACTGGGCGCAGCAAAGCGTTTCGCCGACGCGGGCCACATTGATTTATGCCGGGGAACCGGTGTGGGCCGGCGTGGTTGGGCGGATTGCCGGGGAGCGGTTCCCGCCGATTGCCATGGTCGGGGCGGCGTTGATCGTGGCGGCGGTGGTGGTGAGTGAGTTGAAGACGCGCGGGCAGAAGGCCATCGAATTGCAAAATGCGCGGGAACAGGAACAGCAGGGGTAAGGTCCGAGCCCGGGCGGTGGCTGTCAAATCGCCATCCCGGGCACGCCCAGCGTCCACAATCAGGCGCTGGTGCGCGTGGTGGGGGGTTAGCTGAAACAATGCCAAATAGGCGTTTTCAGCCTACCTTGTAGGATCCTGCCACACGTTGCCGTTTGGTGATCAAGAAAGCGGCACGTATGATGCATCCCAAACTCCCGCAGATTAGAAGCCTATGTCCCTGATAGTTCTACTGCTTCTGCCTTTTATCGGCAGCTGTCTGGCGGCCTTGCTGCCGCACAACGCACGTAACACCGAATCCTTGCTGGCCGGCCTCATCGCCCTGATCGGTACTGTTCAAGTCGCCCTGCTCTACCCTCAAATCGCCCACGGCGGGGTGATCCGCGAAGAATTCATGTGGTTGCCCAGCCTGGGCGTGAATTTCGTCTTGCGCATGGACGGCTTCGCCTGGCTGTTCTCGATGCTGGTGCTCGGCATCGGCACGCTGGTGTCGCTGTATGCGCGTTACTACATGTCGCCGGACGATCCGGTGCCGCGCTTCTTTGCGTTTTTCCTGGCATTCATGGGGGCCATGCTCGGCCTGGTGATCTCCGGCAACCTGATCCAGATCGTGTTCTTCTGGGAACTGACCAGCCTGTTCTCGTTCCTGCTGATCGGTTACTGGCACCACCGCGCCGATGCGCGACGCGGTGCCTACATGGCGTTGATGGTCACCGGCGCGGGCGGTTTGTGCCTGCTGGCCGGCGTGATGCTGCTGGGGCATATCGTCGGCAGCTATGACCTGGACTTGGTCCTGGCGGCGGGCGATCAGATTCGCGCGCACTCGCTGTACCCGGTCATGCTGGCCCTGGTGCTGATCGGCGCGTTGAGCAAAAGCGCGCAGTTCCCGTTCCACTTCTGGCTGCCCCACGCCATGGCGGCACCGACACCGGTGTCGGCCTACCTGCATTCGGCGACGATGGTGAAGGCCGGCGTGTTCCTGCTGGCCCGCCTGTGGCCGTCGCTGTCCGGCAGCGAAGAATGGTTCTGGCTCGTCGGCGGCGCCGGCGCCCTGACCCTCCTGCTCGGCGCTTACTGCGCCATGTTCCAGAACGATCTCAAGGGCCTGCTGGCCTACTCCACCATCAGCCACCTTGGCCTGATCACCCTGCTGCTCGGCCTCAACAGCCCACTGGCCGCCGTCGCCGCAGTGTTCCACATCCTCAACCACGCCACCTTCAAGGCCTCGCTGTTCATGGCGGCGGGCATCATCGACCACGAAAGCGGCACCCGCGATATCCGCAAGCTCAGCGGCCTGGTGCGCCTGATCCCGTTTACCGCAACCCTGGCGATGGTGGCCAGTGCGTCCATGGCCGGCGTGCCGTTGCTCAATGGCTTCCTGTCCAAAGAGATGTTCTTCGCTGAAACCGTATTCATCTCGTCGACCGCCTGGGTGGAAATCGCCCTGCCGGTGATCGCGACCATCGCCGGCACGTTCAGCGTGGCCTACGCGCTGCGTTTCACCGTGGATGTGTTCTTCGGCCCGCCTGCGACGGACCTGCCCCACACCCCGCACGAGCCTCCCCGCTGGATGCGCGCGCCGGTGGAGCTGTTGGTGTTCACCTGCCTGCTGGTGGGGATCTTCCCGGCCCAGGTGGTCGGCTCGATCCTCGCCGCCGCCGCGCTGCCGGTCGTCGGCGGCGTGTTGCCGCAATACAGCCTGGCCATCTGGCACGGCTGGAACGCGCCGATGATCATGAGCCTGGTGGCGATGTGCGGCGGGGTGCTGCTCTACCTGCTGCTGCGCAAGCAACTCAAGCGCGGGCGCTTCAAGTACCCGCCGGTGATCAGCTACTTCAACGGCAAGCGCGGCTTCGAGCGCTGCCTGGTGCTGATGATGCGCGGTGCGCGCAAAATCGAGAAACGCATCAGTACCAAGCGCCTGCAGACGCAGTTGTTCCTGCTGGTGCTGGTCGCCGTGATCGGCGGGCTGATCCCGCTGCTCAACAGCGGCCTCAGTTGGGGCGACCGGCCGAAGATCCCGGGTTCCATCGTGTTCGTCACCCTGTGGCTGCTGGCGATTGCCTGCGCCCTCGGCGCCGCCTGGCAGGCCAAGTACCACCGGCTGGCGGCCCTGACCATGGTCAGCGTGTGCGGCATGATGACCTGCATCACCTTCGTGTGGTTCTCGGCGCCGGACCTGGCGCTGACGCAACTGGTCGTGGAAGTGGTGACCACCGTGCTGATCCTGCTGGGCCTGCGCTGGCTGCCACGGCGGATCGAAGAAGTGTCGCCACTGCCCAGTACGCTGCGCAAGGCACGCATTCGTCGCTTGCGCGACTTCCTGTTGTCCACCGTGGTCGGTGGCGGCATGGCGCTGCTGTCCTACGCGATGCTGACCCGCCAGACGCCTAACGACATTTCCTCGTTCTACTTGAGCCGCGCCCTCCCCGAAGGCGGCGGCAGCAATGTGGTGAACGTGATGCTGGTGGACTTCCGTGGCTTCGACACCCTCGGCGAAATCACCGTGCTCGGCGCCGTGGCGCTGACCGTGTATGCCCTGCTGCGACGCTTCCGCCCCTCCAAGGAAAGCATGCAACTGCCCGCGCAACAGCGCCAACTCGCGCCGGACGTAGCCACCGACCTGATCAACCCGCGCCAGGCCAGCGACACCGCCCTGGGCTACATGATGGTGCCGGCGGTGCTGGTGCGCCTGCTGCTGCCGATTGCGCTGGTGGTGTCGTTCTATCTGTTCATGCGCGGCCACAACCAACCGGGCGGTGGTTTCGTCGCGGGCCTGGTGATGTCGGTGGCGTTTATCCTGCAATACATGGTCGCCGGCACCCAGTGGGTCGAGGCGCAGATGAGTCTGCGGCCGATGCGCTGGATGGGCTTCGGCCTGTTCTCGGCGACTCTCACCGGGCTCGGCGCATTGTTCGCCGGCTACCCGTTCCTCACCACCCACACCTGGCATCTCAGCTTGCCGGTGTTGGGCGACATCCATATCGCCAGCGCCCTGTTCTTCGATGTCGGCGTGTACGCCATGGTCGTCGGCTCGACGCTGCTGATGCTCACCGCCCTCGGTCACCAATCGGTGCGGGCCCATAAACCGAGCAACCAGCCGAAAACCGTTGCCACACCGGAAGGAGCCGCCTGATGGAAGAAGTCATCGCAATTGCCATTGGGGTCCTGGCGGCCTCCGGCGTCTGGTTGATCCTGCGGCCACGGACGTTCCAGGTGGTGATGGGTCTGTGCCTGTTGTCGTATGGGGTCAACCTGTTCATTTTCAGCATGGGCAGCCTGTTTATCGGTAAAGAGCCGATCATCAAGGACGGCGTGCCGCAAGACCTGTTGCACTACACCGATCCCCTGCCCCAGGCCCTGGTGCTGACGGCGATCGTGATCAGCTTCGCCATGACCGCGCTGTTCCTCGTGGTACTGCTGGCGTCGCGGGGCCTGACCGGCACCGACCATGTGGACGGCCGGGAGCCCAAGGAATGACCTGGGTCAACCAACTGATCGTCGCGCCGATCCTGCTGCCGTTGCTGACCGCCGCGCTGATGCTGATGCTCGGCGAGAAGCACCGTCCGCTCAAGGCGCGTATCAACCTGTTCTCGAGCATGCTCGGCCTCGCTATCGCCATCCTGCTGTTGTACTGGACGCAACAAGGCGGCCCCGGTTCGATCGGCGTGTACTTGCCCGGCAACTGGCAAGTGCCGTTCGGCATCGTGCTGGTGGTGGACCAACTGTCGGCGCTGATGCTGGTGCTCACCGGGATCATCGGCGTGAGTGCGTTGCTGTTCGCGATGGCGCGCTGGGACCGTGCGGGCACCAGTTTCCATGCGTTGTTCCAGATCCAGATGATGGGCCTCTACGGCGCCTTTCTCACCGCCGACCTGTTCAACCTGTTCGTGTTCTTCGAGGTGTTGCTGGCGGCCTCCTATGGCTTGATGCTGCACGGTTCCGGCCGGGCGCGGGTGTCGTCGGGGCTGCATTACATCGCGATCAACCTGCTGGCCTCGTCGCTGTTCCTGATTGGCGCGGCAATGATCTATGGCGTCACCGGCACACTGAACTTCGCGGACCTGGCGCTGAAAATCCCGCTGGTGCCAGAAGCCGATCGCGGCCTGTTGCATGCGGGTGCGGCGATCCTCGCCACCGCATTCCTGGCCAAGGCCGGCATGTGGCCGCTGAACTTCTGGCTGGCGCCGGCGTACTCATCGGCCAGCGCGCCGGTGGCAGCGATGTTCGCGATCATGACCAAGGTCGGCGTGTACACCGTGCTGCGCCTGTGGACCCTGCTGTTCTCCGGCCAGGCCGGGGCGTCGGCGCTGTTCGGCGGCGACTGGCTGGTGTACGGCGGCATGGCGACCATCATCTGCGCGGCGCTGGCGATGCTGGCGGCGCAGCGCCTGGAGCGCATGGCCAGTTTGAGCATCCTGGTCTCGGCCGGCATCCTGCTCTCGTCGGTGGGGTTCGCCCAGCCGAGCCTGACAGCCGGAGCACTGTTCTATCTGGTCAGTTCCACGCTGGCGTTGAGTGCGCTGTTCCTGCTGGCCGAATTGATCGAACGCTCACGCTCGGCCAACGACCTGCCGCTGGATGAAGAGATCGATGCGCTGCCCAAAGCCATGGAATCCCTGCATCCGCGCCCCGGCGTCAACCTCGATGACGAACAGAAAGCCGTGGTCGGCCAGGTGATTCCCTGGACCATGGCCTTCCTCGGCTTGAGCTTTGTCGCCTGCGCCCTGCTGATCATCGGCATGCCGCCGCTGTCGGGGTTTATCGGCAAACTCAGCCTGTTGAGCGCGCTGGTCAATCCGCCGGGCTTGGGCCATGCGCTGGATGAGCCTGTCCGCCCTGCCGCGTGGGGCCTGGTGACGTTGCTGATCCTGTCCGGCCTGGCCTCGCTGATCGCCTTCGCCCGCCTGGGCATCCAGCGCTTCTGGACCCCGGAAGAACGCCCGTCACCGCTGCTGCGCCGTTATGAGTGCGTGCCGATCTTCTTCCTGCTCGGCCTGAGCATCCTGCTGACCTTCAAGGCCGAGCCGCTGATGCGCTACACCCTGGACACCGCCAAGAGCCTGAACAACCCGGAACAGTATGTGATGGCGGTCATGGCCACGCGCCCGGTGCCCAGCCCTGAAGCCAAGACCGCGGCGCTGGAGGTGCAGCCATGAAGCGCCTGTTCCCGGCCCCGTGGTTATCGCTGGCGTTGTGGGTGTTGTGGCTGCTGCTGAACCTGTCGATCAGCCCCGGCAACCTGTTACTGGGCGCGCTACTGGGTTTGCTCGCGCCGCTGCTGATGGCGCCGCTGCGCCCGCTGCCGATCCGCATCCGCCGCCCCGGGGTGATCATCCGCCTGTTCTTACGGGTGGGGCGTGACGTGATCATCTCCAACCTGCAAGTCGCCTGGGGCGTGCTGGTGTGCGGCTCGCGGCCACCGCGTTCGCGCTTTATCAAAATCCCCCTGGACCTGCGCGACGCCAACGGCCTGGCCGTGTTGTCGATGATCACCAGCGTGACCCCCGGCACCGTCTGGTCGGAACTCGCCCTGGACCGCAGCATCCTGCTGCTGCACGTCTTCGACCTGGACGATGAAGCGCAGTTTATCCAGCACTTCAAACACGACTACGAACGGCCCTTGATGGAGATCTTCGAATGAGCGCCCTGCTCTCCAATGCGATCCTGTTCAGCCTGTTCCTGTTCTCGCTGGCCATGGCGCTGACACTGGTCCGCCTGTTCAAAGGCCCATCGGCCCAGGACCGGGTCCTGGCGCTGGACTACCTGTACATCCTGGCGATGCTGATGATGCTGGTGCTGGGCATTCGGTATGCCAGTGATACCTACTTCGAAGCGGCGCTGTTGATTGCGCTGTTTGGCTTTGTTGGGTCATTTGCCCTGGCCAAATTCCTGCTGCGTGGCGAGGTGATCGAATGATGCCGTTATGGGTTGAAGTGTGCGTGGCCGTGTTGCTGGTGCTGAGCAGCGTGTTTGCCCTGATTGGCGCAATCGGGTTGCTGCGCATGAAGGATTTCTTCCAGCGCATGCACCCGCCGGCACTGGCCTCGACGCTGGGCGCGTGGAGCGTGGCGTTGGCGTCGATCATCTATTTTTCGGTGCTCAAGTCCGGGCCGGTGTTGCATGGCTGGTTGATCCCGATCTTGTTGTCGATCACCGTGCCGGTGACGACGCTGCTGCTGGCGCGCACCGCGCTGTTCCGCAAGCGCATGGCCGGTGACGATGTGCCCGCCGAGGTCAGCAGCCGTCGCTGAGTTCTGATGCGACACGGTCAAAAAAATGTGGGAGGGGGCTTGCCCCCGATAGCAGGGTGTCAGTGAATGCAGCTGTCGCTGACACACCGCTATCGGGGGCAAGCCCCCTCCCACATTTGGATCGAGGCTAGGCGAAGGATCGGATGTGCGCCGCCAACTCCGCCAATTCGGCATCATCCGCCCGCACAAAATCGTGGGACGAGATGTACCCCTCGTAGCGATCAAAGAACTTGTCGACCCTGGAACTGATGGGCTTGAAGTCACTGTCCTGCCCGGTCCCATGCATGGGAAACAGCTTCGCATGCAGGTGATCCACCCCGTAGCCTTCCAGAATCATCCCCGTGCGCGCCACATCGGGAAACGCCCGGTCGATCTGCTGCGCGGTTTTCTTCGCCGCCACCACCAGACCTGCCAGCACTTCATCCGACTGGGCGAAGGCATAGCTTCCGTAGTGCTGCTTGGGGATCACCACGCTGAAACCGGGCGTGTTGGGGAAAATAGACAGGAAGGCCATATGCTGTTGGTCTTCCCACAGAATATGGGCCGGGGAGGTTTTTCGGACAATGCTGCAGAAAATACAATCCATTTGAATCACCGTCAGTTTCATCATGGGCTTGGTCTGGTCGACCATCTAAAGCCAGGATTGGGCGGGCGTCAAAACAAATGGGCTTTTTCCAGAACGTCGCAGGTTGGCTACGGCTCGAAGCCGTGTTCCGACAGCGTTGCGAAGACCGGCCCTTCGCGCATGTTTCGCTGAGCCCAAAATGAAAAACGCCCCGAACCAGTCGGGGCGTTTTTCATTCAGCGTTTACTGATCAAGCCTGATCAGCCAAGCGCCACGTCGTCCCACCCTTGCCGTCTTCCAACACCACACCCATCGCGGTCAGTTGGTCACGGATCCGGTCGGACTCCGCCCAGTCCTTGTTGGCCCGCGCCGTCAAGCGCGCCTGGATCAGCGCGTCCACTTCAGCCGCATCCACACGCCCTTCGGCGCCGGCTTGCAGGAAGTCGTCGGCTTCCATCTGCAACACGCCCAGCACGCTGGCCAGTTCTTTCAGGCGTGCAGCCAGACCGGCCGCTGCGTCGAGATCGCTCTCACGCAGGCGGTTGATCTCGCGCACCATCTCGAACAGCACCGCGCAGGCTTCCGGTGTGCCGAAGTCGTCGTTCATCACTTCGGTGAAGCGGGCCACGAACGCTTCGCCGCCGGCCGGCGCCACAGAGGGCAGGCCTTTCAACGCGTGGTAGAAACGCTCCAGGGCGCCTTTGGCGTCCTTGAGGTTGTCTTCCGAGTAGTTGATCGCGCTGCGGTAGTGGCTGGACACCAGCAGGTAGCGGACCACCTCCGGGTGGTACTTTTCCAGCACGTCACGGATGGTGAAGAAGTTGTTCAAGGACTTGGACATCTTCTCGCCATTGATGCGGATCATGCCGCAGTGCATCCAGGCGTTGGCGTAGGTCTTGCCGGTGGCGGCTTCGCTTTGGGCGATTTCGTTTTCGTGGTGCGGGAACTCGAGGTCGCTGCCGCCGCCATGAATGTCGAAGGTCTCGCCCAGGCAGCAGGTGGACATCACCGAGCATTCGATGTGCCAGCCCGGACGCCCGGCGCCCCAAGGCGATTCCCAGCTTGGCTCGCCGGGCTTGGTGCCTTTCCACAGCACGAAGTCGAGCGGGTCTTGCTTGGCTTCGTCGACTTCGATGCGCGCGCCGATGCGCAGGTCTTCGATTTTCTTGCGCGACAGCTTGCCGTAGCCCATGAACTTGGCGACGCGGTAGTACACGTCGCCATTGCCTGGAGCGTAGGCGTAGCCCTTGTCGATCAAGGTCTGGATCATCGCGTGCATGCCCGGGATATGGTCCGTGGCACGCGGTTCCATGTCCGGCTTGAGGATGTTGAGGCGCGCCTCGTCCTCGTGCATGGCGGCGATCATGCGCGCGGTCAGGACGTCGAACGGCTCGCCGTTTTCCTTGGCGCGGTTGATGATCTTGTCGTCGATGTCGGTGATGTTGCGCACATAGGTCAAGTCGTAGCCGCTGAAACGCAACCAGCGGGTCACCAGGTCAAAGGCGACCATGCTGCGGCCGTGGCCGATGTGGCAGTAGTCGTACACGGTCATGCCGCACACGTACATGCGTACCTTGTTGCCATCCAACGGCTTGAAGACTTCTTTGCTCTTGCTGAGCGTGTTGTAGATCGTTAGCACGACGGTTCCTTAAATCACTGGCCCCACGAATCACGCAAGGTCACGGTACGGTTGAATACCGGATGGCCAGGTTTCGAGTCCTTGATATCCGCGCAGAAGTAGCCTTCGCGCTCGAACTGGAAACGGTCTTCCGGCTGTGCATTGCCAAGGGATGGCTCGGCACGACAACCCGTGAGTACTTGCAGGGAGTTCGGATTGATGTTGTCGAGGAAGCTCGCGCTGTCTTCGGCTTTCTCAGGGTTCGGCGAACGGAACAGACGGTCGTACAGACGCACTTCGCACTCGACGCTGGCGGCGGCCGGCACCCAGTGGATCACGCCCTTGACCTTGCGGCCTTCAGGGTTTTTGCCCAGGGTTTCTGGATCATACGAGCAGCGCAGTTCGACGATGTTGCCCGCGGCGTCCTTGATCGCTTCGTCGGCGCGGATCACGTAGCTGCCGCGCAGGCGCACTTCGCCGGTAGGTTCCAGGCGCTTGTAGCCTTTTGGCGGCTCTTCCATGAAGTCGTCACGGTCGATGTAGATTTCACGGGCAAACGGCAGTGCGCGCACGCCCATGTCTTCTTTCGGGTGGCGTGGCAGTTCGAGGTTCTCGACCTGGCCTTCCGGGTAGTTGGTGATCACGACTTTCAGCGGGCGCAGCACGCACATGGCGCGCGGGGCGCTGTGGTCGAGGTCGTCACGGATGCTGAATTCGAGCATGCCGAAATCGACCACGCCGTCGGAACGGTTGGTGCCGACCATTTCGCAGAAGTTGCGGATGGACTTGGGCGTGTAACCGCGACGGCGGAAGCCCGACAGCGTCGACATGCGCGGGTCGTCCCAGCCGTTGACGTGCTGTTCATCCACCAGTTGCTTGAGCTTGCGCTTGCTGGTGATGGTGTAGTTCAGGTTCAGGCGGCTGAATTCGTACTGGCGCGGGTGTGCCGGAACCGGCAGGTGCTCCAGGAACCATTCGTACAGCGGACGGTGGCTTTCGAACTCCAGGGTGCAGATGGAGTGGGTGATGCCTTCGATGGCGTCCGACTGGCCGTGAGTGAAGTCGTAGTTCGGGTAGATGCACCACTTGTCACCGGTCTGGTGGTGATGGGCATGGCGGATGCGGTACATGATCGGGTCGCGCAGGTTCATGTTCGGCGAGGCCATGTCGATCTTGGCACGCAGTACACGGGCACCGTCTGCGAACTCACCGGCGCGCATGCGGGCGAACCAGTCCAGGTTCTCTTCCACCGAACGGTCGCGGAACGGGCTGTTCTTGCCCGGCTCGGTCAGCGTGCCACGGTATTCCTTGGCCTGTTCAGGGGTGAGGTCGTCGACGTAGGCCTTGCCGGCCTTGATCAGCACGATGGCCCAGTCGAACAACTGGTCAAAATACTTGGACGCATAGCGCACTTCACCGGACCATTCGAAGCCCAGCCACTTGATGTCGCTTTCGATGGCGTCGATGTATTCCTGGTCTTCCTTGGCCGGGTTGGTATCGTCGAAACGCAGGTGCGTGACGCCACCGAACTCCTGGGCCAGACCGAAGTTCACACAGATCGACTTGGCGTGACCGATGTGCAGGTAGCCGTTGGGCTCCGGCGGAAAGCGCGTGACGATCTGCGTGTGCTTGCCCGAATCCAGGTCCGCCTGGATGATCGGGCGCAGGAAATTGACCGTGGCGGCAGGACCGGCCTTGGCGTTCGAGGTAGGGTCGACAGTGGGCTTGCTCATATTATCCTTGAACAGACGAGTACGTGGCCTTGGGCAGGCCAGATAAAACAAAGGGCTTATCATAGCCGAAGCGGTCAACCGCCTGACAGGGTGCGGCCAAAAACTGCTGCTTTAATTGCCCGGGCGGTAAAAAACCACCTCGAAATTCCCGCAGGGCACGCTAAACTGCGCGTCTTGGCCAACGTTTAGCCAAACAGGTCAGGCGCACAGCGCCCGAACCCACGAATTCCCTGAAAAGAGTAGTACACATGACTCAAGTCAAACTGACCACCAACCACGGTGACATCGTCATCGAGCTGAACGCCGAGAAAGCGCCGATCACCGTCGCCAACTTCATTGAATACGTGAAAGCCGGCCACTACGAAAACACCGTTTTCCACCGTGTCATCGGCAACTTCATGGTCCAGGGCGGCGGTTTCGAGCCTGGCATGAAAGAAAAGAAAGACAAGCGCCCAAGCATCCAGAACGAAGCGGACAACGGCCTTTCCAACGACAAATACACCGTCGCCATGGCCCGTACCATGGAGCCGCATTCGGCCTCCGCGCAGTTCTTCATCAACGTCGCCGACAACGCCTTCCTCAACCACAGCGGCAAGAACGTGCAGGGCTGGGGCTACGCGGTGTTCGGTAAAGTCACCGAAGGCACTGACGTCGTCGACAAGATCAAAGGCGTTGCCACCACCAGCAAAGCCGGCCACCAAGACGTGCCAGCAGACGACGTGATCATCGAGAAAGCCGAGATCATTGAGTGATATTGCTGATTTCAGACTTGCATCTGGAAGAGGAACGCCCGGACATTACCCGGGCGTTTCTGGATTTACTCCACGGCCGCGCCCGTGGCGCCCAGGCGTTGTACATCCTCGGGGACTTCTTTGAAGCCTGGGTTGGCGACGATGGGATCACCCCTTTCCAGCGCTCGATTTGCGCGGCCCTGCGCGAACTGAGCGACAGCGGCACCGCGATTTTCATCATGCACGGCAACCGCGACTTCCTGCTCGGCAAGACGTTCTGCAAAGCCGCAGGCGCCAAGCTGCTCAAGGACCCGAGCGTCGTGCAACTCGCCGGCGAGCCCGTGCTGCTGATGCACGGCGACAGCCTCTGCACCCGCGACGTCGGCTATATGAAGCTGCGGCGCATCCTGCGCAACCCGATTGTGCTGTTTATCCTGCGTCACCTGCCCTTGCGCACCCGCCACAAACTGGCGCGCAAGCTGCGCAACGAAAGCCGGGCGCAGACGCGGATGAAAGCCAACGACATTGTCGACGTCACCCCCGAAGAAGTGCCGCGGGTGATGCAGCAGTTCGGTGTGCGTACCCTGGTCCACGGCCATACGCACCGCCCCGCCATTCATAAGTTGCAGATCGGCGAGCAGGCGGCCAAGCGTATTGTGCTGGGGGATTGGGACAAGCAAGGCTGGGCATTGCAGGTGGATGAGCAAGGGTTTCAGCTGGCGGCGTTTGACTTCGTCAATCCGCAACTGGCACTGCCCGGCGCCTGATCAACTGTGGGAGGGGGCTTGCCCCCGATGGCAGTGGGTCAGCTTCAAATAGGTTGACTGATACACCGCTATCGGGGGCAAGCCCCCTCCCACAGTTGATTGCATTCCAACCTTGGTTGATTGCATTCCAACCCTGGTTGATTGCATTCCAACCTTGGTTGATTGCATTTCAGCCCTGGTTGATTGCATTCCAACCTTGGTTGATTGCATTTCAGCCCTGGTTGATTGCATTCCAGCCCTGGTTGATTGCATTTCAGCCTTGGCCGATCAGTGTCCTGATGCAGCCGGGCCCGCCTTCGCGGTAAACGGCGGTTTGGCCAGCCACACCAGCAGCATCAAGCCCATGAACATCCACCCCAGCAACGTGAAGTAATCCACGGTGGACATCATGTACGCCTGGCTGGTGAGGATCTGCTCGAGTTGGGCGTAGGCCTTTTGCCCCGCGCCGCCCAACGCATTCAACGCATCGCGGGTCGCCGCGTCGTAGGTGGTCATGTTCTCGCTCATGTACGCATGGTGCTGGTCGGCGCGGCGAATCCAGATCCAGGTGGTCAGCGAGGCCGCGAAGCTGCCGCCCAGGGTCCGCAGGAACGTCGCCAGGCCGGCGCCGTCGGCGATCTGGTGCGGCGGCAGGTCGGACATCAGGATGCTCAAGGTCGGCATGAAGAACAGCGCCACGCCGATGCCCATGAACAACTGCACCAGGGCGATGTGCTGGAAGTCCACCTCATTGGTGAAACTGGCGCGCATGAAGCAGCTCAAGCCAATCGCCAGGAACGCCAGGCCCGCCAGGACGCGCAGGTCGAATCGGTGCGCGTACTTACCGACAAACGGCGACATCAGCACCGGCAGAATACCGATCGGCGCCACGGCCAGCCCGGCCCAGGTCGCGGTGTAGCCCATCTGGGTTTGCAGCCACTGCGGCAGGATCAGGTTGATGCCGAAGAAGCCCGCGTAGCCGAGGACCAGCACGATGGTGCCGATGCGGAAGTTGCGGTAGGCAAACAGCCGCAGGTTGACCACCGGGTGTTTGTCGGTCATCTCCCAGATGATGAACACCGCCAGGGCAATCACCGAAATCGCCGCCCCCACGATGATGAAGTTGGATTCGAACCAGTCCAGGTCGTTGCCCTTGTCGAGGATGATCTGCAACGCGCCGACCCCGACGATCAAGCTCAACAACCCCACATAGTCCATCGGCTGGTAGCTGGTGACCACCGGGCGTTTCTTCAACTGCGAACGCACCACCATCACCGCAAAGATGCCGATGGGCACGTTGATGAAGAAGATCCACGGCCAGCTGTAGCTGTCGGTGATCCAGCCGCCGAGGATGGGGCCGGCGATCGGCGCCACCACCGTGACCATCGCCAGCAGTGCCAGGGCCATGCCGCGCCTCGCCGGCGGGTAGACCGCGATCAGCAACGTTTGGGTCATCGGGTACAACGGCCCCGCCACCAGGCCTTGCAACACCCGAAAGCCGATCAGCTCGGGCATCGACGTGGAAATACCGCAGAGAAACGAGGCCAGCACAAACAGCACGGTGGCCCAGAGAAACAGCTTCACCTCGCCGAAGCGCCGGCTCAACCAGCCGGTCAGCGGCAGGGCAATGGCGTTGCTCACCGCAAACGAGGTGATCACCCAGGTGCCCTGCTCCGAACTCACGCCAAGGTTGCCGGAAATGGTCGGCAACGCCACGTTGGCGATCGTGGTATCGAGCACCTGCATGAAGGTCGCCAGCGACAGGCCAATCGTGGCCATCACCAAGCTGGGTGGCGAGAAGGACGCGTTCTGGCTCATCAGCGTTGCACAGCCTTGGGCGCGGCGAGGCTGTTGTCATGAATCAACTGGGTGATCATGGCATCGGCTTCGGCCAACTGGCGGTCATACACGTTGGTGGTGAACGAGGCCTTTTGCGGCGCCTGTTGCGCCAGTACCGGGCCGCTCTGGTCATGCAGGTCGACGCTGACCACCGTGCTCAAGCCCACCCGCAGGGGGTGTTTGGCCAGTTCTTCGGCATTGACGTGGATGCGTACCGGCACCCGTTGCACGATCTTGATCCAGTTGCCGGTGGCGTTCTGCGCAGGCAGCAAGGCAAACGCGCTGCCGGTGCCGGCGCCGAGGCTGTCGATGGTGCCGCTGAACTTCACATCGCTGCCGTAAATGTCCGCTTCGATGTCCACCGGTTGGCCGATACGCATATTGCGCAGTTGGGTTTCCTTGAAGTTGGCATCGATCCACAGCTGGTTCAGCGGGATCACCGCCATCAACGCCGTCCCCGGCTGCACGCGCTGGCCCAGTTGCACGGTGCGCTTGGCCACATAGCCAGTGACGGGGGCGATCAGGGTGCTGCGCGCATTGGCCAGGTAGGCCTGGCGCAGTTGCGCGGCGGCGGCTTGCACGTCCGGATGGGACGAGATCACCGTGTCGTCGACCAGGGCGTTGCTGCTTTTGAGCTGCTGCTCAAGGTTGGTCAGGGCATTCTTGGCCGCGGTCAGGCTGTCGCGGGCGTGGGACAGTTCTTCCTGGGAAATCGCCCCGCCCTGGGCCAGGGTCTTACGCCGGTTGTAGTTGTCCTGGGCAGTTTGCACGTCGGCTTTCTGCGCATTGACCTGGGCTTTCATGCCGTCGACGTTGCTGTACAAGCCCCGCACCTGGCGCACCGTGCGGGCCAGGTTGGCCTGCGCACTTTGCAGGCCGACCGCGGCGTCGTTAGGGTCGAAGTTGATCAACACCTGGCCTTCGTGGACCAGGTCGCCATCGTCGGCGCCGATGCTGACCACGGTGCCGGTGACCAGCGGGGTGATTTCCACCACGTTGCCGTTCACGTAGGCGTCGTCGGTGCTTTCATTGAAGCGGCCGTAGAGTTCATACCAACCCCACACGCCGACCACGCCGAGGATGACGATCAGCACCAGGCCGACCAGCATGACTTTGCGTTTGCGCGGGTTGTTATCGGGCGTTCCCGTTGCGTTGTTGCTTTCGGCAGTGGCCATGTCAGTTACCTCAAATTATTCCGTGCGTGTAGCTGGGGTGGTCGATGCCACATTTGCGGCGTCGTAGCCGCCACCCAGGGCTTGCATCAATTGGATCGACAGATCGATTTGCGCGGCGTTCAAGGTCGCCAGCTGACGCTGGGCCTGCAGCAATTGCTGCTCGATGCTGAGCACGTCCAGGTAGTTGCCGATCCCGGAGCTGTAACGCTGCATCGCGGTGTCGTAGGACTGCTGGGCAATGTCCGCGGCGTGTTGCTGGGCCTGGATCTGCCGACCGGTTTCGCGCAGTTGTGAAAGGCTGTTGCCAATATCGCCGAGGGCTTGCACCAGGGTTTTGTTGTACTGGGCCACGGCCAGGTCATAGTCGGCATCGCGCGCATCGAGGTTGGCGCGCAGGCGGCCGCCATCGAAAATCGGCAGCGAAATCGTCGGCGCAATGTTGAAGAAGCGGCTGGCCGAACCGAACATCGCATCCCCCAGCAACGACTCGGCCCCGGCGCTCGCGCTCAGGTTGAGGTTGGGGTAGAAGCTGGCCTTGCCGGCGGCGATATTCTTGCTCGCCGCTTCCACCCGCCAACGTGCGGCGATCAGGTCCGGGCGCCGGCCCAGCAGTTCGGCGGGCAGCACCGAGGGCACGGCGACGGCGCTGGGCTTGAGCACCGCCGGGCGCGCCAGTTCGTTGCCGCGGTCCGGGCCTTTGCCGAGCAATACCGCCAGGGCGATTTTCGCGCTCTGCAGTTGTTTTTCCGCATCGATCAGTTGCGACTGGGAGCTGGCTTCCAGGCTTTCGGTCTGCTGGTACTGGTACCGGCTGTCGATGCCCGAGTTCAGGCGGCGCTGGCTCAGGCTGAGCATTTGCCGGGTGCGCTTGAGGTCGTCATTGGCCAGGTCCCGCACGATATGCGCCTGGCCCAGGTCGCTATAGGCCTTGGCCACATCGGCCGCCAGGGTCAGGCGCGCGGCCTGCTGGTCGACTTCGGCGGCGCGGGCCTGGCCCAACGCGGCTTCCCAGGCAGCACGCTGGCCGCCCCAGAGGTCGAAGTTGTAGTTGAAGCTGGCGCCGATGTTTCGCACCGTCGAGTAGGCATCGCCCTGCCCCAGCGGGTCCTTGTCCCTGGCCAGGCGCGAACGGCTCACACCGGCGCTGGCGTCCAGGGTCGGCAGGCGTGCGGCGTTGGCGGCATAGGCGGCGGCTTCGGCCTGGTGGGCGCGGGCGCTGGCCACTTGCATGTCGGGACTGTTTTGCAGGGCTTCCTGGATCAAACCGTCGAGCTGCGGATCGCCGAGGCTTTTCCACCAGTCGGCGCTGGGCCAGGCGGCGCTCGACAGGGTCACGCCGGTCAACGACTTACCGGTCTGCAGGGTGTTCGCGTCGAGGCGTTGGCCCTGGGTGTCGAGGCCGCTGAAATTGGCGCAACCGGCCATGCTCATGGCCGCCAGCACCAGGCAAAGGGCACGTGTATTCATGCTTTACCTACCCGCTGCAGGGTGATCGGATCACCGGCAGCTATCAGCATTTTCTTGAGGAGCTTTTCCAGGGTTTGCAATTCATCCGGCTCCAGTGCGCCGGCCAACTGGTTCAACGCCTCGGCGCCGATATATGGCAGCCTGTCCGCCAGGCGCTGGCCGTCGTCGGTCAACACCAGTTGCACTTGGCGACGGTCCAGCGCCGAACGCTTGCGATCAAGCAGGCCTTTTTGCTCCAGGCGATCGAGCATGCGGGTCATCGAACCGCTGTCCAGGGACAGGTGGCGACACAGCTCCGCCGGGGTGTCGACACCGAACTGCGCCATGATGATCAACACCTTGAACTGCGCGGCGGTGATGCCGTGCGGTTCCATATGGGTGTCGATGATTTTGTCTTTAAGGATCGCCGCACGGCCCAGCAACAGCCCGAGGCGGCAGTTGTGGAAGTTGTCCGGGGTGAAGTGTTTCATCGGAAGTCACCTTATTACTGCCTAGGCAGCGAATGTGTGACGAGATATTACTGCTTAGGCAGCTAATGTCAAATGAAATGATTAGCTTGCTTGGTATATGCGAGCACAGACACCCGCTCCCACTTTTTTACCGAGTCCGGCGCTAGAAATCGCGCTTGTAGAAAATATCCAACGAACTGGCCACCCCACTGGCCACTTCCAGGTACACCTTCTTGCTCAACAGGTAACGCAAGGCAATGGTGCTGGCCGGCTCGAACACCCCGACCCCATAACGCAGGCTGAGCTTCTCCGAGATCTTGCCGCTGGCGACCACGGCGGTGTTGGTGCCGCTGCCTTGGGTGTCGAGCTCGAAATCCTGGATGCCGAGGTCCTTGGCAATGTCCGAGGTCACGCCGGCACTGCCCATCAAGCCCAGGCCCAGGGCGGCTTGGGCGAGCATATTGTTGTCTTCACCGGTGGTGCTCAGCGGGCGGCCGAGCACCAGGTAGGACAGCGCCTGCTCCTGGCTCATGGCCGGCTCGGAGAAGATCTGCGTAGTGGGCTGTTCGGCGCTGCCGCTCAGGCGGATACCGGCGACGACATCGCCGGTCTTGCGGATCGCTTCGATATCCAGATAAGGCTGGTCGAGCGGCCCGGCGAACAGCAAACGCGCACGGCGCACATCCAGCTTCTGGCCGTAGGCACGGTAGCGGCCGTCGTTGAGCCACAGCTCGCCGCGGGTGTCCAGGTTGTCGCCGATATGCACATGCCCCTGCACCTTGGCGGTGAGGCCGAAGCCCGAGAAGTTGAGCTGGTCTTCACCCACCGCCACGTCGATATCCATCGCCATTGCCATCGGCGGCTTGCCCTCTTCGGTCTGGCTGCCGACGATCACCGTGTCATCGGAGACCTTGACCGTCGACGGCGGCAGTTCGCGCACGGTGATGTCACCCCGCGGGATCTGCACCTTGCCGGCGATCGCGAGCTTGTCGTTCTTCAGGCTGATCTTCAGGTCGGGCGCAACTTCCAGCACCGCGTAAGGTTCGACGGTGACCGGCAGGTGCGCGCCTTGCAGGCTGAGGTCGACCGCCAGGGCGCGGCCCCAGTCGATGTGGCCCTTGAGGCTGCCCTGCCCGGCCTTGCCGCTGTGCCAGCGGCCATCGAGTTGCACGCTTTCGCCGGCAATCAGCGCCTGTACGTTCAAGCCTTCGAGGCTGATGGGCAGTTCCGCCCCGGAAATCTCGCCGCCCACCAGATTCATGCTGCCGTTGACCAGCGGCGCCAGCAGGCCACCGGAGATGCGGCCATTGCCGTTGAGCTTGCCGTTGAGTTTTTCCACCATCGGCACAAACGGCCGCGCCACGGTGAGGTCCAGACCGGTGAGGCTGAAAGTACCGGTGATCGGCTTGTTTTTCGCCAGCGGGTTGATCTGTGCCTGCAACCGCAACTCACCGAGCTTGCCGCCCTGGAAGTTGAGCTGGGTGTCGATGCGCTTGGGGTTGAGAGTGGCGTCCAATTGCAGCGTGTCGTAGGGGAAATCCAGCCACTGGTGCTTGTCCTTGACGCGCAACGTGCCGCCACTGGCATCCACTGCGATCACGCCTTTGGGGCCGCTGGCCGGCAGGTCGAGCTGTACGTCGGCGTTGAGCGTGCCCTGCCAGGCGAAGTCCTTGGGCAACCAGGCCGCCAGGCTATCGATGGGGAATTGCTTGAGGTGGTAACGCAGCTTCGGTTCAGGCATCAGGCGCTGATCTTCAGCACACAGGCTGGCCGGGCCCGCGACCCAGCAGTGGGCGGCGAAGGTCAGCCTGCCATCGGCCAGGCGCTCGATTTTCGCCGGGGCCTGCAGCTTCCAGTCCTGGCCGCCGGCCTGCACGTCACCGCTGGCCAGGCGTCCGCGCCAGTTGCCTTGGTCGAGGTTGCCATCCAGGGCCAGGGCCAGCTTGACCAGTGGGCCGGCCAGATCCAACTGGACCTTCTGTTGCCTGACATCGCCCTGGGCGCTGGCTGTCAGGGTGCCGACTTGGCTGTCGCCGCTTTGGATGCCGCTGCCCTTGAGGTCGATCTTTGCGCGCTGGGCGTTATCGAGCGTGGCGTCGAGGCTCAGGCTTTGCAGGCGATTGTCGGCAAACGCCAGTTGCTGGCCCTTGAGGTCGAGTTTGCCTTGAGGCGCTTTGAGGCTACCGGCCACATCGAGTCGGCCATTGACCTGCCCGCGTAACTGCGGCCACAGCTGGGCCAGCCGCGTCAGTTTGATATCGATCTGCCCGGCCAGGCGTTGTTGCAGGCTGCCGCTGCCGTTGATGCGGTTGTCGCCCAGGCGGATATCCAGGTTGGCCAGGGTCCATTGCTCACCCGCGCCTTCGGCCTTGGCGGCCAATACGGCGGGCTGCCCGCGCAGACGGCCCTTGAGGCCGAGGTCGGCGCTCAGTTTGAGCTGCTGGTTCTTGAACTCGCCTTTGCTGCGCAGCGGTCCGGCCAGCGTGCCTGGCAACTCCGCGACCCAGTACGCCGGGTTCAGCGCCGACAGGTCGAGCGCCGTGTCCCAGGCGAGGCCGTCGGCGAACTGCAGGTTGAGGTGGCCTTCGGCCTTGCCTTGGCCAGCGGTCAGTTTCAGCTCGGGCAGGAACACTTGTTTGAGGTCGCCGCTGAACGGCGTGACCACATTGAATTTGCCCGCGGGGCCATCGAGGTCGGCCTTGAGGTTGCCGAGGTAGTTGCCGTCTTTATAGGAAATTTCACCATTGAAGGTGCGCAAGATGACTTGCGGCTCGTCAATCAAGGGGTAGAGGCGATGCCAGGGAAAGTCCAGCCAATCGATTTTCGCATCGGCGCTGAAGCCCTGCTGCCAGTCCAGCTGTGCCGTGAGTTTCAGGCTTTGCTTGTCACCGGCGCTCAGATCCAGGCCGGCGATCTGCGCGCCCTTGGCATCGACCTTACCTTGCAGCAGTAAGTCCACCGGGCCCTTTTCTGCGGGCAGTACGGCTTTGCCGAGCAATTGGTAACCGCTGTCCAGGTCGCCTTTGGCGGTGAGGTCAAGTTGATTGAGTTGCAGGGTGTCAGGCAAATCGGCGCTGGGTTTGAAGGCGTCGGCGGTGATGTGCAGCTGTGCCGGCAGGTTTTCCACCAGCGGCTGCAACTCGCCGCTGAGCTTGGCCGGCAGGTAGCCGCTGCTGTCGGCGTCGAGCTTGAGGGTCTTGAGCAGGTCGCCATCGGCCCTGAACGCCACCGTCCACGGCGCGCCGCCGGGGGCGTAAGGCAGGCTCAGGTTGCCGCTGGCGGTCAACGGCCAGTCACCGCTGGGTTGGAGTAGCCCGGACAGGTCCAGCACCAGATCGTCGCGTTGCAGATGCACGGAATCGATCTGCAGGCCCGCGGCGGTCCAATGCGCCGCCAGTTGCATACCCTTGAGTTCCTCGCTGCCGTTAAACAGCAGGCTGCCGACGCGAACGTCGCCCAACTGGAGCGCAACCGGCAACTTCAGCGCCGGCAGCTGGATCGGCCCGCTGCTCGGCTCCGTGCTCGGCGCAAATTGCAGGCTGACTTGATCCACCGCCAACCGGTCAATGCACAGCGTCAGGCGCAGCAGGCAGGCCGGCGACCAGTCGAACGTCGGCGCGTTGAGTTCGACACGGTCACTGCCCTGCTGCCACAGCAGATGCTCGGCACTCCATTGGCCGCCCAAACGGCCCTGAAAATTGTCCACGCTCAAGCCCGGCACCTGGCCCAACGCCCAACGGCTGCCCGCCTGGGTTCCGAGTACGGTCCACAGCGCCAGCAACACCACGGCCAGGAGGGCAACGGCAGCCAGCCCGGCTATTTTCAAACCACGCATCACAGCTCAGGCCCCATGGAAAAGTGCAAACGGATACCGCCCGGGTCTTCCAGGGCATGGGCCAGGTCGAGGCGAATCGGCCCGACGGGCGACACCCAGCGCAGGCCGACGCCCACGCCGGTTTTCAGGCTTGGCATTTCCAGGGTGTTGAAGGAGTTGCCCTGGTCGATAAAGGTCGCGATCCGCCATTTTTCGGCGATGGAATATTGATACTCGGCGCTCAAGGCCACCATGTAGCGGCCACCGATGCGGTCGCCACGGTCGTTCTCCGGCGACAGGGTCTGGTACTCGTAACCACGCACGCTCTGGTCGCCACCGGCAAAGAAACGCAGCGACGGCGGCACCGACTTGTAGCCGTTGGTGGCGCTGCCGCCGATCTGCGCCCGCGCGAGGAAGCGGTGCTTGTCCCACACGGTGGTCAGGCCTTTGACCATGGCCGTGCCGTAAAGCAGGTTGGTGTCGGAGCCGAAGCCTTCCTTGGCCAGCTTGGTGTCGAATTGCAGGCGATAGCCGTGGTGGGGATCGATGCGGTTGTCGCTGCGCAAATAGGAATAGCTGAGCCCCGGCATCAACAGGTTGCTCAGGCCCGAGTCATCGCCCAGGCGATACTCTTCACGCTGCCACTTGAGGGAGACCACCCGGGTCCAGCCGCTGGGCAACTTGCTGTGCCATTCCGGGCCGAGGGTGAGCAATTTACTCAGGGTGTCGGTGTTGGCCAGTTCTTCATTCTGGTAGCCGCCGGCAAAACGCAGTTTGTCGGTAAGCGGTGGGTCGAGCGGGATGTCGTACCACAGGCCGACGTTCTGCCGTGGCGCCGACAATTCGGCTTCCCAGCCGTAACTGTGGCCCTGCGGATTGACCCAGTGGCGCGTCCAGTTGGCTTTGCCGCGCGGGCCGACGTCGGTGGAAAAGCCGAGGCCCAGGCCCATGGTGCGTGGCTTGCGGGTTTCCAGTTGCACCGCGACCGGGATCACATCGTTGGCCGACGCAGCCGGCGCGGCGTCCACCCGCACGCCCTCGAAAAAGCCGCTGGCTTGCAGGTTCTGGTTCAACTCGGCGATCAGTTCGGAATCGTAGGGCGCGCCGTTTTTGAACGGCACCATGCGTTGCAACAGTTCTTCATCGAACGGCGTATCGCCGGCAAAATTGACCTTGCCCAAGGTGTAGCGCGGGCCGCTGTAATACACCAGTTCGATATCGGCGACGCCCGCCTTGGGGTCGACCGACAGGGTCTGGCGGGTAAAGCGCCCATTGAAAAAGCCGTAGCGCGAGGCCTGGTTCTGGATCAGACGCTTGGCGTCTTCGTAATGGCCGTGGTTGAGCACGGCACCGGATTCAAGGTCGCGGCTGGCAGGCACACGAAAGGCTTTGAGGGCCGCGGCCGGGCCGTCGACCCGAATGGTCACGTCGCGCAAATGCACCGGTTCGCCGGGCTCGATGGTCAGGGTCAGGCGCGGGTTCTTGCCGCCCTGCACATCACTGCTGATCTGCGGCTGATAGAAGCCCAAGGCCTGGGCCGCTTTGCGCGCCTGCTCTTCGGCGCCACGGCTGAAGCGCAGCAACGCTTCTTCATCGCGATCGCCTACCCCGCCGATGTAGCCTTCGATGTTGGCTTTCAACGCGTCGTTTGAGGGTTTGACTCGCACGTCCAGTTCGCTTTGCGCCAAAGCGCCGCAGCTTGTGAACAGCAGAATCAAGCCGCTGGTGAATCTTCCTGGAAACTTCATAGGCGCGGATGCTACACGAGCTGAGGAGACTCTTTGAACTCGGATTTATCTGAAAATCCTGACTCAAGTCGTTACAGCCTGTAACGGCTGTGGATTGGCATGGAAAAACACATGCTCCAGGATCGGTCCTACAGCAACTTCGCCGATTTCCTCATAACCCTGACGCTTGTAGAACTCCAGGTAACGTGAGTTGCCGGTATCGAGCACCACACCGGACGAATGCGGGTCCTCGGCGCACCAGTTGTGTACCGCGCCGAGCAGTTGCTCACCGAAGTGCTTGCCCTGGAATTGCGGGTGAATACCCAGCAACGGCAACACATGCACCGAATCGCTGGGCAGGCACGCCAGCACCGCCTGGTGATAATCCAGGTAACGCCGCGTCCCCCGCACACCGGTGCTCAACCACATGCGCAATTGCCACGCCCAGCTCTCGGTGATGCCCAGGCGCCGCTGGGGTGGCGCGATCAACGCAACGCCGATCAGTCGGTCGTCGACGAACAGGCCGATGGCGGGAAGCTTCTGGAAAAAATGCTGTTTGACCAACTCGCGCACGGTGGCACGGACCCGCTGCTCATACCCCGGCCGCTCAGCTTCGAAGATGTAGGCGAACGTCGGCTCATGGCGATAAGCCTGGTACAACAGGGAGCGCGCTTCGCTGGAATAGTCGCTATTGAGCAGGCGGATTTCGGCAATCGCAGTTGAAGTGTCAGACATACAGTGAATCTCCCTGGGCGCCATTCAAAAGACGGCGTTCTTATGGGTACGAACTTACGCAGCGCGAGTCGTTCCCAGACATTAGCAGCGCATCCGTCCTACCGCCACGCTGGCCCCCGTCCGACTTGTCGGCTAGCATCGCCCTTTTGCCAGACTGGACAGCCGACCATGAAAATCGTCTCTTTCAATATCAACGGGCTACGGGCTCGCCCGCATCAGTTGGCGGCGCTGATTGAAAAGCATCAACCCGATGTGATCGGCCTGCAGGAAACCAAGGTCCACGACGACCAGTTCCCGCTGGCAGAAGTGCAGGCCCTGGGGTATCACGTGTACTACCACGGCCAGAAAGGCCATTACGGCGTGGCCCTGCTCTCGCGCCAGGAAGCGCTGAGCGTACACAAAGGCTTTGCCAGCGATGAAGAAGACGCCCAGCGCCGCTTTATCTGGGGCACCTTCGCCGATGCGCAAGGCAACCCGATCACCATCATGAACGGCTATTTCCCCCAAGGCGAAAGCCGCGACCACCCCACCAAGTTCCCGGCCAAGCAGCGCTTCTACGCAGACCTGCAACAGTTGCTGGAAAGCCAGTTCAGCAACGACCAGGCGCTGGTGGTGATGGGCGATGTGAATATTTCCCCGGAAGACTGTGACATCGGCATTGGCCCCGACAATGCCAAGCGCTGGCTGAAAACCGGCAAGTGCAGCTTCCTGCCGGAAGAGCGCGAGTGGATGGCCCGCCTGAAGAACTGGGGCCTGGTGGACAGCTTCCGCCACCTCAACCCCGACGTGACCGACCGCTTCAGCTGGTTCGACTACCGCAGTCGCGGGTTTGAAGATGAACCCAAGCGTGGCCTGCGTATCGATGTGATCCTGGCGTCCAACGGCTTGCTGCCCAGGGTCAAGGATGCTGGGGTGGACTACGAACTGCGCGGCCTGGAAAAACCCTCGGACCATGCACCGATCTGGCTGGAATTGAGCTGACTTCACGGACGGCACGCTTAAACAATGTGGGAGCAAGCCCGCTCTCACATTTTTACGGTTGAGTGACAGTCATATTACTGAAACCCAACTGACTTAATCTCGCAGCACTCCCTTTGCCTTGAGACGGTGCCGGCATGACCCTGCGCGTTCTGTTACTGCTGACCCTTTTTCCCCTGAGTGCCGTTAGCGCGCCGCTGCCCATCCCCGATCAGGGCCCCGCCTTGCGCATCCAGGGCTCCAACACGATCGGCGCGGCGCTTGGCCCGGCGCTGGTCAAGGGGTTGATGGAGCAGCAGGGCCTGCAAGGGGTCCACGCAGAACCCGCCGAAGGCGCCAATGAACAGCGCGTGATCGGCAAGACCCGCCAGGGTAAGACGCTGACCATCGAGGTCGACGCCCATGGTTCCAGCACCGGTTTTGCCGCGCTGCACAAAGCCAGCGCCGACCTCGCCGCCTCCTCCCGCCCGATCAAAGACAGCGAACTGGTGGACCTCGAACCCCTGGGCGACCTGAAAAGCCCCGAGGCCGAACAGGTGATCGCCATCGACGGCCTGGCCATCATCCTCAACCCGCGCAACCCGCTGAATACGCTGAATACCGAGCAACTGGCGCAAATTTTCAACGGTGAAATCAGCACCTGGGAAGCACTCGGCGGCATCGGCGGGGCGATTCATTTATATGCGCGGGATGATCGGTCGGGCACCTATGACACCTTCAAGGACCTGGTCCTGAGCCGTCGCGGCAAGCCGCTCGCCGCGTCGGCCAAGCGGTTCGAGGCCAGCGAGCAACTGTCGGACGCGGTGAGCCAGGACCCACAAGGCATCGGTTTCATCGGCCTGCCCTATGTGCGCCAGGCCAAAGCGGTGGCGATCGTCGACGGTGACTCGCAACCGATGCTGCCGCTGAACAGCCTGATTGCCACCGAGGACTACCCGCTGTCGCGCCGCCTGTTCTTTTACCTGCCGCCGACCTCGCACAATCCGTGGGCCAAGGCGCTGGTGGACTTCACCCAGAGCAGCAAGGGCCAGGCGATCGTGGCGGCCAACGGGTTTATCGCGCAGCGGGTCCAGGCGATAAGCGTGGAACCGCGCCCGTCCATGCCCGAGGACTATCAGGCAATTGCCCGCGAGGCCCAGCGCCTGACGGTGAATTTCCGCTTCGAAGAAGGCAGCGCGAGCCTGGACAACAAGGCGCGCCAGGATGTGCAGCGCGTGGTGGCGTATATAAAAGGCCACGGCAAGCTCGACAAGCAGGTGACGCTGGTAGGGTTCGGCGATATCAAGAATGACCCGCAACGCGCGGCGCTGTTGTCCAAACTGCGGGCGATGGCGGTGCGTCGGGAATTGGTCAAGAGCGGCGTGGTGCTCCGCGATATCCGCGGGTTTGGCGCACAGATGCCGGTGGCGGCGAATACCGCGGATGAGGGTCGGATCAAGAATCGGCGGGTGGAGGTTTGGGTGTACTGAGGTTTGTGTTTTGTGTTGTTCGCACGGGCCTCGTCGCGGGCAAGCCCCCTCCCACACTAGACCGCGTTCTCATGCACAACTCGGTCAACTGTGGGAGGGGGCTTGCCCGCGATGGCAGGCGACGCGGTGTTACTGCCCGCCGCGCATCAGCTCTTTAGGCACATACTTGCCGATCTCGAACTTGCCGATCGCCGCACGGTGGACTTCGTCCGGGCCGTCGGCCAGGCGCAGGGTGCGTTGCATGGCGTACATGTAGGCCAACGGGAAGTCGTTGGAGACGCCGGCGCCGCCATGGATCTGGATCGCCCGGTCGATCACCTTCAACGCCACGTTCGGCGCCACCACCTTGATCTGGGCGATTTCGCTTTTCGCCACTTTGTTACCCACGGTGTCCATCATGTAGGCGGCTTTCAGGGTCAGCAGGCGTGCCATGTCGATTTCCATGCGCGAGTCGGCGATCTTGTCGATATTACCGCCCAGGCGCGCCAACGGTTTGCCGAACGCGGTGCGGCTGATGGCGCGTTTGCACATCAGTTCCAGCGCGCGCTCGGCCATGCCGATGGAGCGCATGCAGTGGTGAATGCGGCCCGGGCCAAGACGCCCCTGAGCAATTTCAAAGCCGCGACCTTCACCCAGCAGGACGTTTTCATACGGCACGCGCACGTTGTCGAACAGCACTTCGGCGTGGCCGTGGGGCGCATCGTCGTAGCCGAACACCGGCAGCGGGCGCACGATTTTCACGCCAGGGGCGTCCACCGGCACCAGGATCATCGAGTGCTGCTGGTGGCGCGGCGCATCGGGATTGCTCAGGCCCATGAAGATCAGGATCTTGCAGCGCGGGTCGCAGGCGCCGGAGGTCCACCATTTCTTGCCGTTGATCACCCACTCGTCGCCCTGGCGCTCGGCGCGGGCGGCCATGTTGGTCGCGTCCGAGGAGGCCACGTCGGGCTCGGTCATGGCGAAGGCCGAACGGATCTCGCCGCGCAACAGCGGTTCGAGCCAGCGCTGTTTCTGTTCGGCGTTGGCGTAGCGTACCAGCACCTCCATGTTGCCGGTGTCCGGGGCGGAGCAATTGAACGGCTCCGGGCCCAGCAGCGAACGGCCCATGATTTCCGCCAGCGGCGCGTATTCAAGGTTGGTCAGGCCAGCGCCCAGTTCGGATTCGGGCAGGAACAGGTTCCACAGGCCTTCGGCTTTCGCCTTGGCTTTGAGCTCCTCCATGATCGCGGTGGGTTGCCAGCGGTCGCCTTCGCTGACCTGGCGTTCGAACACCGGTTCGGCCGGGTAAACGTAAGCGTCCATGAACGCAGTGACGCGTTCACGCAGTTCCTGAACCTTGGGCGAATAGGCGAAATCCATGAGCAGCTCCCTTCTTTGAGAGGTTGTTTAGGTCATGCAATCGATGCTAGAACAGCGTTGATAATTTACCTAGCCTATTCTCGGCGTGTATTAACATTCATCACCGATATATGATCGGGGCATGGCCACCTAACAATAAGAGCGCAACGAAATGAATCTGAGCAAGGTCGACCTCAACCTGTTTATCGTCTTTGACGCGATCTACACCGAAGCCAACCTGACCCGTGCCGGGCAGATTGTCGGCATCACCCAACCGGCGGTGTCCAACGCTCTGGCACGCCTGCGCGAGACCTTCAACGACCCGCTGTTCGTGCGGACCGCCCAAGGCATGGTGCCCACGCCGATGGCGCAGAACATCATCGGCCCGGTGCGTAACGCACTGTCATTGCTGCGCGTGTCGGTGCAGGAAAGCCGGATTTTCAACCCGCAACAGGCGGCCAAGACCTACCGCATCAGCATGACCGACTTGACCGAAGCGGTGATCCTGCCACTGCTGTTCCAGCGCTTGCGTCGCCTGGCGCCGACGGTGGTGATCGAGAGTTTCCTGTCCAAACGCCGTGAGACCACCAAGGAACTGGCCGCCGGGCGCCTGGATTTTGCCGTCGACGCACCGCTCAACACCGACCCGCAGGTGCGCCACGTCAAGCTGATGGAAGACCGCTACGTGTGCGCCATGCGCAAGGGCCATCCGATGGCGGGCAAGGACAAGTTCACCCTGGACGATTACCTGTCGCTGACCCATATCCATATCTCCAGCCGCCGCAACGGCCTGGGCCATGTCGACCTGGCCCTGGGCAAGATGGGCATCCAGCGCAAGATCGCCCTGCGCTCCCAGCACTACCTGATGGCCTCGCAAGTGTTGCAGCAGACCGACATGGTGATGACCGTGCCCGAGCGCTTCGCCCGCCGCCATGAACTGCACTGGTTCAACCTGCCGGTCAACGATGTGCCGCCGGTGGAAACCCACCTGTACTGGCACGAGAGCACCGACCAGGACCCGGCCAACCGCTGGATGCGCGAGCAAATGATCGAGTTGTGCCAGCAGGTCACGGCGCACGAGAAGAAACTCGACAAGCTGCAAGCCTGAACCTGTCGCCGTGTAGGAGCGAGCTTGCTCGCGAAAAACCCGAGGGCGCCTTTGGGTATCAGGGCTACCGCGTTAGCGTTGACGTTTTTCGCGAGCAAGCTCGCTCCTACAGGGATTGACGATCGACCTTGACGTTTACGTCAACCTGACATTAGCTTAGCGCCAAGACTTTCTTGAGCGCCTTCATGAGCACGACCTACAGCATTTCCGACCTCGCCCGCGAGCTCGACATCACCACCCGCGCCATTCGCTTCTATGAGGAACAAGGCCTGCTGGCCCCGGAACGCCGGGGCCAGGAACGCATCTACTCGGCGCGGGACAAGGTCAGCCTCAAGCTGATCCTGCGCGGCAAGCGCATCGGTTTTTCCCTGGCCGAATGCCGTGAACTGATCGAACTCTACGACCCCACCAGCGGCAACCATGTCCAACTCAACAGCATGCTGGTGAAAATCGCCGAGCGTCGCGAACAGTTGGAGCAGCAGTTACTGGACATCGAACAAATGAAGCTGGAACTGGACACCGCCGAAGAGCGCTGCACCCAGGCCCTGGCCGAAACCATCCAAGGCCAGGCTGGCCATTGATCATAAGGTAGTTGCCATGTCCCTCCCCTCCCACGTGCGCCTGGTCGAAGTCGGCCCGCGCGACGGTTTGCAGAATGAAGCCCAACCCATCAGCGTGGCCGACAAGGTGCAGTTGGTGGATGCCCTCAGCGCCGCGGGCCTGAGCTACATCGAAGTCGGCAGTTTTGTTTCGCCCAAATGGGTGCCGCAGATGGCCGGTTCCGCCGAAGTCTTTGCGCAGATCCAGCGCAAGCCCGGCGTGACCTACGGCGCGCTGGCGCCGAACCTGCGCGGCTTTGAAGATGCGCTGGCCGCCGGGGTCAAGGAGGTCGCGGTGTTTGCTGCGGCGTCCGAGGCGTTTTCGCAGCGCAACATCAACTGCTCGATCAGCGAAAGCCTGGAGCGATTCGTGCCGATCATGGCGGCCGCCAAACAGCAGGGTGTCAGTGTGCGCGGCTATGTGTCCTGCGTGCTGGGTTGCCCTTACGAAGGCGCGGTCGCCCCGGAACAAGTGGCGGCGGTGGCCCGCGAGCTGTATGCCATGGGCTGCTATGAAGTGTCCCTGGGCGACACCATCGGCACCGGCACCGCGGGAGCCACGCGCCGGCTGTTCGAGGTGGTGGGCGCGCACGTGCCACGGGACAAGTTGGCGGGGCACTTCCATGACACCTATGGGCAGGCCGTCGCCAACGTCTACGCCAGCCTGCTGGAAGGGATCAACGTGTTCGACAGCTCTATCGCCGGCCTCGGCGGTTGCCCATACGCCAAGGGCGCCAGCGGTAACGTCGCCACCGAAGATGTGGTGTACCTGCTCAACGGCCTCGGGATCGAGACCGGCATCGACCTGGAGCGATTGATTCTCGCGGGCCGGCAGATCAGCGACGTACTCGGCCGGCCCAGCGGCTCGCGCGTTGCCAGGGCGCGTAACGCCAGTTGAGTAGCTTAGCCGTGACAATGTGTTACCGCAGGCCGGCCGGACGAGTAACACGGGAACATATTTTCCCGTGTTTACCGTAGGGCATTTCTCACAAAAAACTCAACTCATTGATTTTAAACGATTTTTAAAAGTTGGCACGGCTTCTGCTATCTCTATGGCATAACAAGAATAAAAAGCGCCAAACCTAATAAAAATAAGACGAAACGACTCTGACATAACAAAAACAACACGGCAGAGACGCAGCTAACAGATTTTTTTGGAGAAGATGTGCTTCGCAGGGTACGGCATGCCGAAACCCGCAACCGGATAGAGAAAAATAAAACTACCTCAGGTAGCTACCCACTGGTTGGATCGTGTACGAAGAAGCAGATCAGCGCTCAAAAAAATACGTTTGCTCTTGACCCTGGATGGGGTCGCCAAAAACAGCGGTAAAGGGTAACGGTTGCCAAAAACAACAATAGACCGCCCCTCAATAATAAAAAAAGAGCACGTAACAACAAATTAAAGGGGACCTTCGGGTCCCCTTTGTGCTGTCTGGGATTACGCAATTTAAACTGTGGGAGGGGGCTTGCTCCCTCCCTTTCAGCGAAACGACTAAGACTGCGTTCGCAGCTCTTCGATCGAGATCTCGCGCATGCGGAATTTCTGGATCTTGCCGGTGACCGTCATCGGGAATTCGTCCACGAACTTGAAATGCTTGGGCGTCTTGAAGTGCGCGATACGCCCCTTGCACCACGTGTGCAACTCCAGCGCGCTGGCCACATGCCCGGGGTGAAACTTGACCCAGGCAACAATCTCTTCGCCATAACGCTCATCCGGAATACCAATGACCTGCACATCGGCCACCGCCGGGTGCGTGAAGAAAAACTCTTCCAACTCGCGCGGGTACACGTTCTCGCCACCGCGAATGATCATGTCCTTGTTGCGCCCGACGATGCACACGTAGCCGTGCTCGTCCATGGTCGCCAGGTCACCGGTATGCATCCAGCCGGCGTCGTCGATTGCGTCGCGGGTGCCGTCGGGGTTGTTCCAGTAACCGAGCATCACGCTGTAGCCACGGGTACACAGCTCACCGATCTCGCCACGCGCGACGGTGTGACCGGCGAGGTCGACGATCTTGCTTTCCAATTGCGGCTGGGTGCGGCCGACCGTGGTGACGCGGCGCTCCAGGTCGTCATCGGGGCCGGTCTGCAGGGACACCGGGCTGGTTTCGGTCATGCCGTAGGCAATCTGCACTTCGCTCATGTGCATTTCGCCGATGACCCGGCGCATCACTTCGATCGGGCAGGTGGCACCGGCCATGATCCCGGTGCGCAGGCTGGACAGGTCGAACTCGCCGCGTTGCGGATGGTCGAGCATGGCGATAAACATGGTCGGCACGCCGTACAGGGCGGTGGCGCGTTCTTCGGCGACGGCGGCCAGGGTCAGCAGCGGGTCGAAGCCGTCGTTCGGGTAAATCATGGTGGTGCCGTGGGTGATGCAGCCCAGGTTGCCCATCACCATGCCGAAACAGTGATACAGCGGCACGGGGATCACCAGGCGGTCCTGCGCGGTCAAGCCCAGGCTTTCGCCGACCATGTAACCGTTGTTGAGGATATTGAGATGACTGAGGGTGGCGCCCTTGGGAAAGCCGGTGGTGCCGGAGGTGTACTGGATATTGACGGCCTGGTCGAAGTGCAGGCTGGCTTGGCGCGCGGTCAATCGCTCAGGCGGGATACCCGCACCAAGGGCCGCCAGTTGCGACCAGGGCAAAAAGCCCGTGGGCGGGCGCGGCGCAAGGCTGATCACGCCGCGCAGGTCCGCCAGTTTTTCGCAGTTCAAGCGGCCGACAGGTTGCTCCGCCAGCTCGGGCAGCAGTTCCTGCAACATCGCGTGGTAATCGGAGGTCTTGAACGAACCGGCACACACCAGCCATTGGCAGCCGGATTGCTTGAGCACGTATTCCAGCTCAGTGCTGCGATAGGCCGGATTGATATTGACCAGGATCACCCCGAGCTTGGCGCTGGCCAGCTGGCTGATGCACCACTCGGCGCAGTTCGGCGCCCAGATGCCCAGGCGATCGCCGCGCTGCAGGCCCAACGCCAGCAGCGCGCGGGCGTGCAGGTCAACGGTCTCAGCCAGTTGCTGCCAGGTGTAGCGGCGTTGCTGGTGACGCACCACCAAGGCTTCCCCATCGGGAGATTGCGCAACCGTGTGATCGAAGGCCTGACCGATCGTCATGGCCAACAAGGTCTTGTCCTGAGAGCCACGGCTGTAGCTCTGATTCGGTTGATCCATAACGACCCCTGTTGTCTTTTTTGTAGGTTGACGTAAACGTAAACTACGATTGACAGCGCCGCAACGCAAGCTTACGTTAACGTAAAGGTGAGCATCCCCTCCCCCGGTGCCGTCACCCCACAACAACAAAGCTCAATAAAGGTGCCTGTCCATGAGTTACCCCTCCCTGAACTTCGCCCTCGGCGAAACCATCGACATGCTGCGCGACCAAGTGCAGTCCTTCGTGGCCAAGGAGATTTCTCCGCGCGCGGCACAAATCGACATCGACAACCTGTTCCCCGCCGACCTGTGGCGCAAGTTCGGTGACATGGGCCTGCTGGGCATTACCGTGGCCGAAGAATACGGCGGTGCCGGCCTGGGCTACCTGGCCCATGTGGTGGCCATGGAAGAGATCAGCCGTGGTTCGGCGTCGGTGGCGTTGTCCTACGGCGCCCACTCCAACCTCTGCGTGAACCAGATCAACCGCAACGGCAGCCATGAACAGAAACTCAAGTACCTGCCGAAGCTGATCAGCGGCGAACACGTCGGCGCCCTGGCCATGAGCGAGCCGAATGCCGGCTCCGACGTGGTCTCGATGAAACTGCGCGCCGACAAGCGCGGCGACCACTACGTGCTCAACGGCAGCAAGACCTGGATCACCAACGGCCCCGACGCCAGCACCTACGTGATCTACGCCAAGACCGACCTGGAGAAAGGCGCCCACGGCATCACGGCGTTCATCGTCGAGCGCGACTGGAAAGGCTTCAGCCGCAGCAACAAGTTCGACAAGCTCGGCATGCGCGGCTCCAACACCTGCGAGCTGTTCTTCGATGACGTGGAAGTGCCGGAGGACAACATCCTCGGCGTGCTCAACGGCGGCGTCAAAGTGCTGATGAGCGGCCTGGACTACGAACGCGTCGTACTGTCCGGCGGCCCGACCGGGATCATGCAAGCCTGCATGGACCTGATCGTGCCGTACATCCACGACCGCAAGCAGTTCGGCCAGAGCATCGGCGAATTCCAGCTGATCCAGGGCAAGGTCGCCGACATGTACACCCAGCTCAACGCCAGCCGCGCCTACCTGTACGCGGTGGCCCAGGCCTGCGAGCGCGGCGAAACCACGCGCAAGGACGCGGCCGGGGTGATCCTCTACAGCGCCGAACGCGCCACGCAAATGGCCCTCGACGCGATCCAGATCCTGGGCGGCAATGGCTACATCAATGAATTCCCCGCCGGACGCCTGCTGCGCGACGCCAAGCTGTACGAAATCGGCGCCGGCACCAGTGAGATCCGGCGCATGTTGATCGGTCGCGAACTCTTCAACGAAACCCGCTGAAGGAGCGCGCCATGGCCACCTTGCACACCCAGCTCAACCCGCGCTCGGCGGAGTTCGCCGCCAACAGCGCAGCGATGCGCCAACAGGTCGACGCCCTGCACACCCTGCTTGCCCAGGTGCAGCAAGGCGGCGGCGCCAAGGCCCAGGAGCGCCACACCTCGCGCGGCAAACTGCTGCCACGCGAGCGGATCAACCGCTTGCTCGACCCGGGCTCGCCGTTCCTGGAACTCAGCCAACTGGCCGCTCATCAGGTGTATGGCGAAGACGTGCCCGCCGCCGGGGTGATTGTCGGGATCGGCCGCGTGGAAGGCGTCGAATGCATGATCGTCGCCAACGACGCCACGGTGAAAGGCGGCTCCTACTACCCGCTGACGGTCAAGAAACACCTGCGCGCGCAGACCATCGCCGAACAGAACCGCCTGCCATGCATCTACCTGGTGGATTCCGGCGGCGCCAACCTGCCGCGCCAGGATGAGGTCTTCCCCGACCGCGAGCACTTCGGGCGGATCTTCTTCAACCAGGCCAACATGAGCGCCCAGGGCATCCCGCAGATTGCGGTGGTGATGGGCTCGTGTACCGCCGGCGGCGCCTATGTGCCGGCGATGGCGGACGAAGCAATCATGGTGCGCCAGCAAGCCACCATCTTCCTCGCCGGCCCGCCGCTGGTGAAGGCCGCCACCGGTGAAGTGGTCAGCGCCGAAGACCTCGGCGGTGCCGACGTACACTGCAAGATCTCCGGCGTGGCCGACCACTATGCCGACAGCGATGAACACGCCCTGGCCCTGGCCCGGCGCAGCGTGGCCAACCTCAACTGGCGCAAACAAGGCCAGTTGCTGCAACGCACGCCAGTGGCGCCGCTGTACAGCGGCGAAGAGTTGTACGGCGTGATCCCGGCCGATGCCAAGCAGCCGTTCGATGTGCGCGAAGTGATTGCCCGACTGGTGGACGGCTCGGTGTTCGATGAGTTCAAGGCGCTGTTCGGCACCACCCTGGTCTGCGGCTTTGCACACTTGCACGGCTACCCGATAGCGATCCTGGCCAACAACGGGATTCTGTTCGCCGAAGCCGCGCAAAAAGGCGCGCACTTCATCGAGCTTGCGTGTCAGCGCGGGATTCCGTTGCTGTTCCTGCAAAACATCACCGGTTTTATGGTCGGCCAGAAGTACGAGGCCGGCGGTATCGCCAAGCACGGCGCCAAGCTGGTCACGGCGGTGGCCTGCGCCAAGGTGCCGAAATTCACCGTGATCATCGGCGGCAGTTTTGGCGCGGGTAACTACGGCATGTGCGGCCGCGCCTACGACCCGCGTTTTTTGTGGATGTGGCCCAACGCGCGCATCGGCGTGATGGGCGCCGAACAGGCGGCCGGCGTGCTGGTGCAGGTCAAGCGCGAGCAGGCCGAACGCGCCGGCAACGGCTTCAGCGCGCAAGAGGAAGCGGCGATCAAACAGCCGATCCTCGACCAGTACGAAACCCAGGGCCACCCGTATTACTCCAGCGCACGCCTGTGGGATGACGGCGTCATCGACCCGTTGCAGACCCGCGACGTGCTGGCCCTGGCCCTGTCTGCCGCACTGAACGCCCCCATCGAGCCGAGCCGCTTCGGCGTGTTCCGCATGTAAATGGAGCTGTACCCCATGAACGATTTCAACACCCTCGAACTGATCACCGACAGCCGTGGTTTCGCCACGCTGTGGCTCAGTCGCGAAGCCAAGCACAACGCCTTCAACGCCGAGATGATCCGCGAACTGATCATCGCCCTCGACCAGGTGCAGGGCAATGCGGCGCTACGCTTTCTGGTCCTGCGCGGGCGCGGCAAACACTTCAGCGCCGGCGCCGACCTGGCCTGGATGCAACAGTCGGCCGAACTGGATTACGCCACCAACCTCGACGACGCGCGCGAACTGGCGGAGCTGATGTACAACCTGGCCAAGCTGAAAATCCCGACGCTGGCAGTGGTGCAAGGCGCGGCCTACGGTGGCGCGCTGGGCCTGATCAGTTGCTGCGATATGGCGATCGGGGCCGATGACGCGCAGTTCTGCCTGTCGGAAGTACGCATCGGTTTGGCGCCTGCGGTGATCAGCCCGTTTGTGGTGCAAGCCATCGGGGAACGCGCGGCGCGTCGTTATGCGCTCACGGCCGAACGCTTTGGCGGCGAACGCGCGCGCGACATCGGCCTGCTGGCGGAAAGCTATCCGGCCGAAACCCTGGATCAACAGGTCGACCACTGGATTGCCAACCTCCTGCAAAACAGCCCGGCAGCGATGCGTGCAAGCAAGGATCTGCTGCGCGAAGTCGGTAACGGCGCCCTCACCCCGGCGCTGCGGCGCTATTGCGAAAATGCCATCGCCCGGATCCGCGTCAGCGCCGAAGGCCAGGAAGGTTTACGCGCATTCCTGCAAAAACGCCCACCCAGCTGGCAGTCGCAGGAGCCACGCTCATGAGCACACTGACCACCGTACTGGTGGCCAACCGTGGCGAAATTGCCTGCCGCGTGATGCGTACCGCCAAGGCGATGGGGTTGACCACCGTGGCGGTCCACAGCGCCACCGATCGCGATGCGCGCCATAGCCGCGAAGCCGATATCCGCGTCGACCTGGGCGGCAGCAAAGCGACCGACAGTTACCTGCAAATCGACAAACTGATCGCCGCCGCCCAGGCCAGCGGCGCCCAGGCGATTCATCCGGGCTACGGCTTCCTTTCCGAAAACGCCGGTTTTGCCCGCGCCGTCGAGGCGGCCGGGTTGATCTTTCTCGGCCCGCCCGCCTCGGCAATCGACGCCATGGGCAGCAAATCCGCCGCCAAGTCACTGATGGAAACCGCCGGCGTGCCGCTGGTGCCGGGCTACCACGGCGAAGCTCAGGACCTGGACACCTTCCGCGCCGCCTGCGCGCGCATCGGCTACCCGGTGCTGCTCAAGGCCACGGCCGGTGGCGGCGGCAAGGGCATGAAAGTGGTCGAGGACGTCAGTCAACTGGCCGAAGCCCTGGCTTCCGCCCAGCGTGAGGCGCTGTCGTCCTTCGGCAACGCGCAGATGCTGGTGGAGAAGTACTTGCTCAAGCCACGCCATGTGGAGATCCAGGTATTTGCCGATCAGCAGGGGCACTGCCTGTACCTCAACGAGCGCGATTGTTCGATCCAGCGGCGCCACCAAAAAGTCGTCGAGGAAGCCCCGGCGCCCGGCTTGAGCGCCGACCAGCGCCGGGCGATGGGTGAAGCCGCGGTGCGTGCGGCCCAGGCCATCGGTTATGTGGGCGCGGGCACGGTGGAATTTTTGCTGGATGCCCGTGGCGAGTTTTTCTTTATGGAGATGAACACGCGGCTGCAAGTGGAACACCCGGTGACCGAGGCGATTACCGGCCTCGACCTGGTGGCCTGGCAGATTCGCGTGGCTCAGGGCGAAGCGCTGCCGATCACCCAGGCACAGGTGCCGTTGATCGGCCATGCGATCGAGGTGCGCTTGTATGCCGAAGACCCGGCCAATGATTTCCTCCCCGCGACCGGCCACCTGACGCTGTACCGCGAATCCGCACCCGGCCCGGGCCGCCGCGTGGACAGCGGCGTCGAGCAAGGCGACAGCGTTTCGCCCTTCTACGACCCGATGCTCGGCAAGCTGATTGCCTGGGGCGAGGACCGCGAACAAGCGCGGCTGCGGCTGTTGAGCATGCTCGACGAGTTCGCCGTCGGCGGGCTCAAGACCAACCTGGGCTTCGTGCGACGCATCATCGCCCATCCGGCGTTTGCCGCCGCCGAGCTGGATACCGGCTTTATTCCGCGCTATCAGGACGAACTGCTGCCGCTGCCCGGAGCATTGAGCGACGAATTCTGGCAGGCCGCGGGTTCGGCCTTCATGCAGAGTCTGCCGACCGGCGACGGACCGTGGGCAGACACCCGCGGCTTTCGCACAGGGCTGCCCGCCGAAGTCTCGCTGCACTTGAGCTGCAACGGCCAGGATCGCCTGGTGACGTTGGCGCAACACACGCCGCGACTGCAAGGCGAACAGCTGCTGATCGACCATCAGGGCGTGCGCCGTGCCCATCTGGCCGTGCGTAGCGCAGGCACGCTGTTCCTGCGCAGGGAGGGCGACATGCATGCCGTCAGCCTGTTCGATCCGATTGCGGCAGTCGAAGCCAACCAATCCCACCAAGGCGGCCTCACCGCACCGATGAACGGCAGCATCGTGCGGGTGCTGGTGGACATCGGCCAGACCGTCGAAGCCGGCACGCAGTTGGTGGTGCTGGAGGCGATGAAGATGGAACACAGCATCCGCGCGCCCCAGGCCGGTGTGGTCAAGGCACTGTTCTGCCAGGAAGGCGAAATGGTTGCCGAAGGTTGCGCGCTGGTCGAGCTTGAACCCGCGGACTAGAACTTCGCCGTGGCCTGCACGACGACGCCGAGGATACGGCAATCGTCGCTGAACAGGCGCTTGGGGTAAGTCGGATTGAGCGGTACCAGGTACAGCTGGCCGCTCTCTTCGCGCAACTGGCGGAAGGTCGCCTGCGGGCTGTACGCCCACTGCGCGACCACCAGCTTGCCGGGTTCGGCGTCGATGGCCGGGTCCACCAGGATCATCATCCCGGCACCGATGCTCAGGCCAGTGGGCGCGGTCATCGCGTCGCCGACCACGGGCAGCCAGTAAGCCTCGCCCCGGGCATGGTAGTCCGTCAGCTCGAAGCGCGCCGCGCCGTAGGCCGGGCGCTCTTCGCGAAGTTCGCACACGCCTTTCCAATCGCTGACCGGGTAGCGGAAGTACGGGTTGTAGTGTGGTGGCCCAACCGGCAGCGCATCGGCCTTGCGACGAACATCCAGCGCGACTTCCAGGGAGCCCAGCCCCAGCGCTTCCAGCACCCGGTTCATGTCCGCCAGGCTTGGCACCCGGCGCTTGTTCAGCCAATGCCCGACACCGCCCTGGGACATGCCCAGGCGTTCGGCCAGTTCATCCTGCGTGACCTTGCGGTCTTTCATGTTGGCCCTGACCAACGCGATCCATTTATCCATGGGGCCTGACAATACGTCGCGTATTTTTCAGGGCAATAAACAGTTTGTAGTAATCCATAAAACGACATAAATACGATACGTACTATCATCGGGTATCAGCGTTTCGACACCCAACCCGAGTACCGCCCTATGACGACAAGCCCGTATCGCCTGCCCTGCGAACCCGAATCCCATGAGCTGCTCGACATGCGCAGCAGCGGCGCCGCCCAACGTGCGCTGGATTACTATTTGAAAGAAGAGATGTGCGCCTCGGCCCCGAACGACGCCTTCTTCAGCATCAAGCCCGGTGTCAGCCCGGAGGAAGCCCTGGTGCATGCCTCGGACCTGTTGCGCAGCGCGGCTGCCACAGCCTACGAATCGGCGAGCAGCCATCAAGGCAACCAGCGTGACCTGGCATTTTCAGTGGTGTATTTGATTGATATGGCGAAGGCGATGGTGGAGCGATCGTTGCAGGCGCCGCAGGCTCAGGACGGTGCATGAGCCACGCGAAAGAAAAATATTTCTATCCCACGGATAAAAACATTTGACTTGCAAATGATAATGATTATTATTGGGCCAAGCTGATCGCGAGATCAGTCGATAGACCAAGGGACCTTAGGTCGGACTCTTGGAATATCTCCTCATCAGGCTAATCACGGTTTTTGACCCGGCTCTTTGGCCGGGTCTTTTTTTTGCCAGCGTTTCTGGCTTTGCTTCAGGCTAATGAAGACTGTGTGTTGCTTGATGGCACGCATGATAGCAAAAGACCATCGTCAAAAGAAAGTCGGGCGACCGCTCTAGCTCAGACCTTTGCGAAATAGCACTTGAGAATCAATCTCATAAATTCTAAGCTGCTGCGGCGTCAAGGATGACGCCCCCCTCCTCCCGCAACAATTTTGCATCCGGATTTTGCCCGGCCTCTGTGTAAGATAACCGCCACAACACTCATACTCAGGCAGCCAGACTATGACCGTGGCCTTGACCTCCATCAAAATCAGCACCAACTTCGACAGCGGCAACATCCAAGTTCTGGATGCCAGCGATGCCTATCACTTGTTGCTGGCAATCAAACCCGATACCCGCAGTCACCATTTCCAATGGTTCCACTTCAAGGCCGAAGGCATGCACGTGGGCCACACCCACACCTTCCGCCTGAGCAATGCCGGGCAATCGTCCTATAAGCACGCCTGGAGCGGCTACAACGCCGTGGCGTCGTATGACCACGTCAATTGGTTTCGGGTGCCTACGCGTTTCGACGGCGAAACCCTGCACATCAGTCTCGAAACCCGTGAGAAACACGCCTGGTTTGCCTACTTCGAACCCTACAGCCGCGAACGCCACGACTGGCTCATCGACCAGGCGCTGAACCATGCGGGCACCCGCTTGCTGGCCACCGGTAAAAGTGTCGAAGGCCGCGATATCCAACTGTTGCGCCGTGGCAAAGGTGGCGAAGGCCGGCGCAAGGTGTGGATCATCGCCCAGCAGCACCCCGGCGAGCACATGGCCGAATGGTTTATGGAAGGCATCATCGAACGCCTGCAGCAGGACGGTGACGCCGAGCTGAAAAAGCTGTTGGCCGTCGCCGACCTGTACCTGGTGCCGAACATGAACCCCGACGGCGCGTTTCACGGCCACCTGCGCACCAACGCCATGGGCCAGGACCTCAATCGCGCCTGGCAGAGCGCCAGCCAGGAGATCAGCCCGGAAGTGCTGTTCGTCCAGACGCAAATGGAAAAGTATGGCATCGACCTGTTCCTCGACATCCACGGTGACGAAGAAATCCCCTACGTATTCGCCGCCGCCTGCGAAGGCAACCCCGGCTACACCCCGCGTATCGAAGCCCTGGAAAAGCACTTTCGCAGCCACCTGAGCGCCTTGACCCGTGACTTCCAGACCACCCACGGCTACACCCGCGACCTGCCGGGCGAAGCCAATATGACCCTGGCTTGCAATGCCGTCGGTGAGAAGTACGACTGCCTGTCGCTGACCCTGGAGATGCCCTTCAAGGACAACGACGACGCGCCCAACCCGAACACCGGCTGGTCGGGCAAACGCTCGATGCAGTTGGGCAAGGATGTGTTGAGCAGCGTGGCCGATATCGTCGGCCTGTTGCGCTGAATGTGGCGAGCGTGCTCGCCACACGGATCAAGCGCGGGCCTCAGTCCTGGGTGCCCGTCATGCTCTGCAGCACGCCGTCACGGCGAATCAACCCATGGAACAGCGCCGCCGCCAGGTGCAACAACACCGTGAAAAACAGCACGTAGGCAAGATAGCCATGGGCCTTGCGCAGCACCGCGAACAGCGGTGCGTTGGCCGACACCAGCGCCGGCAGTTGCACCGAATGGCTGAGCATCACCGGGTCGCCCGCCGCCGAAATCATCGCCCAGCCGAGCAGCGGCAACACCAGCATCAAGGCATACAGCAGCCAATGGGAAGCCTTGGCCGCCAACACTTGCCATCGCGGCAAATCGCCAGGCAACGGCGGTTGGCGCGTGGAAAAGCGCACTGCCAAGCGCACGATCACCAACGCCAGGATCGCGATACCCAGCGGCTTGTGCAGGTGGATCAACCATTCATGCCGTTCGGAAACCGACGCTGCCAGGCCCGCGCCGATGAACAGCATGGCGATGATCATCAGCGCCATCAGCCAGTGCAGCAGGCGCGCCAGAGGGGCGAAAAACCGTGGTTGGGCATTCATGGCTTCGACTCCTGAGGGGGGCGGTGCAACGGGCTGACTTCTGCGGCGCGGCGCAGGTAGGAACTGGCATAGGCGGCCGAACGCGCGGCCAATAGCGGGTCATTCGAAGCCTCGATGCCGCTTGGCAGAATCAGCGGATCGAAGTTGATGTCGCGGCAATCGCCGTCTGCTTGCGCTTGGCTGCTTTGCAGCACCAGCGTGCCGGCGTTGAGTATTTTGTGCTCACCGATCCAGGGTTTGCTTGCATCGTCGAGCGGATCGCCGGGGTTGGCCAGGGTCAGGTTCAACTGCCAACGCAGCGGTCCTGAAGCCAGGCGTTGCACCAGGTCTTTTTCCAGGAAGTCACTGCCGGCTGGCGCGGTATCGCCCACAGCATCCTGGCTTTGCGCGACAACCGCCCAACGCACGGCCTGGCGCTTGCCATCGGCGCCCACCAGGAAAAACGCGTTGATGCCGTTGTAGGTTTCCGTCGCATAGCTGGCGGATGGCTTGGCCGTCTTGACCCACGCCAGGAACGGCGCGGCCTCGGGATGGGCCGCAAAGAACGCCGGCATATTCGCCGGGTTGGGCTTGCCCGTGGCCGGATCGGGCGCGCCGGCCTTGAGCAGTTGGTAGAACGCCTCGGGGGTGCCCACCGGAAACACCGGCATGCTGTTCATCCCGGTGCGCCACTGCTGGCCGTTGGCCTGGCTGAATTGCACGGCAAAACTGCGGATCGGCACACTGCTGTCCGGCGCGTAGGGGTTACCGCTGGGCAAGGCAAACCGACCGATCAAAGGGGTCCTGGCCGCATTGAATACCTGGGCACTGGAGTAGGCACGCGCCTCGGCGCTGCTCTCGAAGTACCCCGCGACACATACGCCCTTGGCATGGTTGCGCCGAAACCCCGGGTGGATGCCGTTATTGGTTTCCAGGGCATTGACCAGGGTTTTGGGCTGCAGCCGTTGTGGGTCGAAGGTGCCGTTGACGTAGGCAAACGCCCCGGCGACAGCCGCTACCACGCCACCGATACACGCCAGCCTGATCGCCAGGCTGGCCGTGCTGAGTGGCGGACGGGGCGGTGATGAGTGATCTACCATGAAAAGCTCCAGGGCACATGGCCAAGGGGAAATTGAGCTATGAGACGAATCCCATGTAGGTTTATTCCTCCTTCACTGTAGTTTTTTTCAGAGCAGCCAGCGCCGAGTCCTTGGCCCTCCTACACCCGATTAAACGCGGCCGGTCGCTTGTCGAGAAACGCCTGCATGCCCTCCTGCTGATCGGGCGTGGCGAACAGACTGTGGAACAGTCGACGTTCCAGCCGCACGCCCTCGTGCAGCCCGAGCTGCAGGGATTGCTCGACCGCCTCGCGCGCCGCCCGGGTGGCCAGGCGAGAAAAACCGGCGATTTGCGCGGCCACTGCCAGCGTCTGCTCCAGCAAGCTCGCCGCCGGATAGACCCGCGACACCAACCCGGCCTGTTCAGCCTCGTGAGCCGTCATCGGCCGCCCGGTCAGCACCAGATCCATGGTCTTGGCCTTGCCGATCAAGCCTGTCAGACGTTGGGTCGCCCCCATGCCAGGGATCACGCCGAGCTTGATCTCCGGCTGGGCAAAGGTGGCGCTATCGGCGGCAAAGATCATGTCGCACATCAGCGCCAGTTCGCACCCTCCGCCGAAGGCGTAACCGTTGACGGCGGCGATGGTCGGCGTGCGCAGGCGGGTAAATGCCTCCCAGCCGACGAAGTAATCCTCGTTGAGCATGTCCTGATAGGTCTTGCCGCTCATCTCCTTGATATCGGCTCCGGCGGCAAAATACTGCGCACCGCCGGTAATGACAAAACACCCGACCTGGGGGTCCTGGTCCAGGGCCTCCAGACAGGAAACCAGCTCGGTCATCAGCGCCGAGTTCAGCGCATTCTTGACCTGGGGACGATTGAGCCTGACCAGGACCACCCGACCCTGACGCTCGATCACTACATTCATAGGCACCTCCATTGATTGATATCGTTTAATGAACACATGCGCTTCACGAATCCCAGATCGCGCCATAGGCGGGTATCCCCCGGGCTTCCAGCTCTTGCACGACCTGCCGCGTCAGTCGTTGGTTGGCGATACAGATCACAGCCTCCGCGCCACAGGCTTGCACCGCGCCGTAGGCCAACTGCACCAGGTCAGGTTTGCCGCGCTCATCGGTGTCCCAGATCAACGCGTCGGGCTGGGCACGCAGGATCTCGTCGACCCATTCGTCGCCGTAGGTCTTGCGCGGGCTGCGGGTCGACCAGATCAGCTGGATCGGCAGCCGCGCCGCGAGTAAATGCGGCATGACCGGGCCGATCCCGCTGCCGGTGGCGACGTACACCACCGACTTGAACAGGGTTTCCACATGGGCCACGCCAGCGGTGGTGATGCCCTTGACCCACACATGGCGCGGCAGGTCCTCGATAAACCGCCCCGTCCAATCCCCGGCGCGGGAAATGGTCAGCCGAAACCCGGTTTGGCCCGGTGTGGGGATGTTGGCAAACGAGTGCCACTCCAACAGCGGATGTCGGCTGATCGCGGTCGACGAACCGGCGAATGGCGTGGTGTGGGTAAAGCGCGTAATCACCGCATGCCCGGAAGGCCGCGTGTGCTCAACGGCGACCTTGCGCAGCCGCAGCCAGGGCAGCGCGATGCTCAGCGTCAACAGCACCAGCATCCAGAACGCGCCACTGTGCAGCAGGCTCGCACCGCGTTCGACGGACGCCAGCAAGGTCTGCGCCCAAAACAACAGCAACGCGGCCCACCCCGCAAACCGATGAACCCGCTCGAAGCCATTGTGAAATCGCCCCCGGATGCGCGGTTGCGCCATGCCCACCATCAACAGCAACACGCCGAGCAGCGTCACGCCAAGCCACAACCCAGCGGACGAAACGCTGCCCGGCCGCTGCAGATAGTCCGTGGCCTGCACACCGACCCACCCCGCGAACCAGCCCGTGGCCGCCAGGGCCGCGCCACTGTGCAGCCCGCCGACGTGGTACACCTTGGCCGCGCTGCGCCGCACACGCAGCGGCCAGGTGACGGGGATGCGCGTCGCCAGCCAGAACAACGCATTGATCAGGTATTGCTGGCGAATCAGGATGGCCAGCGACAGGTTGATCAGCACCAGCGCCGACAACGTCTGGGCGCTGACGCCCTGCAGGCCGACGCCCAGCACCGCAAACGCCAGGTTGCTGAGCAACACCAGCGCTGCCAGGCGGTTGTAGTAGGAAAACACCGGCAACGCCGTCCAGCGCCGCCAGAGCGCCGGTTTGGGCGGCACCACGGTTTGACTCAGGGCATCAAGCATGGCCGGGCTCCTGCACCGCGAACGCCTGCATGGCCACCCATCTTTCACGCGCCCGTTGCAGCAACAGCGCCTTGTCGATCTTGCCGCGGGCGGTCAGTGGAAAATGCTCCACTGCGTCGATCAGCGCCGGCACGCAGTAGTAGGCCAGGCGCTGCTCGCATTGGCGTCGGCAGGACGCCACGTCGGCGCTGGCCGGCGAAACAAAGGCGACCAAGGTGCGGCTGTCGAGTTTTAGCGTGACGGCCCGCGTGCAGCCATCGCCGGCTTCCAGGGCGCTGGACACCGCGTCCAGTTCCACCCGGAACCCTCGGACTTTCACTTGGTCATCGACGCGCCCCAGGTGCTCGAGTTGCCCGTCGGCCGTCCAGCGCCCCAGGTCGCGTGTGCGGAACATCATAGCGTCGCCGCCCACAAAGGGGTCCGGACGGTACCGTTCGTGGGTCAATGCGCGGTTGTTCAGGTAGCCCGCCGTTACCCCGGCGCCGCCCGCCCACATTTCCCCGGCTTGCCCCGCCTCACAGGGGTAGCCCTGTTCGTCGAGCACGTACACGCTGTTGTTGGGGGTCGGCTGGCCGATGGTCAATGGGGTGCCAGGTACATGCCGATGCAGCGTATTGACGATGGTGGTTTCGGTGGGGCCGCAGCCGTTGTAGAACGTGCAATGCGCCGCCCAACGCTCGGCCAGGGCCTGGGAACAGGGTTCTCCGGCGACCGCGACCACCTGGAGATCGGGGCACTGCCGAGGATCGAGGCCGGCCAGGATCGAAGGGGTTGCGATCAACACATGGCACTGTGCAGCGGTCTGCGCAATGGCTTTGCCGCGAATCAGCAACGTCGCGCCATGGGCCAGGCAGCCGAGTATTTCCCAGGCCGCCATGTCGAAGCCGATATTGAGGATCTGCCCGACGTTGCGGCCCGGCGCCATGCCCATCCGCCCAGGCTGCGTCAACAGGATGTTGCATACGTTACGGTGACTGACACACACGCCGTTGGGGCGCCCCGTGGTGCCGGACGTGAACAGCACGAAACACAGGTCATGGGTGTCGACGACGGCGCCCACCGGCTTATTGTCCTGGGCGATCCAGGGTACTTCGGCCAGGAACGTGTCCAGGCACAAGCTGCGATGGGCGGCGTCTGACGGGATGCGATCCGCCAGGTGCGACAGGGTCAGGATCAGCGGGCTGGTCAATGACTCGAGGACCATGGCCAGTTGCAGGGGCGGGACGATTCTGGCGTCCTGCGGCACATACGCGGCGCCGACCTTCAACACGGCCAACAGGCCCACCAGCATGGGGATCGAACGCTCGACGAACAGCGCCACAGTGTCGCCGCGTTTGACGCCCTGCTCGATCAAGCCCGCGGCCAAACGATTGGCTTGGCGGTTGAGTTGTTCATAACTGATGCGCTGCCCCGCACACACTGCCGCCGTCGCATGCGGCGCCAGCGCCGCTTGCGCTTCGATGGCGTGGTGGATACAGGCGGCGCTCGGCGGGGTCGATGGGCCAAAGCCCCATTGTTCAACCAAGGCGCGCTGCAGGACAGGCAGAGGCGCCAGCATGGGCGGGGAAAAAAGCGGTTTTTCGGTCGGTGAAAACATCATGGATACACCCTCATCGGTTGACTGCCGAAAAATGGCTGGCAGGTATGAGGGTGGATTGAGGTACGAGCCCGCGATTACAGGCGCTCAGGCTTTACAGAAACTTCTCACCGACACGCGTAAAGTTTCTTTTCATCGCGAGTGGAATAACCTACGGGGAGCAGCGTCTACCTGCACACAACCGGTTAGACTCGACTCCCCATGCATGAACTCGACGAACAGTTACGTGAACTCATCCCCAGGCTGCGGCGCTTTGCCCTGTCCCTGAGCCGTAACGCCAGCAGCGCCGACGACCTGGTGCAATCGACCCTGGAACGGGCGATCACCCGCTGGGCCGACAAAACCGTCGACGGCGACCTGCGCGCCTGGCTGTTCTCGATCCTCTACCGGCAGTTCCTCGATGCCCATCGGCGCACCCGGCGTTATGCGCGCATGCTCGAGTTCTTCACCGGCCGCGACGATGTGCAGCCGTCGGTCGAACGCACGGTAATCGCCCAGTCGACCCTGCAAGCCTTCGACCGGCTCAACAGCGAACAGCGCGCCCTGCTGTTGTGGGTGTCGGTCGAAGGCTTGAGCTACAAGGAAGTCGCGCAGATTCTCGACGTGCCCATCGGCACTGTGATGTCGCGTCTGTCCAGGGCGCGCCAAGCCCTGCGTCAACTCAGCGATGGCGAAATGACCAGCCCTTCCCTGCGGATACTCAAATGATCAGCCTGCCCCCCAGCGAACGCGATTTGCATGCCTATGTCGACCAGCAACTGCCGGAGAGCGATCGACGCGTGCTGGAAACCTACTTGGCCGCCCACCCCGAGGTCGCCGCCCAGGTGCATGCCTGGCAGCAGGACGCGCACGTATTGCGCGCCGCCTTGAGTGGCGCGTTGCAGCAGCCGGCCAACCCGGCCCTGGACCCGGCGCTGATCCGCCAGCGCATCAAGCAGCAGTCGCGCCGCCATTTCGCCACGGCGGCGGTGCTGCTGATGGCGGTCAGCCTCGGCGGCCTGGGTGGCTGGCAGGCGCGCGAAGCCACGCAACCGCCCATGCTGCCCATGGCCGATGCCATGCAGGCTTACCGCCTGTTTGCCCAGGACGGCGTGCTGCCCGCCGACTATCACGCCCAGGGCAACGCCACGATGCAAACCTGGCTCGACCGCTATTTCAACCAGGCCCAGCGTCTGCCCGACTTGAGCCAGGCGGGTTTCACCGCCGTCAGCGGGCGCTTGCTCAGCACCGAACAAGGCGCGGCGGCGATGGTGCTGTACGAGGATCGGCAAGGCCGGCACATCAGTTTCTACATCCGCCCGCCGGGCCCGGAAAATAACTTCCTGCCCCGCGGCAGCCGCAGCGCCGATGGTTTGCTCGCCGAGTACTGGTCCGGCGGCGGGTACAACTACGCAATGGTCAGCCCGCAGGGGCTGCCGACCACGCCGCTGCTGCAGTTCTGAAGCCCACGCCCCGTAAAGGCCATGCGTTTTCGAGATGGCTGGCGGCGCGCTTCGCTATTGGTCAAATCCCGATTGTCGCCCTAAAGTGAGCGACCACCGCACACAGAGTGACTCCCCTTGGCGCCGCGTTCCCTGATCCGTCGTTTGCTCGGTAAAAAACACCCCACCCACGACGACTCACCCATCCCCACCTTCTTTCAGACCAAGGCCGAGCAGCACGGCTATACCCTCAGCGCCGCACAGGCCCGGGCGATTGCGGCGATGGCGCGCGAGACCCACCACCTGCTCGCCGGCCAGCCCACCCGCAGCCTGTATTTGCACGGGCCGGTGGGGCGCGGCAAAAGTTGGCTGCTGGACGGGTTTTTCCAGGCATTGCCGATCGCCGAAAAACAACGCGTGCATTTCCATGATTTTTTCGCCCGCCTGCACCGGGGCATGTTCGCCCACCGTCAGCACCACGATGCGCTGGCCGTGACCCTGGATGCGCTGCTGGATGGCTGCCGCGTGCTGTGTTTCGACGAATTCCATGTCCACGATATCGGCGATGCGATGCTGATCAACCGCCTGTTCAAGGCGTTGTTCCAACGTCGCGTCCTGGTGCTGGTGACGTCCAATTATCCACCGCAAGGGCTGTTGCCCAACCCGCTGTACCACGAGCGATTCAAGCCGGTGATCGACCTGATCGCAGCGCGCATGGACGTGCTGGAAGTCAGCTCGCCCAAGGACTTTCGCAGCCTGCCCCAGGCCCATGCCGAACAGCGCTTCAGCAGCGGTCGGTACGTGTGGCCGGGTACACCGGCGCAGCGAACCGCGCTCGGGCTGCCGGCCACGGATTGCCCGGCGCAGGCGCTGACGGTCGGCAACCGCCAGTTGCGCTGCCGCAGCCAGCAGGCACGGCGCATCGCCTTCACCTTCCATGACCTCTGCGAACAACTCACGGCGGTGATGGATTACCTGCTGCTGTGCCAGGACTTCGACGAGTGGATCATCGACGGGCTGCCGCACCTGGCAGACTGCCCGATCGCCGTGCAACAGCGCTTTATCAACCTGGTGGACGTGCTCTACGACCAGGATAAACAGCTGATCCTGATCGGCGCGCACCCGCTGGAGCAGGCCTTGAGCGGCCAGGCCATCGATCTGGCGCGCACCGCCAGTCGCCTGAACCAATTGCAGGCGGTCCGCCCGCAACACACGCCCGACCCGGTATCATGAGCGCCTTTTTACGCCCCCTTGCCGAGTGACCGCGCCGTTCATGAATACCCTCGTCCAACTCAAGGCCGGCCAATTGGCCGGCATCCAGCGCCTGGACCTGTCCTGTGGGCTGACCGAATTCCCCCGGGAAATCTTCGAACTGGCCGACTCCCTGGAAATCCTCAACCTCAGCGGCAACGCCCTGAGCAGCCTGCCCGACGACCTGCATCGCCTGCCGCACCTGCGCGTGCTGTTCTGCTCGGACAACGCCTTTACCGAACTGCCGGCCTGCCTGGGCCAATGCGCAAAGCTGAGCATGATCGGCTTCAAGGCCAACCGCATCCGCCACGTGCCGGCCGCCGCGTTGCCGCCGCTGTTGCGCTGGTTGATCCTCACCGATAACTGCATCAGCCAACTGCCCGACGAATTGGGCGAGCGGCCGCTGCTGCAAAAACTGATGCTGGCCGGCAACCACCTGGCGCACCTGCCGCCAAGCCTGGCCAATTGTCACAACCTGGAGCTGATCCGCATCGCCTCCAACCGCCTCACCGGCTTGCCCGATTGGCTCCTGGCGCTGCCCAGCCTGACCTGGCTGGCCTACGCCGGCAACCCGGTGGAAATGGCGGCGGACGTGGCCGCCGACGATGCGACGCCCGACATTCCATGGTCGGCGCTGGAACTGGCCGAGGTGCTCGGGGAAGGCGCCTCCGGGGTGATCCGCAAGGCACTCTGGCAGCCCTCGGCCAAGCCGGTGGCGGTCAAGCTGTACAAAGGCAGCATCACCAGCGACGGCTCACCGCTGCACGAAATGCAGGCATGCATTGCCGCCGGGTTGCACCCCAACCTGATCAAGGTGGAAGGCCGCGTGGTTGGCCACCCCGACGACCAGGCCGCGCTGGTGATGGACCTGATCGAGCCGAGCTACCGCAACCTCGCCGCCCTGCCGAGCCTGGCGTCCTGCACCCGCGACATCTACGAACCGGCTACCCGCTTCAGCCTCGCGGTGGCATTGCGCATGGCTCGCGGCATCGCCTCGGTGGGCGCGCACCTGCACCGCCATGGCATCACCCATGGCGACCTGTACGGCCACAATATTCTGTGGAACGCGGCGGGCGACTGCTTGCTCGGGGATTTCGGCGCGGCGTCGTTCCATGCCACCGCCGACACCCTGGAAACCCGGGCACTGCAACGCATTGAAGTGCGTGCGTTCGGAGTGTTGCTCGGGGAGTTGTTGCAGCGGATCGACGTAGGCTTGAGCGACACCACACGCCAGATCCTGGAAGGCTTGCAGGCGCGCTGCTGTCAGCCCGAAGTGCTGGCGCGGCCGGGCTTCGAGGAAGTCGAAGCGCTGCTGCAATCTATTCCACAGCACTGAACCCAATGTGGGAGGGGGCTTGCCCCGATGGCTGTGGCCCATTCAACATTGTCGTTGACTGACACACCGCTATCGGGGGCAAGCCCCCTCCCACAGTTTTGAGCGCGTTTATTCAGGCATGGATCAGCCGGCCAGGCCGACGAACATATCCTGCACGTCATCGTGGTTGTCCAGGCCTTCGAGGAAGGCTTCGACTTCAGCCATCTGCTCGTCGGTCAACCCCGTCACCGGGTTCTTCGCGATATAGCCCAGTTTGGCCGACAGCACGGTAAAACCCTGCTCCGGCAGCGCTTTCTGCACGGCGTCGAGGTCGGTGGTTTCGGTGATGAACAGGGTGGTGCCCTCTTCTTCGCCCTCTTCGAAATCCTGGGCGCCGGCTTCAATGGCCGCCATTTCAGGATCGGCGTCCGGGCTGTCCGGCGCGGCTTCGATCAGGCCGACGTGGTTGAAGTCCCAGGCCACGGAGCCGGAAGCGCCCAGTTGGCCCTTGCGGAACGCCACGCGGATTTCCGCCACGGTGCGGTTGATGTTGTCGGTCACGCACTCAACGATCAGCGGCACCTGATGCGGGGCGAACCCTTCGTAGGTCACGCGGTGGTACTGCACGGTTTCCCCGAGCAGACCGGCGCCTTTCTTGATGGCACGGTCCAGGGTTTCCTTGGGCATCGAGGCTTTTTTGGCCTGCTCCACCACCAGACGCAAGTGGGCGTTGGTCGCGGTGTCGGCACCGTTACGGGCAGCGATGGTGATCTCTTTCACCAGTTTGCCGAAGATCTTGCCCTTGGCATTGGCTGCCGCTTCTTTATGTTTGACTTTCCACTGTGCGCCCATGACTTGCTCTCTTCCTCATGCATCGCGCCGAGACGTCTACTGGCCGGCGCTTTGGGGGCAGAGTTTATAGGGCAAAAACGCAACGTTCCACCAAAAAACCTTCACGGCGCCAGCTCGAAAAACGCCTGAATCAAACGCAGCGACCGACGGCGCTCCATGCACCCCAACATGTGTCGGTTGAGCAGCCCCTGCCCGTGGATCGGCAGCGCACGCACGCGTGGGTCCGGGCTGACCTCCATCGAGGACACCACGCCAACCCCCAACTCGGCGGCAACGGCTTCGGTCACCGCTTCACGGCTGTCCAGCTCCAGCAGCACTTTCGGCTGCACCCCGGCGCCGAGGCAGGCGTGATCGAAGGTGCGCCGGGTAATGGAGCCCGGCTCGCGCAGCACCATGATTACCTCGTGCAATTGCTCCAACTGAATGCCCTGGGCCAGCGTCGCCCACGGGTGGCTGGCCGGCACCAACGCGCAGATCCGCGATTCGCCCAGCGCCTGCAAGTGCAGGCCGTTGCGTGGTTCGACTTCGGTGAGCACCGCCACATCCGCATGCTCGGACAGCAGCGCCGCCAGGGTTTCCTGGGCATTGCCCAGGCGCAGGTTCACGGTGATCCCTGGGTAGCGCGCGCGCAGGCTGGCGATCATCGGCATCACCAGGTGCGGTCCGTCCGCCGCCACTTCGAGGCGCCCGCTGAGCAACTGCCGATTGGCCTCCAGCAGGGCCTGGGCTTCGTCCACCAGGCCAAAGATCGCCCGGGTGATCGCTGCCAGGCGTGTCCCCTCTTCGGTCAACTCGACGCGCCGCGCAGTGCGGCGCAACAAGGGGATCTGGTAGTGCTCTTCAAGGGCCTTGATGTGCCCGGTCACCGCCGGCTGGCTGATGAACAACCGCGCCGCCGCGCGGGTAAAGCTGCCCTCACGGGCCACTGCATCGAATGCGCGCAGTTGGAACAAATTCATGTTGAGTGACCTTTCTATCGGCCTGACTGATAGCTCGCATAACAACAAACAATTTGATTGATGACAAGCCAAACTGCAATTTAGGCGCCGTAACGTCCACCCCCGGACACTTTGCGAGGACTTGAAATGAGCAGCGCCGCGCCGATCCTGCTGACCCCAGGCCCCCTGACCACCTCTGCCCGCACCCGCCAGGCAATGCTGGTGGACTGGGGTTCATGGGATGAGCGCTTCAATCAACTGACCGCCAGCGTCTGCTCGCAACTGCTGGCGATCCTCAACGGCGCCGCCACTCACCATTGCGTGCCGTTGCAAGGCAGCGGCACCTTCGCCGTCGAAGCGGCCATCGGCACCCTGGTGCCACGCAACGGCAAGGTGCTGGTGCTGATCAACGGCGCCTATGGCAAGCGCCTGGCGCAGATCTGCGAAGTGCTCGGCCGCGATTTCAGCACCTTTGAAACCGCCGAGGACGAACCCACTACCGCCGCCGACGTCGACCGCCTGCTGCACGCCGACCCGGCCATCACTCACGTCGCGTTGATCCATTGCGAAACCAGTACCGGCCTGCTCAACCCGCTGCCGCAGATCGCCCAGGTGGTCAAAGAGCATGGCAAGCGCCTGATCGTCGACGCGATGAGTTCCTTCGGCGCGCTGCCGATCGATGCCCGCGAAGTACCGTTCGACGCCCTCATCGCCGCCTCGGGCAAGTGCCTGGAAGGCGTGCCGGGCATGGGCTTTGTCTTCGCTGAAAAACACGCGCTGGGCGCCGCCCAAGGCAACTGCCACTCCCTGGCGCTGGACCTGTTCGAGCAGCACGAGTACATGGCCAGGACCGGCCAGTGGCGCTTCACCCCGCCGACCCATGTGGTCGCCGCGCTGCACGAAGCGCTGCTGCAATACCACGAAGACGGCGGCCTGCCCGCGCGCCAGCGACGCTATGCCAACAATTGCCAGGTGCTGCTGGACGGCATGGCCGAACTGGGCCTGCGCAGCTTCCTGCCGGCGGCGATCCAGGCACCGATCATCGTCACCTTCCACGCGCCGACAGACCCGCGCTACCAGTTCAAGGCGTTCTACGAACGGGTCAAGGCCAAGGGTTTCATTCTGTACCCCGGCAAATTGACCGAAGTGGACACCTTTCGCGTGGGCTGCATCGGCCACGTCGATGCGACCGAGATGCGCGCGGCGGTCGCGGCCATTGCGCAGGCGCTGCACGCGATGCAAGTGCTGGACATCTGATTGCCCTTTTTACCCCCAGGATCTGAACCATGAACTATCAACACCCTAATACCCTGCAGGCTGTCATCCTCGACTGGGCCGGCACCGTGGTCGACTTCGGTTCGTTCGCGCCGACGCAGATTTTTGTCGAAGCCTTCGCCGAGTTCGGCGTCCAGGTCTCCATCGAAGAAGCCCGTGGCCCGATGGGCATGGGCAAATGGGACCATATCCGCACCCTGTGCAACCAGCCGCAGGTCGCCGAGCGTTACCGCCAGGCGTTCGGCCGCACGCCCAGCGACGAGGACGTGAGCGCGATCTACCAGCGCTTCATGCCGCTGCAGATCGAAAAGATCGCCGAGCACTCGGCGCTGATCCCCGGCGCCCTCGACTGCATCGCCGCACTGCGTGCGCAAGGGCTCAAGATCGGCTCCTGCTCCGGCTATCCCAAGCAAGTGATGGACAAGGTCGTCGCGCTGGCCGCCACCAACGGCTACGTCGCCGACCATGTAGTCGCCACCGACGAAGTGCCCAACGGCCGCCCATGGCCGGCGCAGGCCCTGGCCAACGTGATCGCCCTGGGCGTTGACGATGTGGCGGCATGCGTCAAGGTCGACGACACCGTACCGGGCATTCTCGAAGGCCGTCGCGCCGGGATGTGGACCGTGGCGCTGACCTGTTCCGGCAACGCCCTGGGCCTGACCTACGCGCAGTTCCGCGCCCTGGACAGCGCCGGCCTGGCCCATGAGCGCACGCGTATCGAAGCGATGTTCGAAGGCTCGCGCCCGCACTACATGATCGACACCATCACCGACCTGCCAGCGGTGATCGCCGACATCAACCAGCGCCTGGCCCGCGGTGAAATGCCGCAAAGCCACTGATCGAGGTCAACTCAACGGCATTCGCGCCGGGCAAACCCTGCAAAACAGGCTTACAGTAAAAGGACTTCGTCGCCAAAGAACGGAGGTTTGCCCTGATGAGTGAGGAATCAAGCGATGCCGTGGAAAAATTCCGAGTCACGTTACAGCACCATGTCGGTTGCGTTGCACTGGTTGATGGTGGTGCTGCTGGCGGTGGTCTACGCCTGTATTGAGTTTCGCGGGATCTTCCCCAAAGGCAGTGGCGGGCGGGCGCTGATCGTGGAAATGCACTTCATGTTCGGCCTGACCGTGTTTGTGCTGGTCTGGCTGCGCCTGTTTGCCCGCTCGCTGGGGGTCGCGCCGAAAATCGTACCGGCACCGCCGCAATGGCAGAGCCTGCTGGCGACCCTGATGCACTTTGCACTGTATGCCTTCATGATCGGCATGCCGATCGCTGGCTGGCTGATCGTCAGCGCCCAAGGGCATTCCGTGATGTTCTATGGGATCGAGTTACCGCCCCTGATCGGCGAAAACAAGGACTTGTCCAAGCAGATCAAAGAGTGGCACGAGCTGGGCGGCTCCATCGGTTATTGGTTGATCGGCCTGCATGCCGTGGCAGGTCTGTACCACCACTACTTCATCCGCGATAACACCGTGTTGCGCATGCTGCCCAAGCGTTAGGCAGCCAACCCTCGGCGGCCTTGCAAGCCGCCGGTGTGGACGAAGATCAGACGCGTGCCGGGAGGGAAGCGCCCGGCTTCGACCTGTTGCTTCAACGCCAGCAGTGCCTTGCCGGTATAGAGCGGCTCCAGCGGCAGGCCGCAGGCCCGTTGCGTGGTCTCGATAAAGTCGAGCAACAACGGGTCGACCTTGGCGAAGCCGCCCCGGCTGGCGTCCAACAACGCAAAGCCGTCCTGCACGATAGCGCGCACGTTCTGCGCCACGCCGTGATCGTCCGGCACCGCCATTGCACCGTATACCGGATGTCTCCCCGCCTCGGCCAGCGCCAGCCCGGCCACAGTCGTGCCGGTGCCTGCCGCCAGCCACCATGCGTCGTAATCGTCCCACCCCACGTTGCTCAATTGCGCACGCGCCTGCTCGACCAATACACCGCAACCCAACGCCCCGGCGATGCCCCCGCCGCCTTCGGGCACCGGGTAGAGATGGGGATAGTGTTCGTGCCACGGCTGCCAGAAATCGGGTTCATGCCGCGCGCGGTAGCCGCCATAGCCCAGCCAATGCAACTGCATGCCGAAGGCTTTCAAATCGAGAACGGTGGGCGTGTCTTGGGGATGGCCGCGCAACAGGCCGACGGTGGGAAAATCAAAACGCTTGCCGGCCGCCGCCAGCGCATGCAGGTGGTTGGAGTACGCCCCGCCGAGACTGATGATCCCGCCGGCACCGGCCTGTTGCGCCAGGGCCAGGTGTTCGCTGAGCTTGAACCACTTGTTGCCGCTGATCAGCGGGTCGATGCGGTCCAGGCGCAGCACGGCCAATTCGACCCCGTTCAGCCAATCCAGCGGCAGCGGTTCCAGGGGCGCATGGGGGAGCCAGTCGAAAGGGCCCATCGGCGCAAGTCCGTATGAAAAAGGGGCAGTAGTCTAACACTGCCCCTTCTCGGCGTTTTACAACTCAGCCGCCAGGCGCGAGCCCTGGTTGATGGCGCGCTTGGCGTCGAGTTCGGCGGCGACGTCGGCACCGCCGATCAGGTGCACGTTCTGGCCCGCTGCGACCAGGCCGTCCTGCAATTCGCGCAACGGGTCCTGGCCGGCGCAGATCACAATGTTGTCCACCGCCAACAACTGCGGCTCGCCCTCGGCGCCGATGCGGATATGCAGGCCCGCGTCGTCGATCTTCAGGTACTCGACGCTGTTGAGCATCTGCACCTGCTTGTTCTTCAACCCGGTGCGGTGAATCCAGCCGGTGGTCTTGCCCAGCCCGTCGCCGACCTTGGAAGCCTTGCGCTGCAGCAGGAACACCTCGCGCGCCGGCGGGTGCGGTTGCGGCTTGATCCCGGCGACGCCGCCACGCGCTTGCAACTGCGTGTCGATGCCCCACTCTTTCCAGAACGCGTCGCGGTCCAGGCTGGTGGACACGCCCTGATGCACGAGGAATTCCGACACGTCGAAGCCGATACCGCCGGCACCGATCACCGCGACGCGCTTGCCCACGGGTTTGCGCTCGAGGATCACGTCGAGGTAGCTCAGCACCTTCGGGTTATCGATGCCCGCAATTGCCGGCGTGCGCGGGGCGATACCGGTGGCGAGGATGATCTCGTCGTACCCGCCTGCCGTCAGTTGCGCGACGTCGACGCGGGTGTTGAGGCACACCTCCACATGGGTGGTCTGCAATTTGCGGTTGAAATAACGCAGGGTCTCGAAAAACTCTTCCTTGCCCGGCACGCGCTTGGCGATGTTGAACTGGCCACCGATCTCGCTGGCCGAATCGAACAACGTCACCTGATGGCCGCGTTCGGCCGCCACCGTGGCAGCGGCCAGGCCCGCGGGACCGGCGCCGACCACGGCGATTTTCTTGATCTGTTTGACCGGCAGATAGTTGAGCTCGGTCTCGTAGCACGCGCGCGGGTTGACCAGGCAGGTGGTCAACTTGCCGCCGAAGGTGTGGTCGAGGCAGGCCTGGTTGCAACCGATGCAGGTGTTGATTTCATCGGCACGACCGGCCGCGGCCTTGTTGACGAACTCCGGGTCGGCGAGGAACGGCCGCGCCATCGAGACCATATCGGCATCGCCTGCGGCGAGGATCTGCTCGGCAATCTCCGGGGTGTTGATGCGGTTGGTGGTGATCAGCGGGATCTGCACCGCACCGCGCAATTTGGCGGTGACTTTACTGAACGCGCCCCGCGGCACCTTGGTGGCGATGGTCGGAATGCGCGCTTCGTGCCAACCGATCCCGGTGTTGATGATGCTCGCACCGGCCTGCTCGATGGCCTTGGCCAGTTGCACGATTTCTTCCCAACTGCTGCCGCCTTCCACCAGATCGAGCATCGACAGGCGGAAGATAATGATGAAGTTCGGGCCGACCGCTTCGCGCACCCGGCGCACGATCTCCACCGCCAGGCGCATGCGGTTTTCGTAGCTGCCGCCCCAACGGTCGGTGCGGTGATTGGTGTGGGCGGCGAGGAACTGGTTGATGAAGTAGCCTTCGGAACCCATGATTTCCACGCCGTCGTATTCGGCGGACTGCGCCAGCAGCGAGCAGGTGACGAAATCCTGGATCTGTTTCTCGATGCCCGCTTCGTCCAGTTCCTTGGGCTTGAACGGGTTGATCGGCGCCTGGATCGCGCTCGGTGCCACCTGCTTGGGGCTGTAGGCATAACGGCCGGCGTGGAGGATCTGCATGCAGATCTTGCCGCCGGCTTCGTGTACGGCGCGGGTCACGATCTTGTGCTTCTGCGCCTCTTCGTCGGTGGTCAGCTTGGCCGCGCCGGAATACACCCCACCTTCATCGTTCGGGCCAATGCCGCCGGTGACCATCAGGCCCACGCCGCCACGGGCGCGCTCGGCGAAGTAGGCCGCCATGCGTTCGAAACCGCCCGGTTTTTCTTCCAGCCCCGTGTGCATCGAGCCCATCAGGGTACGGTTGCGCAAGGTGGTAAAACCCAGGTCCAACGGGGCCAGCAGGTGCGGGTACGCAGCAGCGGTCATGGTCAAGCTCCACAACGGATCATCACGGGACGTGGCACGCTCTTACGGCTTGCCATCGGTTTATGTCCCACAGACTAAGAGGCGTTCGGCTAGCACTCAATGACCGAAACTGACAAGTTATTGATCCAAATGCACAGCGCCCCTTGGCAAGCCGAGCCGCGGGCCCTACCCTAGTCGCGAACCCTGCACTCGGTCTGTTGTCTGTTCCCCCATGCGTAAACTTCTCGCTTTTACCGTCACCCTGGCGCTGGTTGCCGCCGTCGCCGCCTATCTGGTCTGGACCCAGGAACGCCCCGTGGCGCATTACCTGTCCGACCTGCGCATCACCCTGGCCGTCAACGAAGGCCAGCCTGCCGATCGCGGCAACCTGCTGGGCATTCAGCCGGAACTGTTCCCCGGCGACTACCAGAGCCTGGAACGCCTGCACCTGAAGCTCGCGGCCTACCTGCAAACGGCGCGAAACCAGGGGCTGATCAATGAAAAAACCATCGTGGTGCTGCCGGAACATATCGGCACCTGGCTGATGCTCAGCGGCGAAAAAAACGAGCTGTATCAGGCGACCCACCTGAAAGATGCGATGAACTGGCTGTCGATCAGCAACCCGCTGCAGTTCATGCGCGCCTGGATCAGCGCCACCGGCGACAACCGCATGGACGACGCGTACTTGCGCATGAAAGCCCCGGCAATGGCGCGGGACTACCAAGTGCTGTTCGGCGGCCTGGCCAAGGAGTTTGGCGTGACCCTGGTGGCCGGTTCCATCGCGTTGCCCAACCCCAGCGTGAGCGAGGGGCAACTGCAGGTCGGGCATGGCGCGCTGTACAACGCCAGCCTGGTATTTGCGGCCGATGGCCTGCCCCTGGGCCAGCCGCAGCGTCAGCTCTACCCGATCTACGACGAGCGCGGCTTCATTGCGCCCGGGGATGAAAACACCGTCAGCGTGGTCGACACCCCGGCCGGACGCCTGGGCATCCTGATCGGCAGCGACAGCTGGTACCCGGACAACTACCGCAAGCTCAATGAGCAAGGTGCAAGGTTGATCGCCGTCCCCGCGTTTGTTATCGGCCGCGACACCTGGGGCCGCCCTTGGCGCGGCTTCAAAAGCGTGTCGACGCCCGCGGAAATCAGCCTCAAACCCGAAGAACTCAGCGAAGGCGAAGCCTGGCGGCGCCTGACCTTGATCAGCCAGCCGCCCATCAGCCAGGCCATCGCGGGCATGAGTGTGTTTCTGCGCGGGCAGTTCTGGGACCTGGGCAGCGCCGGCCAGAGCTTTCTCAGCAGCAACGGCCAGGTGTTCGCCGACGGCGACGCCCGTGGCGCGCGCTTGCTGAATATCTGGCTGTAACGCCGTGAAGCCGGTACGCCTGGGGGATCTGTCGGTGGGCTTCGTGCACACCCTGGCCGACGCCATCAGCAGCCACGGCCTGGACCCGCAACCGCTGTTGCTGCAATACGGCCTGGACCCGCTACGGCTCGCAGAAGCCGGCGCGCGCTTGTCGATCCCGCGTTACATGCGCTTGGGCCATGCCGCCATTCAACTGACCGGCGACCCGGGCCTCGGCCTGCGCATGGGCCAGTCGAGCCGCTTGAGCCAGGCCGGCCTGGCCGGCGTCACGGCCGCCCAGGCGCCCAACGTGCGCGAAGCGGCCCGCACCCTCACGCGCTTTGAAGCGCTGTACGGCTCCAACTATCGCGGGCAGTCGAGCTTTCATGAAGACGCCGAAGGCGCGTGGCTGCGTTTCTACTCCATCAGCCCGTACAACGCCTATAACCGCTTTGTGGTCGACTCGATCATCGCCGGCTGGCTGCACCAACTGTCGAGCCTGGCCCAGCAGCCGGTACAGGCGCAGCGCATCGAGATCGAATTCGAAGCACCGGACTACAGCGAACAATACAGCGTGCTGGGTGACAGCCCGGTCCACTTCGGCGCCGAGGCCAATCAACTGCGCCTGAGCCAGACAACCCTGGCGCTGCGCAACCCGGAGCATTGCCCGAGTACCTGGCAACTGCTGTTACAACTGTGTGAAAGGGAGTTGGAGCAGTTGACCCGCACCCGCAGCCTGCGCGAGCGCATTACCCGCCTGCTCGGGCCGATGCTCAATGGCGGCCGGGAACCCGACCTGGAAGAAGTGGCGGCGCGCTTGAAGCTGCCGACCTGGACCCTGCGCCGCAAACTGGCCGATGAAGGCACTCAGTTCCGGGCGATCCTCAACGATACCCGCCGCGACCTGGCCATGACCTATATCCGCGATACGGAACTGGCATTCGGCGAGATCGCCTACTTGCTCGGTTTTGCCTCGGCCCAGGCCTTTCAACGGGCGTTCAGGCGGTGGAACAACCAAACCCCAGGGGAATTTCGCCGCAGTCAGCGGCAATCCGCCTGAAGCCGGTCTTACAGCTCAGTAGCGTCGTCGGCAGGGTCCAAAGGGTCCCATTCAAAGGCCTGATACTCCAGCAGTTCTTCTTGGTAATCGTCCATGGTGAACTCCTTCTTGAGTTGAAAGCAGCCGCAGGTAAATGACCTGCACAGCCAGCCTAATGTGCCGTGATGACGGAAAAATGTCAGTGTCATGACGTTCCTACACCTTCAGAATAAACGTAGCAGCGTTGTGCGGATTTAGCACTGGGCCATCAAAAAACAATTGCAACCATTGCAATTGCAATTATAAGTCGATTTCCCTTAGGGTAAGCCTCCCTTGCCGAGGAGTCAGACCGATGATTGCCACCACCGCGCACGCCGCACAGCTTTGCTGTGATGCGTTGAACCAGGCCGGACATACACGAAGTTCGCCATTGCATACCGTCATGAGCATGGCCAACACCCTGGAAGCCAGCCGGCAGGCCTGGGTGATTCGCGGCCAGTCCCGTTCCCGGCGTGTGGGCAGTTGGCCCGTCTGGTTTGCGCGCAAAACTGCGGAAAAACCGTTGCTGTACCTGCACAGCGCGGTGTCGTCGGCACAACTGTGTGCCTTGTCGACCGAGACGGCGCAGCGCGGCATCCTGTGCAACGACATCGAAACCCAACCCTCGGCCTGGCCCAAGGGCGCACAGCCTTCTCTCCCGCTGTGGCTGGCGAGCAATCCGCATTGCACACCCTACGATCCTGCCACGGGTGAGGAAGTCCGGGCGATCGTGCTGGCGGGACTGCGCACCTTGTATATCGACGGCAAGCCCGGGTTTTACTACCTGGCGCTGCATGACGACGACAACGCAGTACCGTTGACCGAGCAGGACCGTGAAGATGCGCTCAAGGGTATGTATCCGCTCCAGCGCGATGCCCCAGGGGACGTGCGCTTGCTCGGCGCAGGTCGGGCGCTTGAAGAGGTCGTGCAGGCCAAACGCTTGTTGGCACAGGACTGGAATATCACCGCGCAGTTGTGGAGTTGCCCCAGCTACACGCGGCTGGCCCGAGAGGCCGCGGCGGCCGAACGCTGGAATCGCCTGCACCCCACCGCCCCCAGACGCAGCAGCCACTTGCGCGAGTGCCTGGCCGGGAATGCCGCGCCGGTGATTGCAGTGACCGGCTATGCACAGCCGATTGTCGACCCGTTGGCGGCTTACGTGGATGCGCGGTTCGTGGGGCTGGGCGCGGGCTCGGTGCAGGCATCGGCGCCCAGTCGCTATTGGATTGCGGTGTCTGCATTGAGCGCCCTGGCGAAGGACGGGCTTATCGCTGCACAGCAGGTCGAACGGGCGATGAAGCGCTACTCACTGCAATGAGCCGGAATGCGAACAACGGCGCAAGGGGCTTGCTCCCGATAGCGGCGGGTCAGTCGACAGCTGCCTGTTATCGGGACCACGCCATCTTCCACGTTGAATCGTCGTGTCTCAGGATTTGCGCCGGTTACGGACCTGCACACCGGCCTCCATCGCCAACCCGGCAGTACGTTCCAGGGCTTCGGCAAACCCCTGGCGCTGCTCCGGTGCGATCTGCGACAGGAACAGCTCATCCACCGTGCTTTCGTAGATGCCCCACATCTTTTTGCGCAACACCCGGCCGGCCTCGGTGATCGTGGCAAACGCGGCACGGCCGTCGCCGTCGGAGCGGGAGCGCACCACCAGGCCGTCTTTTTCCAGGCGGTCCACCAGGCGCGTCAGGTTGTAGCGCTCGATGGCCAGCACATCGGCCAATTCATGCATGCGCCGAGTACCTTCGGGGCCGCTTTCCAGGCCCCACAATGCGTCGTACCAGGCGTAGGGCGGCAGGTCGGCCGCGGCCAGGCGCCGCTCGATTTCACGGATGACCGTCCTGTGGGCCCTGACAAAACGGAACCAGACATCAGGCTCTTTCGACGACATGCAACACCATCCGGGGAATTTCAAGAAGGTTGCAATAGTAGCTCATCCCGCGCTAGATTCAGACATGTAGTTGCAATTGCAACTATATGTGCGCCGCTCCCACAAGGAGCACGCTGCTTGATATTCGCCGACCCTGGAGCCTCACATGACCCCGAATACCGCAGTAAGACTGGACGACGACCCACAGGAAACCCGCGAATGGCTGGAAGCCATCGAATCGGTGCTGTCCACCGAAGGCCGCCCGCGTGCCCACTACCTGATCGACCAGTTGCTGGATTTCGACGTGGCGCAACATGGTGACGTCTACGGGCGGGTAACCACGCCCTACATCAACACAATCCCGCTGGACCGCCAGTTGCCCTACCCTGGCAACCTGGCCCTCGAACGCCGCACCAGTGCGTTTATCCGCTGGAACGCCATGGCCATGGTGCTGCGCGCCGGTAAACACTCCGGCGTCGGTGGGCATATCGCCACCTACGCGTCGGCCGCCGTGCTGTATGACGTCGGCTTCGACCACTTTTTCCGTGGGCGCACCGACACCTTCGATGGCGATCTGGTCTACATCCAGGGCCACTCCTCCCCCGGCATCTACGGCCGCGCGTATCTCGAAGGCCGCATCAGCGAGGCCCAGCTCGACAACTTCCGCCGCGAAACGGGCGGTGCTGGCTTGTCGTCCTACCCGCACCCACGGCTGATGCCGGATTTTTGGCAATTCCCCACCGTGTCCATGGGGCTCGGACCGATCACCGCCGCCTACCAGGCGCGCTTTATGCGCTACCTGGAGTTGCGTGCGCTCAAGCAGCACCAGGGCCGCAAGGTCTGGGCGTTCCTCGGTGATGGCGAAATGGACCAGCCGGAATCCCTGGCCGCCATTTCCCTGGCCGGGCGTGAAAAACTCGACAACCTGATCTTCGTGGTCAACTGCAACCTACAGCGCCTGGACGGCCCAGTACGCGGCAATGCCAAGGTGATCCAGGAGTTCGAAAGCCTCTACCGCGCGGCCGGCTGGAATGTGATCAAGGTAATCTGGGGCGGCGGCTGGGATGCACTGCTGGAAAAAGACCAGAGCGGGCTGCTGCGCCAACGCATGATGGAGTGCGTGGACGGTGATTATCAGAACTACAAATCCCAGGACGGCGCCTACGTGCGCGAACATTTCTTCGGCAAATACCCGGCGTTGCTGGCATTGGTTGCGGACCTGTCAGACGAGGACATCTGGAAACTCTCACGCGGCGGTCATGACCCGGACAAGGTCTATAACGCCTATGCTGCCGCCATGAGTCATTCAGGCCAACCCACGGTGATCCTGGCGAAAACCGTCAAGGGCTTCGGCATGGGCGAAGCCGGCGAAGGCCAGAACATCAACCATCAGCTGAAAAAAATGGGCGCCGACGCCGTCAGAGCGTTCCGTGATCGCTTCGGCCTGGAAGTCCCCGACGAGCAGTTGGCTGAAATTCCTTACCTCAAGCCGGCTGCCGACAGCGAAGAGGCGCGCTACTTCGCCGCCCGGCGCCAGGCGTTGGGCGGCTACGTGCCGGCGCGCCACAGCGCCGTCGAGTCGCTGCAGATTCCTGAACTGAGCGCTTTCGCGACCCAGCTCAAAGACACCGGCGAGCGCGCCATCTCCACCACCATGGCCTTTGTGCGGATTCTCGGCACACTGCTCAAGGACCCGCACCTGGGCAAGCTGATCGTGCCCATCGTGCCGGACGAATCACGCACCTTCGGCATGGAAAGCCTGTTCCGTCAGATCGGCATTCACTCCGCCGTCGGCCAGCTCTACACCCCACAAGACGCCGGGCAACTGAGCTACTACAAAGAGAGCAAGGACGGACAGATCATGCAGGAAGGTCTGAATGAGTCCGGTGCGATTGCCTCCTGGATCGCGGCGAGTACGTCCTACAGCAACCATGCTCTGATGACCGTGCCCTTCTACATCTTCTACTCGATGTTCGGCTTCCAGCGCGTCGGCGACCTGGCCTGGGCGGCAGGCGATGCCCGGGCACGCGGCTTCCTGCTGGGTGCCACGGCCGGGCGCACCACCCTGATGGGCGAAGGCTTGCAACACGATGATGGGCATAGCCATATCCTGGCGTCGGTGATTCCGTGCTGTGTATCGTATGACCCGACTTTTGCCTACGAACTGGCGGTGATCATTCGCGAAGGCATGCGGCGCATGTATGTCGAGCAGGAGGACATTTACTACTACATCACCCTGCTCAACGAGAACTACCCGCACCCGGCAATGCCCGAAGGCGTGGAAGAAGGCATTCTCAAGGGTTTGTATCCGCTGAGCACACACCAGCAGGCACAGGTGCAATTGATGGGCAGCGGTTCGATCCTGCGGGAAGTGATCGCCGCGGCAGCGTTGCTCGACAAGGATTTCGCCGTACACAGCAGCGTATGGAGTGCGCCCAGCCTGACCGAGCTGCGCCGTGACGGGCATGAAGCCGAACGCTGGAACCTGTTGCACCCGGAACACGAGCCGCGCTTGAGTTACGTCGAGCAATGCTTGGCCGGGCATACGGGTCCGGTGCTGGTGGCCACTGACTACATGAAGCTGTTCGCCGACCAGATCCGCCCCTTTGTGCCGAACCGACGCTTTGTAGCGCTGGGCACGGACGGCTTCGGGCAGTCGGATACTCGGGAGGCCTTGCGCGAGTTCTTCGAGGTGGACCGGCATTTCATTGTGCTGGCGGCACTGAAGGCGCTGGCCGATGACGGGCTGATAGGTCGCGAGAAAATCAGTGAGGCGATCAGTCGCTACGGGATCAATGTCGACAAGACCAATCCCGTAGCGGTCTGACTCACTGCGCGGGCGTCGGCAGGGGCGGAATCGCCTCTGTCGGCGGCGGCAGGTCCGGCGTGGTTGGCGCAGGTGCCGGTGCCGGCGCAGGGCTCGGTTCTGCCTGCGGGACGATCGGCGCAGGCTCCGGTGCCGGTGTAACCGGCGTCGAGACGGCCGGCGCTACAGGTTCTTCCTTCGGCGCTGGCACCTTCTCCGCTGCCGGGGCAACTTTGGGTTCCGGCACCCCCAGTTCAGCCTTGGGCTGTTCGGGAATATGTTCGGTCTTCTTCACCTCTTGGGGCAGGAACACATCCACCAGTGCGAAGTAGCGCTCGTAGAACTTCGGTGCCGAGACGGTCTCACTCGCCACCTTCACCATCGAGTCGTCGGTGGAGCCGATCGGCATCGACACCGAGCCCAGCACACCCACACCCAGGCTGGCGGAGTTGTTGACCTTCTTCAGCGCATAACGATCCTGCAGGGCGTTGGCAAACATCGTCGAGTGGCTTTTACCTTTGCCATCATTGGCACACACCACATTGAAGCTGATCTGCATGTGAGTTTCGCCGGTCTGCTGGAAACTCTTGTTACCCACCACCAGCTTCGGATCGCTGCTGGTGATGATGTAGCCCTGGCTCAGCAAGGCACGGCGTGCGGCCTCGCACGCGGCGATGTCACTGACCGGGTAATTACGGGAGAACGTACCGGAGTCGTCGAAATTCTCGTGCTCGTAAATAGCGGTCTTGGGTGACGAGCAGCCCGTGGCGCCCGCCAACACCAGCGCCAACCCGAGGCTACGCAAGTGAAATGATGTCGACATTGAAAATCCTGAGGAAAACGGTCTGGGCGGTATTGTGCAACAGAACGAGGCCTTGGCGCGCGCATTCCTGTCGATAAAACGTCACAAGCCTACACAGCGGTGCCTGCAGGGAAAAGCCCGGCGCACATATGGTCAATAAACACGCGCAACTTGGCAGATGCATGACGACTTGACGGCCACAGTATCCAGAAACTGCCACGGTGTTCGAGATAATCATCCAACACTCGTAGCAAGCGCCCCTGCCCCACGGCCTCGTTGACCATGTAGTCGGGCAGACAGGCGATGCCCAATCCCTCGTGTACCACATGGTTGAGGGACTCAATGGTGGTACTGACCAGCGGTGTACGCAAGGTCGGCTCGGCGGCGCCCGGCAGGTGACGCAACGGCCAGTTTTCCAGTTTGCCGGTGGCGCAGAATTTGTGCCGCAGGCACGCGTGATCATTGAGATCCTGCGGTTGCTGCGGGGTGCCGTGTTGAGCGAAGTAGCCCGGCGTGCCCACAAGCACCAACTGGTAATAGCCCAGATGCCGCGCCATCAAGCGCGAATCTTCGGGCTTGCCTGTGCGAATCACCGCATCGAAACCTTCCTCGATCACGTCCACCATGCGGTCGGAAAAATCCACATCCAACTCGATATCCGGGTAGGCGCGCATAAAGTCGCTGAGCACCGGCATCAACAAGCCGCGTACCTGCGGCAGGCTGACGCGCAACTTGCCGCGCGGCGTGGCGCTGGCGTCCGTCAATTCCTGCTCGGCCGCCTCGACCTCGGCCAGAATGCGCCGCGAACGCTCAAGAAACAGCGAGCCTTCGCTGGTCAGGGTGATACTGCGCGTGCTGCGGTGAAACAGCCTGACGCCCAGGCGCTCTTCCATGCGCGCGATACTTTTGCCCACGGCCGACGACGATACCCCCAGCACGCGACCGGCGACGGTGAAGCTGCGCGTCTCCGCCACCTGCACAAATACCGACAGGCTGCTCAAGCTGTCCATGATCACGTCTCGACTGATTACGGACACCTACGTCCGCTAAGTTCGGAACCTTAGCCTGTTTTTCCGCACAGCACAGCCCCTTACTCTGCCGCCTTGCCCCTTTTATATGGATCAAGCGTCATGAGCGACAACCCTTCACTTACCCATTGCCCGGCGAACGCCGAGCCTGACGTGCTGCCGCTGGGAGGCTTGTTGGCCCTGGCTTGCGCGGGTTTTATCACCATCCTCACCGAAGCCATGCCTGCGGGGCTCTTGCCGCAGATGGGCGCAGGCCTGGGTGTGTCGCCCGCCCTGGTTGGCCAACTGGTCACGCTCTATGCACTCGGATCATTGCTCGCGGCCATCCCCTTGACGCTGCTGACGCGGGGTTGGCGCCGACGCCCCCTACTGCTGGTGGCCATTGCTGGCTTCGCCCTGGTCAACAGCGTGACGGCCGTATCCAGCCACTACGGGCTGACCCTGGTAGCGCGCTTTTTCGCCGGGGTATTCGCCGGGTTGCTCTGGGCCCTGTTGGCCGGTTACGCCAGTCGTATGGTCGCCCCTCACCTGCAAGGCCGGGCGATTGCCATCGCAATGCTTGGCGCACCGCTGGCCCTGACCCTGGGCGTGCCGGCCGGCACCCTGCTGGGTACCCTCGTTGGCTGGCGCTTGAGTTTTGCGATCATGACCGGGCTGACGTTGGCATTGCTGCTCTGGGCGCGCTGGCAACTCCCGGACTTTGCCGGCCAAGCAGCGCAACAACGCCTGGGGCTGCGCCAGGTGATGAGGTTGCGCGGTATTCGCCCGGTGCTTTGGGTGACCTTTACCTACGTGCTGGCGCACAACATTCTCTATACCTACATCGCCCCCCTGCTGGAGCCCGCCGGCATCCAGGCCGATATCGACCGGGTACTGCTGGTGTTTGGCCTGACGGCGTTGTTGAGCATCTGGCTGGTGGGCCTGCTGATCGATCGATGGCTGCGCCCGTTGGTGCTGTTCAGTTGCATGCTGTTTGGCCTGTCGGCGCTGGCGTTGGCGTTCTGGATCGACTCGCCGGCGATCATCTACATCGCCGTCGCGGCCTGGGGGCTGGCATTCGGTGGCCTACCGGCCTTGCTGCAAACCGCCCTGGCCAAGTCGGCGGGCGAGTCGGCGGACGCCGCGCAGTCGATGCTGGTGACGGTATGGAACCTGGGCATTGCCGGTGGCGGTCTGGCGGGCGGGTTGTTGTTGCAGAGCTGGGGCGTGCTCGCGTTTCCCTGGGCGGTAGTGGCGTTGATGTTGCTGGCCCTTTGCAAACGCCCATGAAAAAGCCCCCGGTCTTTTCAGGCCGGGGGCTTTTTATTCAAACCGAGATCAGTACTTCTTGATCTCAGCCTTGGTTTCCAACTGCTTGCGGTACGCCGCGAAATCCTGCTGCCCAACACGGGAAGCGAGGAAACGGCGGTATTGCGCCTTCTCATCGTCCGATGGAGCCGCCGCTTCGGTGACGCCGTTCAAGCGCACGATCACCAGGCTGCCATCAGCGAGGGTCACGGTGGTGAAGGTCGGCTTGTCCTTGGACGCAGGCTTGGGCATGCGGAACAAGGCTTGCAGCACCACCGGGTCGATCGTTTCCTGGCTACGGGTAGCCGCTTCGGTGACTTTCCAGGCCTGGCCATCAACGGGCTGGTTCAGCGGGGTCTTGCCATCACGCAGGCTGGCGATCAACTCGTCAGCGTGAGTCTTGGCGGCCGCGCTGGCGCGTTCCTTGGTCATCTGGGTGCGGATCGCCGCTGCCACGCTTTCCAGCGGCAGTTGCGTAGGCTTCAGATGCTCTTTGGCCCGCAGCACGATGATGGTTTCCGGGTCGAGCTCGATGGCGGTGCTGTTGGCACCCTCATCCAACACTTCCGGGCTGAACGCGGCAGTGACCACGGCACGGTTGGCCGCGACACCCTCACCGCCTTCGCGACCAAACGGCGCAGAGGTGTGAACGGTCAGCTTCAGATCGGAGGCCGGCTGAGCCAGGTCGGAGGCTTCGAACGCCGCATCTTCCAATTGCTTGGTCGCTTCGACAAAACGCTGTTCAACCTGTTGGTTCTTGAGCTCGTGAGTCAGCTTGTCTTTCAGGCTGGCGAACGATGGCACTTCTGGCGCTTCAACGCCCAACAGCTTGATCAGGTGCCAACCGAAGGTGCTGCGCACCGGTGCCGAGACCTGGTCCTTATTCAAGGCGTACAGGGCAGCTTCGAAGTCCGGATCGTAGACGCCAGGACCGGCAAAGCCGAGGTCACCGCCATTGCTGGCCGAACCCGGGTCCTGGGAGAACTCCTTGGCCAGGGCTTCGAACTGCTCACCCTTGGCCAGGCGCGCCTGGATTTCCTCGATCTTGGCCTTGGCTTGGGCGTCGGTGACCTTGTCGTTGACTTCAATCAGGATGTGCGCCGCACGACGCTGCTCAGCGAGGTTGGCGGTTTCTTTCTCATACGCTGCCTGCAGTTCATCGTCTTTGACGGTGACCTGGTCGAAGAAAGACGACTTCTTCAACTCCAGATAGTCGATGACCACCTGGTCCGGGGTCATGAACTCTTTGGCGTGCTGGTCGTAGTAAGCCTTGACCTCGTCGTCGGTGAGTTTCACCGCCGCAGGGTTGGCCTTGATATTGACGGTGGCGAAATCGCGGGTCTGTTTTTCCAGGCGGGCGAATGCCAGCACCTGCGCATCAGTCACGAAGGCGCTACCGAGGATGCCCAAGCGAGTCTGCTCGATCAGCATTTGCTGGGTCATCATCTGACGGAACTGCAGACGGCTGTAGCCCAGTTGACGGATCACCTGGTCAAAACGCTCGGCGTTGAACTTGCCGTCCACCTGGAACTCCGGCGTCTGCAGGATCACTTGGTCCAGCGCGGCGTCAGAGAAGGCAAACTTGGAATCAGCGGCACCTTGCAGTACCAGCTTGCGATCGATCAGGCTCTTGAGCGCCGCGTCGCGCAGCAGTTTTTCGTCCAGCAGGGAAGCATCGAAATCCTTGCCCATCTGTTGCATCAGTTGGCGACGTTGCATGTCGACAGCCTGGCTCAGTTCGGTCTGGGTGATTGCTTCACCGTTGACCTTGGCCACGTCCTGCTTGGTGTTGGTCGAAGCCTGAAAAATAGCCTCGATACCGGTGAACGCCATCAATGCGACGATGATCCCGATAATGGTCTTGGCAATCCAGCCTTGTGAATTGTCCCTGATATTTTGCAGCATGCGTCCCCCAGAAACGGTTGAACTTCAAAAATTGGCAACCGTGGAGCGTGGGTAGAGTCCGGATAGAAGAAAGGCGCATCCGAGGATGCGCCTTCTCTCGTAACTGGCGGAGCGGACGGGGGTTAGAACCCACACCCCCGGCGTGGTGACCCGATGGATACGTGGGTCAGCTGCCGCTCCGCTGCCAGGCCAGACCTGCGTCGGACCCGGGTAGGTAAAGGCTTGATCGAGGCTTAGTTAACGGCTTCTTTCAGGGCTTTACCGGCTTTGAAACCTGGTTTCTTGGCAGCAGCGATTTGCAGTGCTTTGCCAGTCTGTGGGTTACGGCCAGTGCGAGCTGGGCGGTCAGTCACAGAAAAAGTACCGAAGCCTACCAGTACCACCGAATCGCCGGCCTTCAGAGCGCCAGTGACGGATTCGATTACTGCGTCCAGCGCACGGCCAGCAGCAGCTTTCGGGATATCAGCGGATGCGGCGATAGCATCAATCAGTTCCGACTTGTTCACTCTAAGTCCCCTTATATATCTATTGAGTATGATTCTAAGTTTTTTGGTGAAAGCAAAAACCAGTGCTGAATGGCCTACAGACACTTAAGAGCCGCTTTATAACAAGGGCTCTAAAAAGCTGTCAAGGAAGCCCCCAGGCTTTAACGCATTAATGCGTGCTAATTCTTTCCTTGGAATCAGACTCGCGCTTTTCGTCCTTCGCGACTATCTCCGGAGCCACATCCGGCAAGGGCTCCGGCGCGTATTGCAGCGCAATTTGCAGGACCTCGTCAATCCATTTAACCGGTTTAATCTGAAGATCTTGCTTGATATTGTCAGGAATTTCCTTCAAGTCGCGGACATTCTCTTCAGGAATGATCACGGTCTTGATTCCACCCCGGTGTGCGGCGAGCAATTTTTCTTTCAGACCACCGATGGCCAATACCTGGCCACGCAGGGTGATTTCCCCGGTCATGGCCACATCGGCGCGTACCGGAATGCCGGTCAGGGCCGATACCAGGGCCGTACACATGCCTACGCCAGCGCTAGGGCCGTCTTTCGGGGTCGCCCCCTCCGGCATGTGGATATGGACGTCGTGCTTCTCATGGAAGTCCAGGGGAATCCCCAGGCTCCGGGCGCGGCTGCGCACGACGGTCTGCGCGGCGGTGATGGATTCGACCATCACGTCACCCAGGGAACCGGTCTTGATCAATTGGCCCTTGCCCGGGATCACCGCGGCTTCGATGGTCAGCAATTCGCCACCCACCTGGGTCCACGCCAGGCCAGTCACCTGCCCTACCTGATCCTGCTGTTCCGCCAGCCCGTAGCTGAATTTACGCACGCCCAGATAGTGCTCCAGCACATCGGCGGTAATCTTCACCGAGAAGCGTTTTTCCAGCGCATGCTCCTTGACCGCCTTGCGGCAAATCTTCGCAATCTGGCGCTCAAGCCCCCGTACACCGGCCTCGCGGGTGTAGTAACGCACCATATCGCGGATCGACTCGACCTCGAATTCGATCTCGCCTTTTTTCAGGCCATTGGCCGAAATCTGCTTGGGCGCGAGGTATTTGACGGCGATGTTGATCTTCTCGTCTTCGGTGTAACCCGGCAGACGAATCACCTCCATCCGGTCCAGCAACGCTGGCGGAATGTTCATGGAGTTGGAGGTACACAGGAACATCACGTCGGACAGGTCGTAGTCGACTTCCAGGTAATGGTCGTTGAAATTGTGGTTCTGCTCGGGATCGAGCACTTCGAGCAAGGCCGATGCCGGATCGCCACGCATGTCGCTGCCCATTTTGTCGATTTCATCGAGCAGGAACAGCGGGTTGCGCACGCCGACCTTTGTCATCTTTTGAATCAATCTTCCTGGCATCGAACCGATATATGTGCGGCGATGACCACGGATTTCCGCCTCATCACGCACGCCGCCAAGGGCCATTCGCACGAATTTACGGTTGGTGGCATTGGCAATCGACTCGGCCAGGGAGGTTTTACCCACACCCGGCGGACCGACCAGGCACAACACCGGGCCACGAATTTTCTTCACGCGCTTTTGCACGGCAAGGTATTCGAGAATGCGTTCTTTGACTTCTTCGAGGCCGTAATGGTCGGCATCGAGGATATCTTCGGCGCGAGCCAGGTCCAGGCGCACCTTGGTCTGAGCCTTCCACGGCACCTGCACCAACCAATCGATGTAGGAACGAACCACGGTGGCTTCGGCCGACATCGGCGACATTTGCTTGAGCTTGTTCAGCTCGGCGTTGGCCTTGGTCAGGGCGTCTTTCGGCAGGCCGGCGGCATCGATGCGCTTTTTCAGCTCTTCGATTTCGTTGTGGCCTTCCTCGCTGTCGCCGAGTTCTTTCTGAATGGCCTTCATCTGCTCATTCAGGTAGTACTCGCGCTGGCTGCGCTCCATTTGTTTCTTCACGCGACCACGAATGCGCTTTTCAACCTGCAGCAGGTCGATTTCGGCATCGAGCAGCGCCAGGACGTGTTCGACACGGGCCGGCAGGTCGATGATTTCGAGGATGTCTTGCTTCTGCTCGATTTTCAGCGCCATGTGCGCGGCCATGGTGTCGACCAGGCGGCTAGGCTCATCAATGCTGTTGAGGGAAGACAGGACTTCAGCCGGGACTTTCTTGCCCAACTGCACATACTGCTCGAATTGCGAGAGCAGGCTGCGTACAAATACTTCGGACTCGCGCTCCGGGGCCTCGACTTCGTCGATCAGTGCCACTTCGGCGCGCAGGTGGCCGTCCACCTCCATGAAGCGCTCGACCGCACCGCGCTGCTCACCTTCCACCAACACCTTGACAGTGCCGTCGGGCAGCTTGAGCAATTGCAGGACAGTCGCAACGGTACCGACGCGATACAGGGCGTCTTCGCCTGGATCATCATCAGCAGGATTTCTCTGGGCCAACAGCAGGATCTGCTTGTCGCCCGTCATCGCGGCCTCGAGGGCTTCGATAGACTTCTCGCGCCCCACGAACAGCGGGATAACCATGTGCGGATAGACGACGACATCACGCAACGGCAGGAGAGGCAATTCGATGGTTGTCTTCATGATTTCGCCTCTATGACAGTTGAAAAGTAAGCATGAAACCAAGATGGGGGCTGCCGGCAAAAAAAACAAGCTCAATGCCAGCAGTTAAATGCAGGAAAAACACGCCCTTAAAACAAAAGGGGCCCCTAAAGGCCCCTTGTTGTTATGCAGCAGCCGGACGCCTACGCGTCTGGCGCAGCCTTGGCAGCCGGCTCACTGTTTTCATAGATATACAGTGGCTTGGACTTGCCTTCGATAACGCTTTCGTCGATCACCACTTTGCTCACCTCGGACTGCGAGGGGATTTCGTACATGGTGTCGAGCAATACGCCTTCGAGGATCGAACGCAGGCCACGCGCACCGGTTTTGCGCTCCAGTGCCCGCTTGGCCACTGATTTGAGTGCGTCGGTACGGAACTCGAGGTCTACGCCTTCCATTTCGAACAGCTTGGCATATTGTTTGGTCAGGGCATTTTTCGGCTCGGTGAGGATCTGAATCAGAGCAGCCTCATCCAGCTCGTCCAATGTCGCCAGGACCGGCAGACGACCAACGAATTCCGGGATCAGACCAAACTTGACCAGATCGTCAGGTTCGACTTCACGCAGGGACTCGCCCACCTTCTTGCCTTCTTCCTTGCTGCGCACTTCCGCACTGAAGCCGATGCCGCCACGGGTGGAACGGTTTTGAATAACCTTTTCCAGACCGGAGAACGCACCGCCGCAGATGAACAGGATATTGCGCGTATCAACCTGAAGGAATTCCTGCTGTGGATGCTTGCGGCCGCCTTGTGGCGGTACGGAAGCAACCGTGCCTTCGATCAGTTTCAACAAAGCTTGCTGCACGCCTTCACCGGAAACATCCCGAGTGATCGACGGGTTGTCGGACTTGCGCGAAATCTTATCGATTTCGTCGATGTAGACGATACCCATCTGGGCCTTCTCTACGTCGTAGTCGCACTTCTGCAGCAACTTCTGAATGATGTTCTCGACGTCCTCACCCACGTAGCCAGCCTCGGTGAGGGTGGTGGCGTCGGCGATGGTGAACGGAACGTTCAGCAGGCGAGCGAGGGTTTCCGCAAGCAGGGTTTTACCCGAGCCTGTAGGACCGATCAGCAAGATGTTGCTCTTGCCGAGCTCGACTTCGTCGTTTTTCTTGTCACGCTGGTTCAAACGCTTGTAGTGGTTGTACACCGCTACGGCCAGAACCTTTTTTGCACGCTCTTGACCAATCACGTACTGATCAAGGATGCCGCTGATTTCTTTAGGCGAAGGCAATTTATGCGCGCTGCTTTCGGCCTGGGCTTCCTGCACCTCCTCACGGATGATGTCATTGCACAGGTCGACGCACTCGTCGCAGATAAAGACCGAGGGGCCGGCAATCAATTTGCGTACTTCATGCTGGCTTTTGCCACAGAAGGAGCAATAGAGCAGCTTGCCGTTGTCCTCGCCGTTGCGGGTGTCAGTCATTCGTTCGATCCAAATCCGATAGGCTTGCAACACAAGATGAAGGCTTATGCGGGCTTTTTCAAGCCCGCAGGTGATCGGACTTGCCGACCTGGCCTATTTTGAGCTGCTTATATTAAGCGGGGCGCTTGTCAATCACTGCGTCGATCAACCCGTAATCACGCGCGGCTTCAGCGCTCATGAAATTGTCACGGTTGGTATCACGCTCGATTTCTTCCAAGGTGTGCCCGCTGTGCTTGGCCATCAGCGTGTTAAGACGCTCACGAATAAAGAGGATTTCCTTGGCATGGATTTCGATGTCCGATGCCTGGCCCTGGAAACCGCCCAGTGGCTGGTGAATCATCACGCGCGAGTTCGGCAGGCAGTAACGCTTGCCTTCGGCACCTGCGGTCAGCAGGAAAGCGCCCATGCTGCAGGCTTGGCCGATGCAGGTGGTCGACACGTTTGGCTTGATGAACTGCATGGTGTCGTAGATCGACATGCCCGCGGTCACCGAACCGCCCGGCGAGTTAATGTAAAGATGGATGTCCTTGTCCGGGTTTTCCGCTTCAAGGAACAGCAGTTGCGCACAAATCAGGTTGGCCATGTAGTCCTCTACCGGCCCCACCAAAAAGATCACTCGCTCCTTGAGCAGGCGCGAGTAGATGTCGTAGGCGCGTTCGCCACGAGCGGACTGCTCGACAACCATCGGGACCAGGCCGCCTGCGGCCTGGATATCAGAGTTCTGCTGAATATAGGAATTACGGAACATGCTCTGCAGTTACTCCCAAATAGTCATGTCTTGAAAACGCATAAGCCAGCGCGAGGCTGGCTTATGGTTGTATTTCAAACGAGTTGGACAATCAGTCGGCTTGTGCTGCTTCCGCCGGTTTGACTGCTTCTTCGTAAGAGACCGCTTTATCGGTCACCTTAGCCTTCTGCAGAACAGTATCCACAACTTGTTCTTCCAGCACAACCGAACGTACTTCGTTCAGCTGCTGGTCGTTCTTGTAGTACCAAGCCACAACCTGCTCAGGCTCCTGGTAGGCCGAAGCCATTTCCTGGATCATTTCACGAACGCGGTCTTCGTCAGGCTTGAGGTCGAACTGCTTGACCACTTCAGCCACGATCAGGCCCAGCACGACACGGCGCTTGGCTTGCTCTTCGAACAACTCGGCCGGCAGTTGGTCAGGCTTGATGTTGCCACCAAACTGCTGAACGGCTTGTACGCGCAGGCGATCCACTTCGTTGGACAGCAAAGCCTTAGGCACTTCGATCGGGTTGGCGGTCAGCAGACCGTCCATGACCTGGTTCTTGACCTTGGACTTGATGGCCTGACGCAGCTCGCGCTGCATGTTCTTGCGAACTTCGGTGCGGAAGCCGTCGATGCCGGTTTCCTTGATGCCGAATTGAGCGAAGAACTCTTCGTTCAGCTCTGGCAGCTTAGGCTCGGACACGCTGTTGACCGTCACGGTGAACTCGGCGGCTTTGCCGGCCAGGTCCAGGTTCTGGTAGTCAGCCGGGAAAGTCAGGTTCAGAACGCGTTCTTCGCCGGCTTTTGCGCCAACCAGGCCGTCTTCGAAGCCCGGGATCATGCGGTTGGAACCCAGCACCAGCTGAGTACCCTTGGCGGAGCCGCCAGCGAATGCTTCGCCGTCAACCTTGCCCACGAAATCGATGTTCAGCTGGTCTTCGTTCTGGGCAGCACGTTCGGCCACTTCGAAACGGGTGTTCTGCTTGCGCAGGATTTCCAGCATGTTGTCCAGGTCGGCATCAGCCACTTCGGCGCTCAGGCGCTCGATCGCGATACCGTCGAAGCCGGCAACTTCGAACTCCGGGAACACTTCGAATACAGCAACGTATTCCAGGTCCTTGCCCGCTTCCAGGGACTTAGGCTCGATCGAAGGCGAACCAGCCGGGTTCAGCTTTTGCTCGACAACCGCTTCGTAGAACGACGCCTGGATCACGTCACCTACCGCTTCCTGACGTGCATCAGCACCAAAACGGCGCTTGATTTCGCTCATTGGCACTTTGCCTGGACGGAAGCCAGCGATCTTGGCCTTTTGGGCAGTCTGCTGCAGACGCTTGTTGACCGCAGTCTCGATGCGCTCTGCCGGCACGGTGATGCTCAGGCGGCGCTCGAGAGCAGTAGTATTTTCAACAGAAACTTGCATGGATATTCCTCGTTGCACAGACGTTAGCCGGCCGTTTCCGACCCCAGAATCAAGGGCATGCATTCTAGTGGGTCAAACTCAAGAAGTCACCCTACTGGAAACGGGTAAAAAAACAGCAGGCAATTTATCGGTACGAAGACACTGTTGCGCCTCGCCCCGGTGACAAATACAGCCAATCGCGCCAGGGCTCTGCGCCGACCCTTCTATATATAGAAGAAGTCGCCAATCATCTCCCTGACGGCCGCCCCTGCGAACAGGGCCGGCAGGCAGCGCGGCATCATCGAGACACATAAATACGACGAAACGCCCTGCCTTGCGACCCAGAACCTGCAGCCGCGGAATACTCGAACCACTAAAACAAAAAAGGCGCCAGACTGTTAAATCTGGCGCCTTTCGAATATGGGGTGGACGAAGGGGATCGAACCCTCGACAACGGGAGTCACAATCCCGTGCTCTACCAACTGAGCTACGCCCACCATATTGCGTTAACAAAGAAACCAAACCACTTCTTTGTCGAGCCTGACCCCGCCTTCCGGCCGGGCAAAGCTTTAATTGGTGCGGATGAAGAGACTCGAACTCTTACGCCTCGCGGCGCTGGAACCTAAATCCAGTGTGTCTACCAATTCCACCACATCCGCGCTTGAAGCTCTTAAAGCAAAGGCGCCAGATGATTAATCTGGCGCCTTTTCAAAATATGGGGTGGACGAAGGGGATCGAACCCTCGACAACGGGAGTCACAATCCCGTGCTCTACCAACTGAGCTACGCCCACCATCTAACGCTACTTGTGCCAAAGCTGCCTAATGGCGCACCCGGCAGGACTCGAACCTGCGACCATCCGCTTAGAAGGCGGATGCTCTATCCAGCTGAGCTACGGGCGCCTGATTAATCTGTACTCTTGGAGGATTACAAACTAAGTGCTTCCAGCCTTGCAGAACAACAATCCTGCTAGACCTTCTTAACCAGTGCTAGGCTGTGCCCGACAAGTGCGACGAATAGTATAGACGCGCCGGAAAGCCGTCAAATCTTTTTTGAAAAAAATTCATTTTATTTAAGGGGTTAGGCCAATTTGCAGACCAAGCGCCTTTGCCCCCACGTCTTGGCATGCGAGAATGCGCGCACTTTTCTTCCCCCTCTCGATGGTTAATCACGCGTAATGACTGCACAACTTATCGACGGCAAATCAATCGCCGCCAGCCTGCGCCAGCAGATCGCCAAACGCGTCACCGAGCGTAGCCAGCAAGGCTTGCGCACGCCTGGCCTCGCGGTGATCCTGGTCGGCAGCGATCCTGCGTCTCAGGTTTATGTCTCGCACAAGCGTAAAGACTGTGAAGAGGTCGGCTTTATTTCCAAGGCCTACGACCTGCCTTCCGAGACCACCCAGCAGGCCCTTACCGACCTGATCGACGGCCTCAACGATGACCCGAACATCGACGGCATTCTGGTGCAACTGCCATTGCCCGCGCACCTGGACGCCTCCCAGTTGCTCGAACGCATCCGCCCGGACAAAGACGTCGACGGTTTCCACCCGTATAACGTCGGCCGCCTGGCCCAGCGCATCCCGCTGCTGCGCCCATGCACGCCCAAAGGCATCATGACCCTGCTGGAAAGCACCGGCGTCAACCTTTACGGCCTCGACGCCGTGATCGTCGGCGCCTCCAACATCGTTGGGCGCCCGATGGCCATGGAACTGCTGCTCGCCGGCTGCACCGTGACCGTGACCCACCGCTTCACCAAGGACCTCGCCGGTCACGTCGGCCGCGCCGACCTGGTGGTAGTGGCTGCCGGCAAGCCGGGCCTGGTCAAAGGTGAGTGGATCAAGGAAGGCGCGATCGTCATCGACGTCGGCATCAACCGTCAGGCAGACGGCAAACTGGTCGGCGACGTGGTGTACGAAACCGCCCTGCCCCGTGCCGGCTGGATCACCCCGGTACCGGGTGGCGTTGGCCCGATGACCCGTGCCTGCCTGCTGGAAAACACGCTGTATGCAGCGGAAACCCTGCACGGCTGATCAACTGCCGCACTGAAAAGAGCCCTGCCTTGTCGCAGGGCTTTTGGTTTCTGATGAACCTCACGCTCTGCTATCGTGCATCCGCGGCTGACATGTTCGGCACCCGCCAGATGCCGCAGGAACCCCAGGAGTGCTTTCGCCATGCGCAACCTACATGCCGCCCCTCTGCTGATCCTCATCGCGGTATTGATCCCCGCTTGCACCACCCAACTGACTGAAGCGGGCAAACAGGTCAACCTCGTCACGGCCTCATCCGCCCACGCTTGCCACGTCGTCAAAGCCTTCACGGTGCAGGGCTCATCCAACGGCGACGCTCTGAACACCGCATTCAATAAAGCCGCCGAGGCTGGCGCTGACAGCCTGAGCATCGTCAATGTGGGGGACGCTGGCAAAATGCAGGTAGCCGCCTTGAACTGCCGACGCTGACGGGTTTGCCCAATAGAACACGCACCCGAACATCCGGCTCGTTCACCCAGGCGCAGCACCCGGTTTCGCGTTTCTTCGACATCCTTTTCACCCGCCATCGACAGGATCGGGCGCAACTTACCTCTACTCCTTTGAAAATCCCCATTAGACCCGCCCTCATAGCGGGCCTTTTTTTGCCCGCGATGGGCTACAAGCCTAACCAATCATCGCCTTACAGCCTTTATTTAAAGGCTCTCTATCGTTTTCTGATCCATACTCCTAATATTAATTTTGGGTATTACTCGGTTTTCCAAAGTAGCCAAACCCAGCAAATACGGGCCTTTGCCTACTTTGGGATACCCGCTATTCGATAGCGAAACACGGTCAGTGGTACAAAAATTGGTACGAGATCCATCCCCTCCCCCGGCGTCCTGCCGACCAGTTTCCCAAACCAAATAATTTGCCTGCTACCCTGTTCACTCCACGGAGGAACATCAATGCCGAACTCAGACCTGCTCCCATCCCTGCTCGAAAAACTCTACGAAAACCAGTTGGCCCTAGAGGCTTCCATTATGGAACTCTCAAATTGGGTAAAGCAGCGCGGTTCTACGGACGTAGCCGAAAATGTCCGCGGTGCGCTGGAAACCATCAGTACCAATGAAAAATTTATCAAATTGACTCTTGCGGTCCTCATGGCGCCGGACTAACAGTCGAAAATAGTGCTGCTCGTCGCCTCAAATCGCGTCACGCTAAAACCTCGATTACTGTATACACATACAGTAATCGGAAATCCAACCATGCCCATCGATGAAGAAACCTGCGGGTGGCTTGGCCTCCCCTCGCCCCTGGAAATGTACCGCCAGCACTGCAGACTTTTGGAAAACGAGATCCAGGAGCTGAACCTCCAACTGCGTAAAGCGCGGGCTGACGTTTTCGGCATCAGCCAAATGCTGCTGGAGACCCAGGCGAAGAACACAGAGTTTGCCGGGTACCTCCGTCAACGAGGAGGCGAAGCGGCGGAAATGCGCAAGCAGATCGACATCCTGACTACTGCACTCAGTTCAAGTCAGCGTGAAACCGAAGCCCTGAAGCGAATCGTCAATGAAATGAGACCTCGACCAACCACGATTGTCTAAAGTGAAACGGAAAGGGGGCCTGGCCATGTGCGGAAGACTGTCGCAGTACAGGGGCATCCACGACTTTGTTGCGGCGCTGAGCATGCCCAATGCCCAGGCGAACTCCGTCGGTGAATTGCCGCTCGAGCGCTACAACGTCGCCCCGACAACCCAGGTCGCCCCGCTACACATGCAGGGCGATCTGCTGCACGCAGACCTGGTGCGCTGGGGATGGCGGCCGCACTGGGCCAAGGATCGCGCTGCACCGATCAATGCCCGCGTCGAGAAGGTGGCCCACGGCCCCTTCTTCCGTGCGATCTGGCCGCACCGAGCAATCACACCTATCGACAATTGGTTCGAGTGGGTGGATGAAGGCGGGCCGAAAAAACAGCCTTACCTGATCCGTCGGCGGGATGGCGCGCCGATATTCTGCGCGGCCATCGGTCAGTTGCCTGACGCCGATAAAGGCCCTGATGAGCATGACGGCTTCGTGATCATCACCGCCGACAGCGCCGGCGGAATGGTGGACATTCACGACCGGCGCCCCGTGGTGCTTCCGTCTGACCTCGCCCGGGAATGGTTAGACCCGGCTACGCCCAAGGAGCGCGCCGAGCAGATGGTGTTGCACTAGGGGGAGCCGGCCGAGGCCTTCGAATGGTTCAAGATCGACACGGCGGTCGGCAACGTGCGAAATAAAGGATCTGACCTGATCGAACCATTACGTTAGATTCGTCCCTGCTAATGCAGCAGTATGGGCTGGAGAGGCTTGCACGCCTTTTAGATCGTGGCCTGCAACGATTCACTGTCTAAAACTCTACCGTCATTTAGCTCGCATTTTGGCCAATAAATGCACGGTAGGATTGGGAAGTTTCAGACAGAAAAAGCGCTCCGCCGACAGCAGTGCGTCTGCATGTATTTCATCAGCCATTGCTGACCCATTTGTACAAGCGCTTTGCGATAGATAGAAAATCCCAGGCCATTGCAGAACCCACAGCGACGCCAGCAAGACCAATCTTGAAAGCAGTCTGTTGCCAAATATCTGCGCTGTCGAAAATCAAATAGGCGAGTCTATAAAAGCCGATATCATAATAAGTTCTGTAAGTTACAAAGAAGGCGATCAGACAGAGCATCGAAGACAAACAAAAAACGACGAACCCAAATCTTTTCACCGGACTTTCAAATTTCTTCAAGCTCATGCTCGCGGTACCCGTACCTGGAAATCGTGCATTCAACCAATGACGACCTAAAAAAAGCAAGCTGCCGTGCAGCCCGGGCCATTCTCCGGCGTCCTGCCGACCGAACACAAATCCCTATTTTGAAACACTCCTGACATAAGCCTGGCACGCACGCAGCGCGATCAGTCCTTGGTCCCCGTCACCGGTGATGGCGAGAATTCGTTGAGCATGCGTTGGGTCAAGTTGGGCTCGCGCGGCTCCATGAACCACGCCGACGGCGCAGGGGGCGGCAGGCACGTTGCAGCCACTGGCTGAATCCGCGGCGTCGAGAAGGACTGACAGCCGGACATCAGAAGTGGCAAGACGATCGCGCAGAACAGCCTGATTGCGTTGGGCATCGGATAATTCCCTGGTGTGTTGTTGGTCCTGCCCAGCGAGCTGCTGCTCCAGGGCCAGGCGCCTGTCGGTCTCGTCGCGCGCCTGTTTGGCTGCTGCAGCACTGACCAAGCCGAGATCCGTCTGGAATTGGCCGGCCTGATCCGCCAACCTTCCGCCGTAGCGCCAGTCTTGCACCTGCCAGGTGCCCGCGGCGCTGACGACCATCGCCAGCAGGATCGCGCCCAGAATCTGCCCGGGCGTCATGCCAGCACCTTTTTCGCCTTGTCCCACAACTGCAGGCGATCTTCCAGGCCGTTGATCCCACCGTTGATGCGGCGGGTGATCTTCACAAAGTCGCCCAGGTCCGCCAGCGTGTTCAGGCCTTTCGTCGACCAGAACCAAGCCGCCGACATCGCGGCGTGCTGCGGCAGCTCGAGCAGCTCTGGATTACTGAGCAGGTCCAGGTCGAGGGCTTCCCCGCACGCGGCGTAGTTGGCCCGGCCGGTGATCTGGATCAGGCCCCGGCCACGGTACTTGGAGCCGTCACCCTTCACGGTGTTACCCAGGTCGGCGCGCCCTTCATAGCCGGCCTGTTGCGCCGTGGGCCCCCAAACCTCGCGCACAAAACGCAACTGCCCCGACTCGTGCCCGACCTGGGCGATGAATGCGGCGGCGCGCGGTGTGCCGACGATGCCATAACGGTTCATGGCCGTGTTCAGGACAGGAACAAAAACGCCGGCTTGGCGGCCGGCGTTCGGGAGGATCTGCAGCAACTGCTGCTGGGTGATGGGCATACAAGCTCCTAACGTGAGTAGCCCGCACTTGGCGGGGGTTGTGGTGCGCGACCGCTAAGCCAAGCTGACGACTTTGACTGACTTGGCGGCTTTCTTCGTTTTCTTGCCTTTGGCTTTGGCCTTGCCTTTTTTGCCGCCGTTGCACTCGACGGTGGTGGACCAGCCGGCTTGGGTGAATGTCTGCTCCACCGAATCAACCAAGTACTCGCCATCGAGCCCCACCTTGAAGCCCTGGGCATTGATAGAGCGCTCCGCGAATAGGTCCGTGCGCCCGGGCATTTCAAGACGCACGCCCGCCGTGGATCGGTTGAACGCAGCCAAGCGCGCCTTGGCCGCGGATTCGGCAGCGGTCTTGTTCGGGTGAATATGGCGGTCGGTGTGTACTGCCGGCAGGCCGTCCGGCACGTCGTCATTCTCCAGGGAGACCACCGACAACGTGCCCGTCTTCTTGTCCTGATGCTTGGTCGCCACAGTCTTGTGCGCGTTACGGTCGCCAAGGCGGAATTGCCAGCGGCTTACGTCTCTGCGCGTAAGGTTGATCGCGCCAATCACCTTGCCGCTGGCACTCAGGCCCGCTTGGCGCTGCATAACCATCAACTTGCCGTCGCCCACCTTGGCGGTGCAGTCATATTGCTTGGCCAGGCGCGTGACAAAGCTGAAGTCAGATTCGTGGAGCTGGTCAGCCCGGGCGACTTTAGTGGCGATGGTGCAGGCTGGCGTCCAGCCATTGCGCGCCGCGATATCGGAAACGATTTTCGACAGCGGCACGTCTTCCCAGCTACCGCTGCGGATCGATTTACCGGTGCCGCGCATATCGCTGGCCTTGCCCCGAATAACGATGGTGTCTGGCGGACCGGATACCTCGATCTCGTCGACCACATAGCGCCCCAAGCGCACCAGGGACGTTTCGGCATAGCCCAGGTAGACCTCGATCCCGGCGCCACGCTTGGGCAACGTTACCAGGCCGTCGCGGTCATCAATGCGCAACTCAAACTCGTCCGACTCCATGCCGGGCTTGTCCGTGGTACGCAACAGCAAAAGCCGATCGTTAATCAGCGACGTGATATCGGAACTGGGAGTACATCAACGCGCACTTCACCAAGGACGCCGCCGAGGCATTCATCCGTCGCAAGAGGCACGACTACCGCAAAGGCATGCGCGTGTACGTCGAATCCCAGTATTACGCCTGGGAGTTCAACGCCATTAAGGATGCGATCCTCGACGGAACGCTGGGCGAACTGAGCAAGGATGAGGCGCGCGAGCTTTGGCACGACATCGACTCATTGCGCAGTATCGAGAGCCCGAACGAATGCTGGTACCAGAGCAGATTGTTGACCGAGCTGTTCGGTGAGGAATGGCACTACCCGCTCGACGGCAAGGCTGTCGAAGAAAACCACAAGTTCACGTACCTGCGTCGGGTTGTGGAGGCAGTGCAGCAGGCGCTGCGCCAGGAACAGCAGGCCGGCATGACGGTTGTGAATGCCCATGATCTAGTAACGAGGGACAAGAAGTTAGATCAGGTCTGATCTGTCAATGGAGAGTTCGGGGGAGTTGAGGAAGGAGATCCAGTCATCAAAAGCGGATTTTTGGTCTTTCACCGCATCTTCCCATTCTGGACCGGTCACCTTTTTTGAAGCGACCAAGACCATCATCTTAGTTGTCGTAGCGTCAAGCTCAACAAGCAGCTTTTGAGAATCAAACCGGAAATCATCAATATGGCTCATGCAATAGCCTTGCGACGGGTCTCTCCGGAAACTCCGTGTTTTATTCCCGTCCTGCAGATGACCGGTGCTGACAGCGTTAATTCAATTTACTGAACCATTTGGATTGGCGCGCCGCTGCCCTTAATAGTTTTCAATCCCCCTCCTCCTTCAAAGTCAGCCGCTATAGCGGCAAGGAGAGGCTCTACGGCGCAAATTCACCCAGGCTTTCGCGAGCTGTTGGGATCGCGTACTCAAGCAACTCTAAAGGGACATCCTGCTCGAACAAGGTCACTTCAAAGCGCATCGAGTACGCCGAAGAGGCGATCGCTGATCGTTATTTTGAATCGGGCGACCCTGATTGCAGTTACTGGGAACCGGCAAAGCCTGATGGTGACGGCTGGTTCTGCCTTTCGATTGGTGACACTGACGATGGCCCGGTCTGCTGGTGGGCACGCCGCGAGGTGACACCATGAAGGGCCCAAGCGGAGTAATGAACGGTCGAATCGCGCTTGATACGCGGGTACTGAACTACCTGCGCGCTCATCAAGGCTCTACAGCCTGGGCTATGCACGGCTCAGTAGGTGCAACCCGCGAGGAGGTCAGCAAAGCGTGCCAGCGCCTAAAGCGCAAAGGCCTCGTGAAAACTTCAGAGACGCAAACGACCTACTGGCAGGCGGTGACGCCATGATCGCCACCCTCTGGTTCGCCTACGTCTTCATCTACCGAGGGCCAAGGCCATGAGCGATGCACCGAAGAGCATGGGCTTCATGGACCATGGCAAGACGAATTGCGGCCTCCTAGTGATGAGTCGGTGGGATGAACCTGATCGCGATGGAAACGCCAAAGACCTACAGCGCTTTGTAAAAGACGTGAAGCGCACCGGCCTAAGCCACTTCCGCATTGAGCGATTCGAGGGCGACCAATTCCCTGAATGGGTTGGCGAGCTGCACTGCGAACATGCGCAATGCCAGTGCCGACGCTTCCTTCGCACCAAACAAGCCTAACCCCAATCCCCCTACATGCCTGCCGTTGAGCGGGATCAAGGCAACTGGCTGTCAACCCACCGATCAGCTGCCGCCATCGCGTCGTTGAGCGCAGCTGGGTAGTCAGGCCACGGCCCCGTCAGTTCGGCAGCGACTTCGCCCAGGCCATCAATTGGCGCTGGCTCGATAATCTTCGCAGACAGCGGCGCATCATCATTCGGGCGCCGCCAGTCGAACTTGAGAAACATCGTGTGACCCCGATACGCGTAAGTAATCGGAATATCTAGTTGATGTGACACATGCCCTCCTGGCGACTTATTGGATTGAATACCTGTTGTACACCTATCTAAACGAATCAGACATCTAGGCCAAAGGCCATTACTCCACTTCCCTATGTGCCTGCCGGTGAGCGGCGGGCGAGGTATTCCTATGTCTGCACTTCAGCGATTCCACCAGGCCGCCAACGATGCCCTGGTCAAACTCAGCGGGTACTGCCTGCCGGGCGCCAAGCTGGCCCTGATCATTTGCACCCCGGGCGAGCCAGAGCGGGACATTGTCCTCGAGGATCAGGGCCTGGATAAAAACGAGGTGGTCAGCGCCCTTCGCCGGCGAGGCCTGAGCATCGACGGCGACAACGCCTACAAGCGCGATCTGTGCGACTCAATTGTCGGGGCCCTGGCCATGGGCGCCCAGAACACCAACCCGCCTCCGGTGGATCACTGGGGCCAGCGCTTCTGGGATATCGGCAGGGAGGAACGTGCAACGCAGGAAGAGCTGCTCGAAAGCCTATCCAACTTGGTCGGCCTGGCAAAACTCGGCGCAGCCAGGCTCGACAAGTACCACGCAGCCCTTACCCACGCCGAAGCGGTAATCGCCAAAGCCACCCGCTAACCCAGCTTCTGCCGCCCAACGCGGCAAGGACACCCCATGTTCGCTATGAAACTCACCCTGATCCTGCTGGGCGCTTTGCTGTACCTGGCCGGCACCGGTTACTGGTTCGCCTGGCTCGGGCCTGACCTGCTCAACACCGGCACCACCGAGGCATTGCTCAGCGCATTCGGCGGAACCTGCGCCTGGATGCTGATCACCTTCGGCCTGGCCATCCACATCATCAAGACAGCGCGGCCCACTGCGGGCGGCGGGAGGTAGTTATGGCAGACGCCCAAGAAAGACCCGAAACATTCCAGCTCGACAAGGTTCCGGAGGTCCGCATGGCGGAGATCATCGGGACCACCAAGCGGGCGCTGGAAGGCAAGCGAGACCGCGGGGTCATCCCCGAAGGTGTGTGGAACAAGATAGATAACCGGATTTTTTATAGCATCAGGAGATATGAAGCATGGCTAGAAAGCCAATGGGCCTGCCCACCGGAGTTGAATTCGTTGGCCAGTCAGTCCGCATTCGATTCACGTGTCGAGGTGAGCGCCGCTGCGAGACTCTCGCGTATCCCCAAACGCCAAAAGGAATCAAAGCGGCAGCCGATCTACGCGATCAAGTAATAAGCCTAGCCAAACATGGGGTTCTGGATGATCAGCGGTACGCTGAGCTTTTCCCGAACTCCGGCTATATGCCGATTTCCCTGGTCATGACCTTCGGTGAATACGCCCAAGCCTGGATCGACAGTTTGGAGATTGTGCCGGGGACGCGCAGAAATTACCGGGCAACCATAAACACCTACTGGATGCCGCGCCTCGGGCAGCTTCCAATAACTGCTGTGACAACGATGGTGCTGCGCAGAGTCATCAGCGAAACCGCCTGGCAGACCCAGTCGATAAAGCGCGAGTCGATTGCCCGAGTGAGCTCTCTTCTCAAGGCGGCAGTGCAGGATGAGCTCATTGACCGTAACCCTGCTGCACCAATCAAACTCCCGAAGAAAGCGAAAAAACAAGTCGACCCGTTTTCTGCGAGCGAGGCAGCATCGATCATCGAGTGGATGTATGCGAATTTCAAAAAGCCGGGCGCGCAAATATTTGCCGCCTACTTTGAATTCGCTTTTTACAGTGGGATGAGGACAGGCGAGATAGCGGCATTGCGCTGGGATGAGATCGACATGGAGAAGCGCGTGGCGCACGTCTGCCGCATCGTCGTGGACGGGGTTGTGGAAGAGCGCACCAAGACCAAGTACGCAAGAACTGTGATGCTGAATAGCCGAGCGATCAATGCCCTAGAGCGGGCGAAGGTAATTGCTAAGGAACGCAGCGTGCAGCGAAGGAGGATTAAGAACGAATCTCAATATGTGTTCCCGCCATCTGGCGGAAACGAGTTTATCTGCCGGCCGTCGCAAACGAGCCATCAGTTTGCAAAGGCGCTGACCGCATTGAAGTTGCGCCCGCGCCCGCAGTACAACTGCCGTCACACCTATGCCACTATGTGCCTGATGGCGGGGATGAACACCGCATTCATCGCTGGCCAGCTCGGGCACAGCATCCAGGTTCTGCTGACGACTTACGCAAAATGGCTGTCATCAACAAGTGATTGGTCGGAAGTCGGGAAGCTAGAACAGTCGTTGATTGGTACAGAATTGGTACAAGCCTAACCAATCATCGTCTTACAGCCTTTATTTAAAGGCTCTCTATCGTTTTCTGATCCATACTCCTAAAATGTAACGTCATTTTTCATAAAGCCCGTTGCAGAACGGTATTTCTTACTTTTTTTAGCGAGTTCATCCGCGTGAAAATTCGTCTCTCTCTCGTCAGCCTTTTATTTGCTTTCACCGGCACCTTTGCGCACGCCGCCGAAACCACCCTGGCCCCGCGTGACACCTCAAAACTGCAAATCGCTTCCGGCAGCGCCATGCTGGTCGATCTGCAAACCAACAAAGTCATCTATTCCAGCAACCCGGACGTGATGGTGCCGATCGCTTCCGTGAGCAAGCTCATGACCGGGCTGATCGTGCTGGAAGCCAAGCAGAACATGGACGAGTACATCGACATCAACATCACCGACACGCCGGAAATGAAAGGCGTGTTCTCCCGCGTGAAAATCGGCAGCCAAATGCCGCGCAAGGAGATGTTGCTGATCGCCCTGATGTCCTCGGAAAACCGCGCCGCCGCGAGCCTGGCTCACCACTACCCGGGCGGCTACGCAGCCTTCATTGCGGCGATGAACGCCAAGGCCAAGGCGCTGGGCATGACCAGCACCCATTACGTCGAACCTACCGGCCTGTCCATCCATAACGTGTCGACCGCCAGGGACCTGAGCAAGCTGCTGGCCTACGCGCGCAAATTCCCGATGCTGAGCCAATTGAGCACCACCAAGGAAAAGACCGTGGCGTTCCGCAAGCCCAACTACACCTTGGGTTTCTCCAACACCGACCACCTGATCAACCGCGCCAACTGGGACATCAAGCTGACCAAGACCGGCTTCACCAACCAGGCCGGTCACTGCCTGGTGCTGGTGACCAGCATGGGCAACCGCCCGGTGTCGCTGGTGATCCTCGACGCCTTCGGCAAGTTCACCCACTTCGCCGACGCCAGCCGTATCCGCAACTGGGTCGAGACCGGCAAGAGCGGTTCGGTGCCGGACGTTGCGTTGCGCTACAAGGCCGACAAGAACCTGAAGAACCGCCCGAACGCGACAGAGGTTCGTCGCTGATCGGCGCAACCCCAAAACAGCCCGCCTGACCAATGCCCCGACATGCTCGGGGCATTTTTTTCGGCATAAGCCACGCAAAAACAGACCGTTGCATCGCTACCCGGCGTTGCGGATCACGCCCACGAACTGCGGCAAAATAGCGCACAGACAGGCTTTTACTTTGCGCCTGAACTGCCGCTAAATGTTCACCCCTTTCAGTCGACTTCGTTCATGGCTCGTTTCAAACGCATCAGTCCCTGGCTAGCCTGCCTGGCCATCGTGCTGAACATGCTGGCCATGCCGCTCAGCCGCGCCATGCAGACGCCGGACATGGGACTGTTGATGTGGGGCGGATTCTGCTCGGGGGGCGCCTCGCAAGCGCTGCCTCCCAACTTGAGCAAGCTGATCGACCCGCTCCAGTCGGCGCCGTCGAAATCCGCCATGAAACACAGCGATTGCTGCTGCGGTCATGCCGGACTGGCGGCGCTGCCGTCCGACTACTACAGGCATTTCCTACCGCGATACGCCCCCGACACCACCCTCGACAACCCCGAGTTGCCGACGCTGCACCCCAGAATCCGCTGGCCGAGCCTGAGCCCGCGCGCCTCCCCTACTGTTTGATCGACACCCGCGCCGCCCCATAGGCGGCGCGATCTGCTTGTCAGCCGCCCGCCTGGGCGTCCTCGAAGTGTCTTGATCATCAGGAATGGTGCGTTATGCCTGCTCGAATGACTTTGCCTCGCGCAAAGCGTGTCTCTGTGTCCCGCCCGCTATGGCCCTTGCTGTCCATCGGCCTGTTCGCCCTCAATCCGCTGTCCTCGGCGCTGGCCGAAACCGGTAAAACCGAAGACTCCACCCTCACCCTCGGCACCGTCACGGTCCAGGGCGCCAGCGCCAGCAGCGGCCCGCTGAGCACCAGCAGCGTGCTCAGCTCGGTGGACATTCTCGGCGCCGACATCCTCGAAAAAATGCCGGTCAACTACAGCTGGGAACTGTTCAGTCGCGCGCCGGGGGTTATCCTCACCGAGTTCAACCAAGGCACCACCTCCGGCAAGATTTCCTTTCGCGGCTTCAACGGCGAAGGCGAAGTCAACGCAGTGAAGTTGCTGATCGACGGCATCCCGAGCAACAGCAACGACGGCAACATGCCGTTCATGGACATGATTTTCCCCATGGAGCTGGACAGCATCGAAGTGGTGCGCGGCACCAGCGATGCGCGCTACGGCCTGAACAACATCGCCGGCAACGTCAATATGCTGACCCACACCGGCGGCGACTACACCAAGGCGCGGGTGCGCTATGGCAGTTACAACACCCAGGAAACCCAGCTGGCCAAAGGCATCGAAGGCAGCAACTGGACGCAGAACTACTTCTTCGCCTACCAGAAATCCGACGGTTACCGCGATCACGCCGAGGCGGACAAGTTTTCCATGTCCGGCAAATGGTTCTACACCCCGGACGACAACAGCTACCGCATCGGCCTGATCGCCCGTCACTACGAAACCGAGGCGCAGGAACCCGGCTACTTGAGTGAAGAGGACGCCCACCAGCACCCGACCATGACCAACAGCTACAACGCCACCGACAAAGGCACGCGGCGGATGAACCAGGTCAGCCTGCACTTCGACACCGACCTGGCCGAGACGCTGGCCTGGTCGGCAAAAACCTACGTCAACACCTTCGACGACCGGCGCTGGACGCAATACTGGCGCACCAGCGCCCAGCAGGAGCGCGACGCCTACGAAACCCAGTACGGCGCCCTCACCTCCCTGACCTGGCGCCCGCAAGTCAGCTGGCTGTACGACTTCGCCCTGGAAGGCGGCGCGGACATGCAGCAGCAGCAGAACAAGAGCGAGCGCTACCGCACCAAGGACCGCCTGCGCCTGGCCCAAACCCGCGACCAGCGATTCGACTTCGACACCTACGGCGCCTATGTCCAGGCCGAGATCAAGCCGTTCGAGTCGCTGAAAATCGTCCCGGCGTATCGCGTCGATAAGATCCAGGGCGACTTCACCAACGAAATGACCGGCATGGACTACGACATCAACGACTATGGGCTGATCAAACAACCCAAGCTCAGCGTGGTGTATTCACCGTGGGACGTCGCCAGCGTCTATGCCAACTGGGGGCGGACCTTCCAGGTCGGCACCGGCGCGGCGGCCTATAAGATTCCACCGCGGGATACCAACCTGGCGCCGTCGATCAACGACGGCTGGGAAACCGGGGTCAAGTTCACCCCGGCGGACTGGATCGACGGCCGCATCGCCTATTGGCAGCAAGAAGCCAGCGGCGAAGTCAGTCGCCGGCTCAACGACCCGAGCGGCGAGTCGGACAACGTCGGCGAAACCCGGCGCTGGGGTTACGACGCGCAAGTCAATCTGCACCCGGACGAACGCACCGAAATCTGGATGGCCTACTCCTGGCAGTACTCGAAAATCCTCCAGCCCAGCGCGACTTTGCCCAACAGCAAAGGCCAGGAAATCGACCACATCCCGCATCACCTGTACAACGCCGGCGTCAGCTACAAGGCCACGCGGGCCCTGCAGTTGACGGCGTGGATGAACGGCCAGACGAATTACTACCTGGAACGCGAGAACACCAAGGGCACTTACGGCGGCTACGTCTTGATGAACCTCGGCGCGACTTACCAGGTGACCGAATCGGTCAGTGTCGACCTGCAGTTGAAAAACCTCACCAACCGCTACTACGAATACGTCTGGTATGACCCGGACGGCGCCCAGGCCTCGCTGCACTCACCCGGCGACGGGCGCGCGCTGTACAGCGGCGTCACCGTCGACTTCTGATCGGCAGCGCCGCCGGGGCGCGATGAACGTTCAGGCCGGCAAGCGCAAAAACTGAACGTTCACTTCAAACCCGTCGTCCCGGCCTGTCGCCGGCGACGCCAGGGTCATGTGCGCCTTGACCCCATGGACGATGGTCTTGGCAATCGCCAGGCCCAACCCGCTGCCGCTGGCTTCGCTGCTGCCGCGCACGAAGCGTTCGGTCAGGCGCTGCAACACCGGCGCCGGCACGGCCGGTCCGCCGTTGACCACCCGCAGCAACGCATCGTCCGTGAGGCTGACGTCGACCGGTTGATCCGCCGCGCCGTACTTCAACGCATTCTCGATCAAGTTGCGCAGCAGGATGCCGAACGCGTCCGGGTCGATCGCGCAATACACGCTGCCCTCGCTCGGCAGTTGCAAGCGGATGCGCTGCCCACTGCTGCGGTTCCACTCATCGACCCCATGGGCCAGTAAGGGAATCAGGTCCTGGGGCGCCTCGGACAACAGCCCGCCGCCCTCGGCCTTGGCCAGTTGCATGAGTTTTTCCGACAGCCGCGCCAGTTCGCGCAAGGCGTGTTCGATCTTCGCCGCACGCACGCGCAACGGGCCTTCCGGCGCTTCCTGGCGCAAACGCTGGATCTGCGCCAGCGTCGCCGCCAATGGTGTGCGCAACTCGTGGGCGCTGTTGGCGGTGAAGCTGCGCTCGGCCTCCAAGGCCTTGCGCAAGCGCTCCAGCAGGTGGTTGACCGCGTCGGCCAACGGGTCGATTTCAGCCGGCAGCCGTGCCACGCTGATCGGCGACAAATCCCCCACACCACGCGCTTCCACGGCACGGCGATAAGCCAATACGCTGCGCAGGCTGAAGCGCACAAACAACCACGTGCCCAACAGGCTGATGGGGATCAGCGCCAATAACGGCATCAACAGGGCCAACAAGGCTTCCCGCGCCGCCTCACGGCGATGCCCCAGCGGCTCGGCGATCTCAATGAACAGCGTATCGCGCAGCGCACTCGCACCATACAGCCGGTATTTTCGGGTGGTGGAAAACCCTTCGCTCGGGTGTTCGCTGAAGATCTTCGGGTTGGCGTCATGGGACTGCATCAGAATCTGGCCCTGGGCATCGCGCACCAGGTACGTCAGGTATTCCTTGTGCATCTTCAGGGTGGCGACGTGCTGGGCAGTGCGCGGCTCTTCGCGGTTGCTGATTTCCAACACGGCCAGGGGCAGGATGCGTTGCGCAGTCTCTTCCAGGGCGCTGTCGAACGCCTCGTTCAATTCGTGTTGCACCATCAGCCAGGCGCCGACGGTCGCCCCCAGCCAGAGCAAGGTCATGCCCAGGGTCAACCCGAGGCCGAGGCGCTTTTGCAGGCTGATCGGCGACTTCATCCGGCCATCAACCGATAACCCATGCCACGCACGGTTTCCAGCAGGTCGCGCCCGAGTTTTTTGCGCAGGCGGCTGATATAGACCTCGATGGTGTTGCTCTCGATTTCCGCACCGAAGGCGTACAGGCGCTCTTCGAGCTGCGACTTCGACAGCAACGCCGTGGGGCGCTGCACGAACGCCTCGAACAGCGCCCATTCGCGCGCCGTCAGGTCGACGGTGATGCCGGCACGCTGCACGGTGCGCGCGTTCATATCGATCTGCAACTCGCCGAGTTTGATCTGCGGGTTGGGGTTGCCGCTGTAACGGCGGGCCACGGCGGCCACCCGGGCCGACAGCTCGAACAGGTCGAACGGTTTGACCAGGTAATCGTCGGCCCCGGCGTTGAGGCCGGCGATACGATCGGATATCTGGTCCTGGGCGGTGAGGATGATCACCGGGGTCACATTGCCGGCCGAACGCTGCTGGCGCAGAAAGTCCAGCCCGCGACCGTCGGGCAGCATCAGGTCCAGCAGGATCAGATCATACGGCGTGCTGCGCACGCTGTTGTTCGCATGCTCCAGGCGCTGCACCCAATCGACCGCATGGCCGTCGTCGGCAATCTGTTCGCGCACCGCCTCGCCCAGCCCAGGTGCATCCTCGACCAATAAAACCCGCATCTGGCACCTCCTGTGGTGGTTGTCGTGCCGCACCTTACCGCGCTTACCTGACGTGAATCTGAAGATTCAGCTGGTTGTCAGGAATGCCCTTTAGGGTAAGCCGCAAATGCCAATCCGGCCGGAGACAGATCATGAAATCAGCTTTTATTGTCAGCACCGCACTGCTGGGCGTCCTGCTCGGCGCAAACGCCTTGGCCGACGACGACTGCAGCGAGCCGGTCAGCGACTGGCAACCACGCGAAACCCTGCGCCAGCAAGTGGAACAGCGATACGGCTGGAGCGTGCAACGCATCAAGGTCGACGACGGCTGCTATGAACTCAGGGGCACCGACCGCAAAGGCAATGCGATCGAAGCCAGCTACGCACCCGCCTCGCTTCGTCTGCGCAAACTGGAAATCCATTTTGGCGCCAACGGCGACGCCCGGGATTACCTCAACCGCCCTGGATCGGAATGATCAGCGGTTTTTCCAAGGCTTTCAGGTTGCTGTCAGCCAGCAGGTCCAGGCTCTCGCCATAACGTTCAACCAGGACATCATCATGAAAAAGATCATTGCTGCAACCTGCCTCTCCGGCGCCATTGCCCTGCCGGGTCTGGCCCAGGCCCGCGAAGTGACCCTGACCACCCAACTCAAGGACTACAGCGGCAACGGCGCGTACCTGGCGATCTATGTCACCGACGCCAACGGCCAGTACCAGAAAACCCTCTGGGTCGCCGGCAAAAAGGCCAAGTACTACCGGCACCTGAGCGACTGGGCGCGTGGCAGCGCCATGAAGCCGAGCGAGTTTGACGGCCTCAGCGGCGCCAGTGTCGGCAGCGGCCGCAGCCTCACCGTCAGCGTGGAACTGGCCGACACCTTGATCGACGCCGGGTATCAGATCCGTATCGACAGCGCCGTGGAAGACAAGCGCGACAGCCGCGCCGACGTCAGTGTCCCGCTGACATCGGCCGGGTCGGGCAAGCCGGTCAGCGGCAGCACTTATGTCGAGTCCTTTACCTACGACCTGTAACACCTGCGACTTCTGGAGGCTGAACATGCTTCGCCAGTTCCATTCACTGCCCGGTCTGATCGCCGCCCTGTTGGTCATGATATTGGCCATCAGCGGCGCAGTGCTGTCCGTCAATCCGGCTCTGGAACGCCTGCACGGCACGTCAACCGCGGCCGGGCAGCTCAATGTCGGCCAGTTGGCGGGACGCATCGCCAACCACTTTCCGGGGGTGGAGCAGATCCAGCGCAGCGCCTCCGGAACAGTGATCATCTACTACAACCAGGACGGCCAGGCGGGTGCGCAAACCGTCGATCCACTGACCGGCCAGGGCCTCGGGCCCTATGAGCCATCCGCCGTTTCGCGCTGGGTAAAAGACCTGCACCGCTCGCTGTTCATGGGTACCACCGGGCATGGGATCGCGGGCGTCGGCGCACTCTTCATGTTGATGCTTTGCGTGTCCGGCGCGCTGTTGCTGGCGCGCCGCCTGGGTGGCCTGCGCAACCTGTTGCGGCCGCTGCGCGGCTCGTTCAGCCAGCGCTGGCACGCCGAAGTCGGGCGCCTGGCCGTGCTCGGGCTGCTGCTGTCGGCCTTGACTGGGCTGTACATGTGCGCCACGACCTTCGGTTTGATCGCCGACGGCAGTCAGGCTGAGCCGGCCTTCCCCGCGCATATCAGCGTCGGCGCGGCGCAGCCGGTGGCCAACCTGCAAGCCTTGCAGGCCATCGATCTGAACGACCTGCGCGAACTGGTTTACCCGAGCCCCGGTAACCCCGAGGACGTGTTTTCCCTGCGCACCGCCCAGGGTGATGGCTACGTGGACCCGGTCAGCGGCACGCTGTTGTCGTATCAGGCCCACGATTCAATGCACAACCTGTATCAACTGATCTATCAATTGCACACCGGCGAAGGCCTCTGGTGGCTGGGCTTGATCCTCGGGGTTAGCGCCCTCAGCGTGCCGTTGATGAGCGTGACCGGCATCCTGCTGTGGTGGCGGCGCCGCAAGGCCGCGCCGAAGATTCGCCATAACAGCCCGGCCCACACTGCCGACAGCGTGATTCTGGTAGGCAGTGAAACCAACAGCACCTGGGGTTTTGCCAATACCTTGCACGCGGCGTTGCACCGGGCCGGGCACCGGGTTCACAGCGCCGCGATGAACGATTGGAAGGGCGAGTACCGCGCTGCCCAGCGCCTGTTCATCCTCACCGCCACCCACGGCGACGGCGATGCGCCGGCCTCGGCCGCGCAGTTCCTGGCACGGCTGCAGCAAGTGGGCCTCAAACCCGGCCTGCCCTTTGCGGTACTCGGGTTTGGCGACCGGCAGTTTCCGCGATTCTGTCAGTACGCCCATCAGGTGCAGGACGCGATGGTACAAGCCGGCGGCACGCCATTGCTGGGGCTGGAAACCGTGAACCGTCAATCCTCGCAGGAATTTGCGCGCTGGGGCGATGCGTTGGCGGCGCCACTGGGCCACGAGCTGCCGCTGATCCACACGGCGCAGCGCCCGCGCAGCCGTCGTCTGGAATTGACCGAGCGCATCGTCTATGGCGAAGCCGTGAACGCACCGACCCACGTCCTGCGCTTCAAGGCCCCAGGCGCGCTACCGAGCTTCCAGGCCGGCGATCTGGTCGGCATTTTGCCGCCGGACAACCCGGTGCCGCGCTTTTACTCGCTGGCCAGTTCCTCTGAAGACGGCACGCTGGAAATCTGCGTGCGCAAACACGAAGGTGGCCTATGCTCGGGGTTCCTGCATGAGCTGAAGATCGGCGGGTCGGTCGAAGCGTTCATCCAGCCCAATCCGCAATTTCGTCCGGCGTCGGGCGCGCACCCGGTGATTCTGATCGGTGCCGGCACCGGTATCGGGCCCCTGGCCGGTTTTATTCGTCATAACACCGCCAAACACCCGATGCACCTGTATTGGGGCGGACGCAACCCGGCTTCGGATTTTCTCTATGAACCGGAGCTCAAGCGTTACCTGGCCGACCGCCGCCTGACCGCATTGTGCGCGGCGTTCTCCCAGGTTCAGGAGCGCAGCTATGTGCAAGACCGGTTGCTCGGCGATGCCCTGGCGTTGCGCGCCCTGATCGAAAACGGCGCCCAAGTGCTGGTGTGCGGCAGCCGCGAGATGGCCAAAGGCGTGATGCAAGCGCTGGATAACGTGTTAGCCCCGCTCCACCTGAGTGTGCTGGCCCTGAAAGCACAAGGACGCTACCGTGAAGATGTCTACTGAGCCCCAACGCTACAGCCTGAACGGAGAGACCATGGGCACGCGCTATACCGCCGTGTTCTATGCCGAGGCCGGCGTCGACACCGACGCGATCAACCGCGGCCTGGCGCAGGCCGTGGGCCGGGTGGACCAGCAGATGTCCACCTGGAAGGCCGATTCCGACCTCAACCGCCTCAACGCCGGCCCCGAGCAAACATGGTTGCCGGTGCCCCAGGAACTGGCGACGGTGTTGGCCGCCGCGTTGCGGGTCAGCCAGCAATCCGGCGGGGCTTTCGACATCGCCGTCGGTGATCTGGTGGACGCCTGGGGCTTCGGTCCCGGCGCACCCTCAGTCACCGAACAGACCATCGACGCCCTGCCGTCACGCAGCGGTCTGTCGGCCACTGCGGCGTTGACGGTGGACACGCAACGCCACCAAGTGCGCAAACGCGCGCCGCTGCACCTCAACCTCAACGGGATCGCCAAAGGCTTTGGCGTCGACGAACTGGCGCGCTGCCTGGACGGCTTCGGGCTGACCCGCTACCTGGTCGGCATCGATGGCGAAATGCGTGCCCGCGGCGTCAAGCCGGATGCTCAACCGTGGGTCGTGGCCATTGAAAAACCAAGCCGTGGCCAGCGTGAAGTGATGGGGGTCATGGAACTCAGCGACGCCGCCATCGCCACCTCCGGCGACTACCGACACTGGATTGACGTGAAAGACCGACACTATGCTCACACCATGAACCCGGCCACCGGCGCCCCGCTGTGCAATACCGTCGCCGCCGTCACGGTGGTGGCCGCCTCGTGCATGCTCGCCGATGCCTGGGCCACGGCGTTGATGGTGCTGGGCGAAATCGAAGGCCCACGCCTGGCGCAGGCACGCGGGATGGACGCGCTGTTCGTGCTGCGCGAGGGTGAACAACTCAAAGAAATATCGATTGTCGGCGGTATTCTGCAGGCGCAGATTGAAAGCCGTCCGCCCCAACCCCGTCCACGAACGTGAGTCCCGCACACCGATGAAATTCATGCACCGGCACACCGAATCCCACCGCAGTGACCGTATCGGCTGGCTGCGCGCCGCGGTCCTGGGCGCCAATGACGGCATCGTCTCCACCGCCAGCCTGTTGATCGGTGTCGCCGCCGCCAACGCCAGCCACGCCTCGCTGATCGTCACCGGCATGGCCGGGCTGGTGGCGGGGGCGATGTCGATGGCGGCCGGCGAATACGTTTCGGTGCATTCCCAGGCCGATACCGAGCACGCCGATCTGGCACGGGAACGAGCGGAACTGGCGAGTAACCCGAAAGCGGAGCATAGCGAGCTTGCCAACATCTACATGCAGCGTGGCGTATCACCCGAATTGGCTCATCAGGTCGCCGACCAATTGATGGCGCACGACGCCTTGGGGGCTCACGCCCGGGACGAGCTGGGCATCAGCGAAGCCCTCGCCGCCAAACCGCTGCAAGCGGCGCTGGCCTCGGCGGCGAGTTTCGTGGTCGGTGCCGCGTTGCCGCTGGCGGTGACGCTCATCGCGCCAGAGCACAGCGTGGTGCCGTGGATCTGCGGCATGTCCCTGCTGTTTCTTGCCAGCCTTGGCGCCGTGGCGGCCAGGGCCGGCGGGGCGAAAGTCTTCGTCGGCGCCTGGCGCGTAACCCTGTGGGGCGTGCTGGCCATGGGCATTACGGCCAGCGTCGGGGCATTGTTCGGCGCTGTGGTGTAGCGCGAAAACACACCGCGCTCCAACGTGGCGGGCGCGGTGTGTCTTACTTTCTTTCGGCCAATACCTTGAGTGCCTGCGCCGCAGCCTGCTCTTGCCCGGCCTGCGCGGTGGCATTGGCCGCTTCGCGCCAGCGCTGCGTGTCCACATTGGCCGGCAACTGGCTCGGGCGCTGGGTGAGGATTGCCCAGTGACCGGCGCTGCTCCACTTCGACTCAAAGTCACTGAAGCTCATCAACAGCCGCCGATCCATGCCTGAGCGCAGCAGCACCGTGCTTTTCTGCTGGTTGAAACCCACCACGACCACGTAGTGCGTGCTGGACAACAGGCCGCCGCCGATCCTCGCCATCACCGGGTAACCCGCGCTCACCTGCGCCAGCACCGAGGTGAGCTTGGCGTCGAGCGGATACACCATCAACCCGTATTCACGGGCCAGCACCTGCATGTTGCGCTCCAGGTTCGCTTCGTCGCCCGGCAAGTGCAGCGGCTTATCCAGCAACCCCGGTGTCATGACAATGCCTTGTTGCGACAGCATGCTGGCTAACGCCGTGGGACCGCTTTGATAAGCGTCGCTGCGAAACGTCGGCACGCCATTGAGCTCGACACGCTCCGGCAGGCCCGGCAGTTTCGACGGCTGCCCGGAACAGGCCGCGAGCCCCAGGGTGCAGGCCAGCAGCAAGGAGGTTGTAACGTTGGACCGTAACCGCAATTTTCTACCCTCTTGATCAACTGCCGGTAAGGGCCCTGATCATAGGACGCTCTTCCGCTCGGGTATAGCCTTGAACCGCAGTAAAACGCCCGGGATAGAGCAAAGAAGTTGGATCGACACGACCATTGGTCAATAGCAGGCAACCGTCATCTGACTAGACTGTCCATTGAGAAGACTGTGTGTGCGCCCTGCTGGGCGAAAGGAGGCCAGAATGAGCCTTGCAACGACGATTGTCCTGTTGATCTGCGGTTGGCTCGCGGTGGCTGCCGCCATGTTGTGGGGGGTGTTGCGCATTACCCGTCGGCACCATCACCCCCACGTCAAACCGGCTGCATCCGCCAAGCCGCACAAGACGGCGGTGCATCACGCCTAGCCAGGCATGCAATTGAAGTCCTGCGTTGCCGCGACTTCCTTACCGTGACCATCCAGGAGCGATGCGCGCACGGTGGTGCCCAGGCTGGATTCGATCAGGGTGTAGTGCTCACCCGCCTTGAAGTCTTTGTACTCCACGCGGCCCTGGCAGTCCTGCTGGTTTTCGTCGCCCGGCTCTTCCTCGAACAACGTCACATCCAAACGATGGGCTCCCGGCGGCACTTCGAAAAAGCGCCCGTCATCCACGCGTTTGCCGTCGACGCGCTCGGCCATCAGGTCATTCGGCGCTTCTTCTTTCAATCCGATCCAGGCTTCGCTGGGGTCGGCTTTGGGCATCGGGCCGGCGCAGGCCGACAGTAACAACACAGCGCTCAAGGCGGGAATCAGCAATAAAGGTTTGAGTGACATGGCAGAACTCCAAAGAATTTCAGTTAAAAGACGCATCGCATCCGATGGGTCACAAGCTTGGAGAGCCGCCCTTTGTAGAACAAATGAATACACATGAAACGATCTTCAGCCCATACCTAAATCTTCCTTCACCTGGCTGAAAGGTGCGTGTTAGGTGGGTCGGGCAAGACTGCCGGGGTTTGCAATCCTGCTCCCTCGGAGGTTCACGCATGCTCGGGCTGGTAAAGACCGCACTGCAAAAGCCGTACACGTTTATCGTGTTGGCCATATTCATCTGCATCATCGGGCCGATGGCGGCCCTGCGAACCCCCACCGATGTATTCCCCGATATCGGCATCCCCGTCGTTGCAGTGGTCTGGCAGTACAACGGCCTGTCGCCGGACGCCATGGCCGGGCGGGTGATCTACACCTACGAACGCTCCCTGAGTACCACCGTCAACGACATCGAACACATCGAATCGCAATCCCTGCCGGGCATGGGCATCGTCAAGATCTTCTTCCAGCCCGGCGTCGACATCCGCACCGCCAACGCCCAGGTGACAGCGGTGTCACAAACCGTGCTCAAGCAAATGCCCCCCGGCATCACGCCGCCGCTGATCCTCAATTACAGCGCATCGACGGTGCCGATCCTGCAAATGGCGTTCTCCAGCCCGACACTGTCGGAAGCCAAGATCCGCGACCTGGTGCAGAACAATATCCGCCTGCCCCTCAGCGCCCTGCCCGGCCTGGCCATGCCCACGCCCATGGGTGGCAAGCAGCGGCAGATCACCCTCGACCTCGACCCGCAGGCGCTGGCCGCCAAAGGCTTGTCGGCGCAGGACGTGGGCAATGCCCTGGCGTTGCAGAACCAGATCATCCCGGTGGGCACCGCCAAGCTCGGCCCCAACGAATACACGATCCTGCTCAACAACAGCCCCAAGGCCATCGATGAACTCAACGACCTGCCGATCAAGACCGTCGACGGCGCGCTGATCACCATCGGCCAGGTGGCCCACGTGCGTGACGGTTCGCCGCCGCAGACCAACATCGTGCGTGTCGACGGCCATCGCGCGGTGCTGATGCCAGCGCTGAAAAACGGCAGCATCTCCACCCTGTCGATCATCGACGGCATCCGCCAGATGCTGCCGCGCATCAACGAAACCCTGCCGCCGTCGCTGAAGACCTCATTGCTCGGCGATGCGTCGGTGTTCGTCAAACAATCGGTGGGCAGCGTGGCCCAGGAAGGCATCATCGCCGCGCTGCTGACCAGCGCGATGATCCTGCTGTTCCTCGGCAGCTGGCGCTCGACGCTGATCATCGCCGCCTCGATCCCCCTGGCGGTGCTGTCGGCCATCGCGCTGCTGGCGGTCAGCGGGCAAACCCTCAACGTGATGACCCTCGGCGGGCTGGCGTTGGCCGTAGGGATTCTGGTGGACGACGCCACGGTGACCATCGAAAACATCAACTGGCACCTGGAACAGGGCAAGGCGGTGAAGGCTGCGATCCTCGACGGCGCCGCGCAGATCGTCGGCCCGGCGTTCGTCTCGCTGCTGTGCATCTGCATCGTGTTCGTGCCGATGTTCTTGCTGCAAGGCATCGCCGGGTACCTGTTCCGGCCGATGGCCCTGGCGGTGATCTTCGCCATGGCCAGCTCGTTCATCCTCTCGCGCACCCTGGTGCCGACATTGGCGATGTACCTGCTCAAGCCGCACGCGCCGGAACCGGGCACCGGCCACCACCCAGAAGATGCGTTCATCAACCACCACGAAGGCGAGCAGCACACCAAACCACGCAATGCCGTGCTGCAGTCGGTGCTGAATTTCCAGCAGGGTTTCGAGCGGCACTTCTCGAACATCCGCGACACCTACCATGGCCTGCTGACGTTGGCCCTGGGCAATCGCAAGCGCTTCATCGTCGGCTTTTTAGCCTGTGTGCTCGCCTCGTTTTTGCTGCTGCCCAGCCTGGGCCAGGATTTCTTCCCGGCCACCGACGCCGGGGCGCTGGCGCTGCATGTGCGTTTGCCGCTGGGTACGCGGATCGAGGAAAGCGCTGCGGCGTTCGACCGGATCGAGGCGCGGATACGCGAAGTGATCCCGGCCGACGAACTCGACACCATCGTCGACAATATCGGCATTCCGCTGAGCGGTATCGACATGGCCTACAGCAGCAGCGGCACCATCGGCCCGCAGGACGGCGATATCCAGGTCAGCCTGAAACAACACCACGCGCCCACCGCCGACTACGTGAAAAAACTGCGTGAGGCGTTGCCGCAAAGTTTCCCTGGCAGCCACTTTGCGTTCCTGCCGGCGGACATCAGCAGCCAGATCCTCAACTTCGGCGCGCCGGCGCCGCTGGACGTGAAAATCTCCGGGCGCAGCGATGCCGAAAACCGCGCCTACGCCGTGGAACTGGAACGCCGTCTGCAACACGTACCGGGCATCGCCGACCTGCGCATCCAGCAGTCCACCGGCTACCCGTCGCTGCAAGTGAATGTCGACCGCCTGCGCGCCAACGGCCTGGGCATCACCGAGCGCGATGTGACCAACAGCATGGTCGCGTCGCTGGCCGGCAGCTCGCAAACCGCACCGACGTTCTGGCTCAACCCGGCCAACGGCGTGTCCTATTCCATCGTCGCCGCCACCCCGCAATACCGCCTCGACAGCCTGCCGGCGCTGGAAGCGCTGCCGGTGACCGGTGCCGATGGCCAATCGCAAATCCTCGGCGGCGTGGCCAGCATCTCCCGCGTGCAAAGCCCGGCGGTGGTGACCCACTACAACATCGAGCCGACCCTGGACCTCTACGCCAACGTGCAAGGCCGCGACCTCGGTGGCGTGGCCCGCGACGTGCAAAAAGTGCTGGACGACACCGCGTCCATGCGCCCCAAAGGCGCGACGATCAGCCTGCACGGGCAGATCGATGCGCTGCATGAAGCCTTCAGCGGTTTGAGCGTCGGCCTGCTCGGCGCGGTGGTGCTGATCTACCTGCTGATCGTGGTCAACTTCCAGTCGTGGGTCGACCCGTTCGTGATCATCACCGCGTTGCCGGCGGCATTGGCGGGGATCGTGTGGATGCTGTTCCTCAGCGGCACGTCGTTGTCGGTGCCGGCGTTGACCGGGGCCATCCTGTGCATGGGCGTGGCCACCGCCAACTCGATCCTGGTGGTGAGCTTCTGCCGGGAACGCCTGGCCGAACATGGCGATGCGGTCAAGGCCGCACTGGAAGCCGGCTACACGCGCTTTCGTCCGGTGTGCATGACCGCCCTGGCGATGATCATCGGCATGCTGCCGCTGGCCTTGTCCGAGGAGCAGAACGCGCCGCTCGGCCGCGCCGTGATCGGTGGTCTGATCCTCGCCACCACCGCCACCCTGTTATTTGTTCCCGTGGTCTTCAGCCTGGTCCACGGTCGTCAGCCTACTCGCGCAACTGTTGGAGAAACGCCCCATGTCGTCTGATCACAAACCCTCGCGCAAGCGTCTGATGCTCATGGGTGTCGGCGGCCTGACCCTGGCCGCCCTGCTGGTCGCCAACGGCCTGTACGCCCGCACAATGCACGAACGCGCCGTCACCGCCTGGACCGAAACCGCCGCCGTGCCGCAGGTGATGGTGTTCCAGCCGCTGCAGAACGTGGCCGGTGACACCCTGCGCCTGCCCGCTCACCTTGAAGCCTGGAGCAAGGCGCCGATCCATGCGCGGGTCAGCGGCTACTTGAAGGACTGGAAAGTCGACATCGGCAGCCAGGTCAAAGCCGGGCAAATCCTCGCCGAAATCGACAGCCCCGATCTCGATCAACAACTGGCGCAGACCCATGCGCGCCTGGTGCAGCAACAGGCCAATGCGCGGCTGGCCGCCACCACCGCGACACGTTGGCAAAACCTGCTGGCCAGCCATTCGGTGTCGCGCCAGGAGGCCGATGAAAAAACCTCCAACGCCGCAGCGGCCAAAGCCAACGCCGAAGCCGCCGCTGCCGATTACGCACGCTTATCGGCGCTGGAAAGCTACAAGACCATCCGCGCGCCGTTCGCTGGCACCATCACCGCGCGCAACACCGACATCGGCCAGTTGATCAAGGCCGATACCGACAGCGACCCGGAGCTGTTCAACATCGCCGACACCCACCAGTTGCGCCTCTACGTACCGGTGCCGCAGAACTACGCGGCCGTCATCCACCCCGGGCTTGAAGCCGAGCTGAGTGTTCCCGAGCACCCCGGCGAACACTTCAAGGCACACCTGATCGGCGACTCCACCGCCATCGACCGCCGCTCCGGCACCCTGCTCGCGCAGTTTGTCGCCGACAACCCCAACGGCGAGTTGCTGCCGGGCGATTACGCCGAAGCGACCCTGCCGATTCCGGCAGACACCCATGGCGTGAGCATCCCGGCCAGCGCGCTGATCTTCCGTGCCCAAGGCACTCAGGTCGCGGTGCTGGATGCGCAAAACCACATACACCTGCAGGCCATCCATATCGGCCTGGACCTGGGCGAACGCCTGGTGATCGACCAGGGCCTGAAACCCGCCGACCGCGTGGTCGACAACCCGCCCGACGCCCTGCGCGAAGGCGACCCCGTGCAACTGGCCGACGCCTCCGGAGGTGCCCATGCGCCCAAGGCTTAAACCACTTGCTGCGGTGATGCTGCTGGCGTTGCAAGGTTGCTCGCTGGCGCCGACCTACAACGTGCCGGCGATCGACCTGCCGGCCAACTATCGCGAACAGACCAGCGATGGCCCCTGGCACAGCGCGCAGCCGTCCGACCAACTGGCGCCGCAGTGGTGGACGCTCTACCGCGAACCGCGCCTGGATCAGTTGCAACAGCAATTGCTCAAGGCCAACCCGGACCTGGCGGCAGCGCTGGCGCACTTCGATGCATCCCAGGCGTATGCCAGCCAATTGCATGCCGGGCTGTTCCCGCAAATCACCGCCAGCGCACAACCGCTGCGTCAGCGCCAATCCGACTTGCGTCCGCTGCGCGGCACCACGCAGCCGTCGGTTTACAACAGCAACACGGCGGGGTTTTCGTTGAGCTACGACTTGGACCTGTGGGGCAAAATCCGCAACCAGGTGGCGGCGGGGGATGCGCAGGCGCAAGCGTCGGGCGACGATCTGGCGGTGGCGCGTTTGAGCTTGCAGCATCAGTTGGCGACCTTGTACGTGCAGCTCAATGGGTTGGATGCGCAAAGTCGGATTCTCAACAGCTCGCTGGAGGATTTCAGCCAGGCCCTGCAACTGACCCGCAGCCGCTACGAGGGCCAGATTGCTTCGGAACTGGACCTGACCCGCGCGCAAAACCAGCTCGCCCAAGCCAAGGCGCAACTGGATGAAGTGCGCGGGCAACGCAACCTCACCGAGCATGCCATCGGTGAACTGGTTGGCGTGGCGGCCAGCGACTTCACACTGCCGGCGAGCCAACAACTGATCGCCCTGCCGGGGATTCCGTCGCAACTGCCGAGCCACCTGCTGCAACGTCGCCCGGACATTGCGGCGGCAGAGCGCCGAGTGTTTGCGGCCAACGCAAATATCGGCGTGGCCAAGGCCGCGTGGTACCCGGACTTCAGTCTGACCGGGTTGATTGGCGGGCAGACCCAAGGCGTGGGGAATTTACTGTCGGCGGGCAATCGGTATTGGGCGCTGGGGCCGCTGATGAACTTGCCGATCTTCGATGGCGGTCGCTTGAGCGCCAACGAACGCCAGGCCAAGGCCGAGTTCGAACAAGCCTCGGCACAGTACCGCAGCCAGGTACTGAAAGCCGTGCGCGAGGTCGAAGACAACCTGGCACAGCTAAGGGATTTGCAGCAGGAGGCGCAGGATGAACAAGCCGCGGCAGATGCGGCGCAGCATACGCAAGCGTTGGCGATGAACAGCTACCAGGCCGGCGCGGTGAGCTATCTGGATGTAGTGACCGCGCAGACAGCGGCGTTACAGGCACAGCGGACCTTGCAGGCGGTGCAGACACGGCAGTTGCAGGCGAGTGTGGGACTGGTCACCGCGCTGGGCGGCGGCTGGCAACCTGGCGCCTGACGCTTTTTTTGTGCAAACCAGCTCAAAGGTGGGAGCTGGTTTGCCTTTGATGAGGCTGGATCAGCCAAACATCATCGACTGATCCAGCGCACATTCAGTCTTCCGGCCGACTGTTGAGAAACACGGTCACTGCTGTGTAATCACTGTCATTGGCGTGTCGGTACGCGGTATTGCTGTGATAGCGGCGGCGTCAGTTCCGGCCTCATCGGGGGCAAGCCCCCTCCCACACTGGTCCGGCGCTAGACACACAATGCATGAACACCGCAGAGCCCATGTGGGAGGATTCAAGCCCATCCCACACTGGTCCGGCGCTAGACACACAATGCATGAACACCGCAGATCCCATGTGGGAGGATTCAAGCCAACCCCACACTGATCCTGCGCCAGACACGCAATGTATGAACACCGCAGATCCCATGTGGGAGGATTCAAGCCCATCCCACACTGGTCCGGCGCCAGACACACAATGTATGAACACCGCAGATCCCATGTGGGAGGATTCAAGCCAACCCCACACTGGTCCGGCGCCAGACACACAATGTATGAACACCGCAGAACCCATGTGGGAGGGGGCTTGCCCCCGATAGCGTTCGCACAGACACATCCTGCCAAAAGCCTGCCCTTCAACCTGCGGTTCACCCATCTAGCCTCTCAAAACACACCCAGAGAGAGGCCAAGGAATGCCCGACCTACCCGCTTCACACCGCCTGCGTATCGGCCGATTCAGCGAACCCAACCGTATCTACCTCATCACCACCAACACCCACGAACGCATCCCGATATTCAAGAATTTCCATCTCGGTCGCTTGGTGGTCTGGCAGTTTCGGTCAGCCCAGTATCAGGGGCTGGCGAACTCCCTGGCATGGGTGATCATGCCGGACCATTTCCATTGGCTGCTCGAACTGAAAAAAGGCTCGCTGGCTGACCTGATGCGCCAGGTGAAGTCCAAAAGCACACGGAGCGTCAACGGTGCGAGCGGACGCAAGGGGCGGCTTTGGCAGGAAAGTTTCCATGACCGGGCGCTGCGCAAGGAAGACGACCTGGTGAAAATGGCCAGGTATGTGGTGGCCAATCCATTGCGGGCGGGATTGGTTAGCCGGATTGGCGACTACCCGTTGTGGGATGCCATTTGGGTATAGACACAGTTCAACTGTGGAAGGGGGGCTTGCTCCCGATGGCGGTGGGTCAATCACATATGTGTCGGTTGAACCACTGCTATCGGGAGCAAGCTCCCTCCCACACTGATCCTGCGCCAGACACACAATGTATGAACACCGCAAAACCCATGTGGGAGGGAGCTTGCTCCCGATAGCAGTGGTTCAGCCAGCTCATCTGTAACTGACCGGAGCAAGCCCCCTCCCACAGGTTTTACCGCATTTCAGGCCGCGCGTTTGCCGCTGGCAATGGCGGCCGAGGCGGCCACCATGGCCCGCAACAACACCGCACACCCCGCCGCCAGGTCATCCGGCGCGGCGTTTTCGATTTCGTTGTGGCTGATGCCGCCTTCGCATGGCACGAAGATCATCCCCGCCGGGCCGAGTTCGGCGACGAAGATCGCGTCGTGCCCTGCCCCGCTGACGATGTCCATGTTCGACAACCCCAACCCATTCGCCGCATCGCGCACTGCGTCGACGCAACCCTTGTCGAAATACAGCGGCGGGAAGTCGGCGGTGGGTGTCATTTCAAAACTCAACCCATGCTTGGCGCAGGTCTCGTCGATCACCTGGCGTACCTGGGCGATCATCGAATCCAAGCGCGCCGGTTCCAGGTGGCGGAAGTCCAGGGTCATACGCACCTCACCCGGGATGACGTTGCGTGAGCCCGGATAAGCCTGCAAACAACCGACAGTGCCACACGCATGCGGCTGATGCCCCAATGCCGCCGCATTCACCGCTGCGACCACGGCGGCCGCGCCGACCAGGGCGTCCTTGCGCAGGTGCATCGGCGTCGGCCCCGCGTGGGCTTCAACGCCGCGCAGGGTCAAGTCGAACCACTTTTGCCCGAGGGCACCGAGCACCACGCCGATGGTTTTCTTTTCATCCTCAAGAATCGGCCCCTGTTCGATATGTGCCTCGAAATAGGCGCCGACTTTGTGCCCACTCTCCGACCGCGTCCCCGCATAGCCGATCGCATTCAGTGCCGCGCCGACGCTGATACCCTGCGCATCGACCTTGGCGAGGGTGTCGGCCAGGCTGAATTTCTCGGCAAACACCCCCGAGCCCATCATGCACGGCGGGAAGCGTGAGCCCTCTTCGTTGGTCCACACCACCACTTCCAGCGGCGCCTCGGTTTGCACCTTGAGGTCGTTGAGGGTGCGCAACACTTCCACACCGGCCAGCACGCCGAAGCAGCCATCGAACTTGCCACCGGTGGGCTGGGTGTCGATATGGCTGCCGGTCATCACTGGCGGCAGGTCGGGGTTACGCCCGGGGCGACGGGCGAAGATGTTGCCGATACCGTCGACGGTCACGCTGCACCCGGCCTCTTCGCACCATTGCACGAACAGGTCGCGGGCCTGGCGGTCGAGGTCAGTGAGGGCCAGGCGGCACACGCCGCCCTTGGCGGTGGCGCCGAGCTTGGCCAGCTCCATCAACGACTGCCACAAACGGTCGCGGTTGATGTGCTGATGGGTCGATTGCAGAACGTCCAGGGCAGCGTTCATGGGGATCTCCTCAGGCTACATGTTATGAATGGAATGCAGTTCAAAGGTGGGAGGGGGCTTGCTCCCGATTGCAGTGGGTCAGTCACCCATGCAGTGGTGGAATGACCACCTGTTTGACTGCATGCCATCGCGTTACAGCAGGGATTTGGCCGGCATCGGCGTCAGGCCACGCCTGGCATTCAGGCCGTAATACAACACGCCGCCCAACGCCGAACCGGTAAACCAGCCATAGCTGTAGAACCAGCTGAACACGTCGCTGCCCAATGACAGCAAGGTCAGCACCACCGGCACGCCAAACGCGACAAACCCGCTCCAGTTCCACGCTGGGTACACGTCGTCACGGTACAAACCGGCGAGGTCCAGGCGCTGTTTGCGCGTGATGAAGTAGTCCACCACCATGATCCCGGCGATCGGCCCCAGCAGGCTGGAATAGCCGAGCAACCAGTTGGAATACACCGTCTCCAGGCTCACATCGGAAACGATCAGCCCGAGCTTCTTCAGCAGCTCGTGGCCCATCAACACCAACCCCACCAGGCCGGTGAGAATCACTGCCGAAGTGCGGTTGATCAGCTTGGGCGCGATGTTCTGGAAGTCGTTGGTGGGCGACACGATGTTCGCCGCCGTGTTGGTGGACAAGGTGGCGACGATGATCAATGCCATGGCCACGGCGACCCACACCGGGCTCTGGATATGCCCGATCAGCGTCACCGGGTCGGACACGCTGACGCCCACCAGTTTCACCGACGCGGCGGTCATGATCACACCGAGGGCGGCGAACAGGAACATGGTCAGCGGCAGGCCGAAAATCTGCCCGAGGATCTGGTCCTTCTGGCTCTTGGCGTAGCGGCTGAAGTCGGGAATGTTCAGCGACAAAGTGGCCCAGAACCCCACCATCGCGGTCAGGCCGGCCATGAAGTAACCGGTCAGGCTTGCACCTTCGGGGCGTTTGGGCGGGATCGCCATCAACTCGCTGAGGGACACGTTCGGCATCGCCCACACCAGCAGGCCAATGCCCACCGCCACCAGCAGCGGTGCCGACAGGGTTTCCAGGCGCTTGATCGACTCGGCGCCGCGCAGCACCACCCACAGGTTGAGGGTCCAGAAGATCATGAAGCCGATCACCTCACCGGTGCCGCCCAAGGCCTTCCACCCCTCGAAAATCGAGCCCAGGAACAGGTGAATCGCCAGCCCGCCGAACATGGTCTGGATGCCGAACCAGCCGCACGCCACCAGCGCTCGGATCAGGCACGGCACGTTGGAACCGAGGATGCCGAACGACGAACGCAGCAACACCGGGAACGGAATGCCGTACTTGGTACCGGGGAAGGCGTTGAGGGTCAGCGGGATCAGCACCACGATATTGGCCAGGAGGATCGCCATCAGCGCCTCGCCCACCGACAAACCGAAGTACGCGGTAAGCACCCCGCCCAGCGTGTAGGTGGGCACGCAGATCGACATGCCGACCCACAGCGCGGTGATGTGCCACTTGTTCCACGTGCGTTCATGCACCTTGGTCGGTGCCATGTCGTGGTTGTAGCGAGGGCTGTCGAGGACGTCGGGGCCGGCGTCGAGTTCGTACAGGCCGTTGCGTTCAATAACTTGCGATCTGTTCTGTTGCATGGCCGCTCCACGGTTTTTTCGAATTATTGTTGCTCACCTGCAAGGTCGGTGCAGGTGGCCGGAGTACCTCGTAAACAACATGACATCAAGGGTCCGGCCAGCCGCCACTGCACTCAATAAACGTGCCGACAACCCGCCCTGACCCTGCACCGCATATATAACTCGCTGATGTTTATCAGCTTTATTTCAAACGCCGATGAGTCCTTCGGTACTTGCCGCGTGACGCAGGCTAGATAACGTGCAAGTTGTCCGAAGGTTCAGGACTCAATCTGGTGCAACACAATTATTTTTATTTACCGCCGCCGTCAAGCGGCATGTCTCAAGCGCCTGATTTGCAATAAGAAATGTTGTTCATATTTGGAACCTGTCAAGTGCGTCAAAATGGTGATCAGTCGCCACATTTTGGTGATTTTAATTTTTAATCCTTACATTTCAATCAGTTAAAACACAACTAAGCGTAGGAAAAATCTTCTTGCTCATTCTAAAAACACCGGCTAGTTTCTATTCCTGTCACCGATGACAGGTTTTTACCAAGCCTGTGCTGAAAACAACTACAACACTTAGAACTGGCACCAGCCGGTCAAGCCTGTGAGGAACTCGACATGTCGCTGTTGATCCGTGGCGCCACCATCATTACCCACGACGAAAGTTACCGCGCCGATGTTTTATGCGCAGACGGTCTGATTCGCGCGATTGGCACGGGCCTGGATATTCCCGCTGGCACCGAAGTACTCGATGGCAGCGGCCAATACTTGATGCCCGGCGGCATCGACCCGCACACCCATATGCAACTGCCCTTCATGGGCACCGTGGCCAGTGAGGATTTTTTCAGCGGCACGGCGGCGGGTCTGGCGGGGGGCACCACCTCGATCATCGACTTTGTGATTCCCAACCCACAGCAATCCTTGCTCGAAGCCTTTCACCAATGGCGCGGCTGGGCGCAGAAGTCGGCGGCCGACTATGGCTTTCACGTGGCGATCACCTGGTGGAGCGAGCAGGTGCGCGAGGAAATGGCCGAGCTGGTCAGCCATCACGGCGTCAACAGCTTCAAGCATTTCATGGCCTACAAGAACGCGATCATGGCGGCCGACGATACCCTGGTGGCCAGCTTCGAACGCTGCCTGGAGCTGGGCGCGGTACCCACCGTGCATGCGGAAAACGGCGAGTTGGTATATCACCTGCAACGCAAGCTGATGGCCCAGGGCATCACCGGGCCGGAAGCGCACCCGCTGTCGCGTCCGTCCCAGGTCGAGGGCGAAGCGGCCAGCCGCGCGATCCGTATCGCCGAGACCATCGGCACGCCGTTGTACCTGGTACACGTCTCGACCAAAGAGGCGCTGGATGAAATCACCTATGCGCGCGGCAAGGGCCAGGCGGTGTACGGCGAAGTGCTCGCCGGGCATTTGCTGCTGGACGACAGCGTCTACCGCCACCCCGACTGGCAGACCGCCGCCGGCTACGTGATGAGCCCGCCGTTCCGCCCGCGCGGGCATCAAGAGGCGCTGTGGCATGGCCTGCAATCCGGCAACCTGCACACCACCGCCACCGACCACTGCTGCTTCTGCGCCGAGCAAAAAGCCGCCGGGCGTGACGATTTCAGCAAGATCCCCAACGGCACCGCCGGTATCGAAGACCGCATGGCGCTGTTGTGGGATGAAGGGGTCAACACCGGGCGCTTGTCGATGCAGGCGTTCGTCGCGCTGACCTCCACCAACACCGCGAAGATCTTCAACCTCTACCCGCGCAAAGGCGCAATCCGCGTCGGTGCCGATGCCGACCTGGTGCTGTGGGACCCCGAGGGCACGCGCACGATTTCCGCCAAGACCCACCACCAGAACGTCGACTTCAACATCTTCGAAGGCAAGACCGTGCGCGGCGTGCCGAGCCACACCATCAGCCAGGGCAAGCTGGTCTGGACCGACGGCGACCTGCGCGCCGAACGCGGTGCCGGGCGGTATGTGGAACGGCCGGCGTATCCCTCGGTGTTCGAGCAGTTGAGCAAGCAGGCTGAGCGTTCCAGGCCGGTTGCTGTGAACCGCTGAGACCGCTATCGGGGGCAAGCCCCCTCCCACAATTGACCGCATGCTTTCAGACACAATGCGATCACTGTGGGAGGGGGCTTGCCCCCGATGAGGCCAACCCAGGCAACAAAAATGCCCGCCAGAGGCAATCCGAAAAAAAACCGTGAGGCCCACACCGTGATCCAGACCCTGACCCACCTCCCCCATCCCCATGAAGACGGGGCGACCCTCGCCAGTCATTTCACCGACCTGGCGCCGCCCCTCAACGCCCGCCAGGCGCAACTGGAAGCCTCGCGCTGCCTGTATTGCTACGACGCGCCGTGCGTGAATGCGTGCCCCAGCGAAATCGACATCCCGTCGTTCATCCGCAACCTCCACACCGACAACGTGCAAGGCGCCGCGCAGAAGATTCTCTCGGCCAATATCCTCGGCGGCAGCTGCGCCCGGGTCTGCCCCACCGAGATCCTGTGCCAGCAAGCCTGCGTGCGTAACCACGGCGAAGAATGCGCGCCGGTGCTGATCGGCCTGTTGCAACGCTACGCCATCGACAACGCGCACTTCAGCGAACACCCGTTCCAGCGCGCCGCCACCACCGGCAAGCGCATCGCCGTGGTCGGCGCCGGACCGGCCGGCCTGGCCTGCGCCCATCGCGCCGCGTTGCACGGCCACGATGTGGTGATCTTCGAAGCCCGGGAAAAAGCCGGCGGCCTGAATGAATACGGGATCGCCAAGTACAAACTGGTGGATGACTTCGCGCAGAAGGAGCTGGAGTTCCTGCTGCAGATCGGCGGCATCGAGATCCGTCACGGCCAGCGCCTGGGCGACAACCTGTCGTTGAGCGAACTGCACCAGCACTTCGATGCGGTGTTCCTCGGCCTCGGCCTGGCCGCCAGCAAGCAACTCGGCCTGCCCCATGAGGACGCCCCCGGCCTGCTCGCCGCCACCGACTACATCCGCGAACTACGCCAGGCCGACGACCTCACCCAATTGCCCCTGGCCGACCGCTGCATCGTGCTCGGTGCCGGCAACACCGCCATCGACATGGCCGTGCAAATGGCCCGCCTCGGCGCCCGCGACGTCAACCTGGTGTATCGCCGGGGCCTGGCGGACATGGGCGCCACCAGCCATGAGCAGGACATCGCCAAGGCCAATCAGGTTCGCCTGCTGACCTGGGCCCAGCCGGAGGAAGTGCTGCTGGACGAGCAAGGCCATGTGCGCGGCATGCGTTTCGCCCGCACGCACCTGGACAACGGGCGCCTGCAACCCACCGGCGAAACCTTCGAACTGGCCGCCGATGCGATCTTCAAAGCCATCGGCCAAAGTTTCGACAACGCCGCACTGCACGACCCGCTGGCCCAGCAACTGCAGCGAGTCGGCGAACGCATCTTCGTCGACGAACACCTGCGCACCAGCATCCCCGGCGTGTATGCCGGCGGCGACTGCGTCAGCCTCGGCCAGGACCTCACCGTGCAGGCGGTGCAACACGGCAAGCTGGCGGCAGAAGCCATGCATGCCCAACTCATGCTCAACGTGGAGGCTGCGTAATGGCCGATCTCTCGATTGTCTTCGCCGGTATCAAAGCCCCCAACCCGTTCTGGCTGGCCTCCGCGCCGCCCACCGACAAAGCCTACAACGTGGTCCGCGCCTTTGAAGCGGGCTGGGGCGGCGTGGTCTGGAAAACCCTCGGGGAAGACCCGGCGGCGGTCAACGTGTCGTCGCGTTACTCGGCGCATTACGGCGCCAACCGCGAAGTGCTGGGCATCAACAACATCGAGCTGATCACCGACCGCTCTTTGGAGATCAACCTGCGCGAAATCACCCAGGTCAAAAAGGACTGGCCGGACCGCGCGCTGATCGTGTCGTTGATGGTGCCGTGCGTCGAAGAGTCCTGGAAAAACATCCTGCCGCTGGTGGAAGCCACCGGCTGCGACGGCATCGAGCTGAACTTCGGCTGCCCCCATGGCATGCCCGAGCGCGGCATGGGCGCGGCGGTCGGCCAGGTGCCAGAGTATGTGGAGCAAGTGACGCGCTGGTGCAAGACGTACTGTTCGCTGCCGGTGATCGTCAAGCTCACGCCGAATATCACCGACATCCGGGTGGCGGCGCGTGCGGCGTATCGCGGCGGTGCGGATGCGGTGTCGCTGATCAACACCATCAACTCCATCACCAGCGTGGACCTGGAGCGCATGGTCGCCCTGCCGACGGTCGGCACCCATAGCACCCACGGCGGTTACTGCGGTTCGGCGGTCAAGCCGATCGCGCTGAACATGGTCGCCGAAATCGCCCGCGACCCGCAGACCCACGGCCTGCCGATCTGCGGCATTGGCGGCATCGGCAACTGGCGCGATGCGGCGGAATTCGTCGCCCTCGGCTGCGGTGCCGTGCAGGTGTGTACGGCGGCGATGCTGCATGGCTTTCGCATCGTCGAAGAAATGAAGGACGGCCTGTCGCGCTGGATGGACAGTCAGGGTTACACCAGCCTGCAGGATTTTTCCGGGCGCGCCGTGGGCAATACTACGGACTGGAAGTACCTGGATATCAACTACCAGGTGATCGCCAAGATCGATCAGGCCGCCTGCATCGGCTGCGGGCGTTGCCACATTGCCTGCGAAGATACGTCGCACCAGGCCATCGCCAGTTTGAAACAGGCGGACGGCACGCATAAGTACGAAGTGATCGATGACGAATGCGTGGGCTGCAACCTGTGCCAGATCACCTGCCCGGTGGCCGATTGCATCGAGATGGTACCGGTGGACACCGGCAAGCCGTTCTTGAACTGGACCCAGGACCCGCGTAATCCCTATCGGGAAGCAGTGTAGTCCTGTAGAGCGCTATCGGGGGCAAGCCCCCTCCCACAGTTGACCGCATTCTTTCAGACAAAATGCAGTTCATTGTGGGAGGGGGCTTGCCCCCGATGAGGCCCTCAGCCTCACCACAAGCCTCAAGGCTCCAACCCAATCCCGCGCAAAATCACACTGGTCACCGTCTGAATCGCCCTCTCGAACTGCATATCCGACAACGGCTGGTGATCGTTCAGAATCTTCACCTGATGATCAAAGTCAGCGTAGTGCTGGGTCGAGGCCCAGATCATATACAGCAAGCTCGCCGGCTCGACCGGCAGGATGCGTTTGTCTTCCACCCATTGGCGAATTTTCGCTTCCTTCATCTTGGCCCAGTCGTACAGGCTTTCATCCAGCGCCTCACCGAGCGTCGGCGCGCCGTGGATGATTTCGTTGGCCCAGACTTTCGACCCATACGGCCGCGTGCGCGAGCGTTGCATCTTGGCGCGGATGTAGCTGCTGAGCACCACTCGCGGGTCATCGAAGGTTTCGAAGCTCAGGGCATCCTGCTTCCACACTTCCAACAGATCGAACAGCACCGCGCTGTACAGCTCGCTCTTGGTGGTGAAGTAGTAATGCAGATTGGAACGCGGCAATTGCACTTCGGCGGCAATATCGGCCATGGCGGTGCTGCCATAGCCCTTCTCGGCGAAGATTTTTTCCGCCGCTAGCAGGATTTTTTCGACGTTGACCCGACGAATTCCGATCTTGTGCTTGCCCATAAGGGCTCCCTGACAAAGACATAACGGAAAGACTACCACCCGCTCTAGATCGGGGCGACAGGAGGAGCCGAAACTTCGTACACTGCCCGTCCTATCCTTTGATTGGTATTGCTCAATGTTGATCAAGAAAACCCTGACCACCGTCGCTCTGCTGGCCTCGCTGCTGGGCGCCTCGGCGGCGTTTGCCCATGCTCACCTCAAGAGCGCGACGCCTGCGGCAGACAGCAGCGTCGCCGCACCGAACGATGTGCGCCTGACCTTCAGCGAAGGCGTGGAGGCGACCTTTTCCAAGGTTTCCCTGAGCAAGGACGGCACCGAAATCGCAATCAAGGGCCTGGCAACGCCGGATGCCGACAAGAAAACCCTGGTGGTGACGCCCGCCGCGCCTCTGGCAGCCGGCACCTACAAAGTGGTGTGGAACGCGGTCTCGGTCGACACCCACAAGAGCAACGGCGAATACAGCTTCAAGGTCGGCCAATAACCTATGGCGACGCTGCTGGTGCTGTGCCGTTTCCTGCATTTCATCGTCGTCTTGTTGATGTTCGGGGCCTGTGTATTCAGGCCATGGCTGATGGGCAATGCACCGCAGCCGGCGCTGGACCGGCAAGTGCTGCGTATCAGCCGAGCACTGGCCTGGCTCGGGCTCGGCTCCGGCGTGGCCTGGTTGCTGCTGATCACGGTCAGCATGGCCGGCAGTTGGGACGCCGCACTGCAACCGACCACTGTGCAATTGGTGCTGGGCAAGACCTTTTTCGGCCAAGTGTGGCTCTGGCATCTGCTGCTCAACGTGCTGCTGTTGATCGCCTTGATCAAACCCTGGTCGGCGTTGCGCCTGCCCTTGATCGGCCTGCTGCTGGCGACCCTGGCCCCAGTCGGTCACGGCGCCATGCTCAACGGGCTCAGCGGCCAGTTGCTGATCCTCAATCAGGTCGTCCACCTGGCATGCGTGGGCGCCTGGCTTGGCGGTCTGCTGCTGTTGGTATTGATCCTGCGCCAACCGCAGCGCCATGGGCTGGAGCCGATTCTGCGGCGTTTCAGCGGCGCGGGTTATGGCCTGGTCGCCGGCTTGCTGGTCACCGGCTTGATCAACGTGCGTGTATTGACCGGGCAACTGTGGCCAACCCCGCTGTTCAACGGTTTCGCCCTGATTCTGCTGATCAAGGCGATGCTGGTGCTGGGCATGTTGGCCCTGGCGCTGCTGAACCGCTTGCGTATCGAGCGCTGCGAACAACGACTGGAGACCTTGAAGGCCAGTGTGACGGCTGAATGGTTACTAGGTATTTTAGCGGTTGCCGCCGTCTCCCTCCTCGGCACCTTGCCCCCGATGGCGATGGCCGGCTGAATCCATAGTCGACACGATCCAACTCCCACACTGAACCACGGCCGCTTTTGCTCAGCGAAGCCTAGTCATCGTATAACTTCTGATTGACAAGCCACAAAAACCCCGCAAATATCACCCTTATGTTGTACGACGACGTATGACAAATAATAAAAACAACAAACCCAAGGGAGCGTCACTGTGCGTCCATCCGCCCGCAATTCCTCCTCGCATCTCGGCCTTATCAGCCTCGGCAGCCTGGCTTTCACCCTGCCCCTCATCGCCCAGGCCGAAGGGTTTGTCGACGACGCCAAGGCCACGCTCAACTTACGCAACGCCTACTTCAACCGCAATTTCACCAACCCGTCCAACCCCCAGGCCAAGGCCCAAGAGTGGACGCAGAACTTCATCCTCGACGCCAAATCCGGCTACACCCAGGGCACCGTGGGCTTCGGGATTGATGTGCTGGGCCTGTACTCGCAAAAGCTCGACGGCGGCAAAGGTACCGCTGGCACCCAGTTGCTGCCGGTTCACGACGACGGTCGCCCCGCTGACAACTTCGGGCGCCTGGGCGTGGCGCTGAAAACCAAGCTGTCGAAGACCGAACTGAAAGTCGGCGAATGGATGCCCGTGCTGCCGATTTTGCGTTCCGACGATGGCCGTTCCCTGCCGCAAACCTTCCAGGGCGGCCAGGTCACCTCCAATGAAATCGCCGGCCTGACCCTCTACGGCGGGCAGTTTCGCGGCAACAGCCCGCGCAACGATGCGAGCATGGAAGACATGTTCATGAACGGCAAAGCCGCCTTCACCTCAGACCGCTTCAACTTCGGCGGCGCCGAATACACCTTCAACGACAAGCGCACCCAGGTCGGCCTGTGGTACGCCGAACTGACCGACATCTACCAACAGCAGTACCTCAACCTGACCCACAGCCAGCCGCTGGGCGACTGGACCCTGGGCGCCAACCTCGGCTTCTTCAACGGCAAGGAAGACGGCAGCGCCCTGGCCGGCGACCTCGACAACAAAACCGCGTTCGCCCTGTTCTCGGCCAAATACGGCGCTAACACCTTCTACGTCGGCCTGCAGAAACTCAGCGGCGACAGCGCATGGATGCGGGTCAACGGCACCAGCGGCGGCACCCTGGCCAACGACAGCTACAACGCCAGCTACGACAACGCCAAGGAGAAATCCTGGCAACTGCGCCACGACTTCAACTTCGCGGCGCTCGGCGTTCCGGGCCTGACCCTGATGAACCGCTACATCAGCGGCAGTAACGTCCACACCGGCACGATCACCGATGGCAAGGAATGGGGCCGCGAATCGGAACTGGCCTACACGGTGCAGAGCGGTGTCTTGAAGAACCTCAACGTGCGCTGGCGCAATTCGACCATGCGCCGGGACTTCAGCAATAACGAGTTCGATGAGAACCGGGTCTTCGTCAGCTACCCGATTTCGTTGCTTTAAAGATCTAAAACCCGGGCACATCCATTGTGGGAGGGGGCTTGCTCCCGATGACGGTGTATCAGGCAATGTCTCTGTGACTGACCCATAGCCATCGGGGGCAAGCCCCCTCCCACATTGACAAGCGGGGACTCTCTAACAATACTTCGGCATAGTCATACGACAACCTACAACAAAAACTGGAATCCAGATGACCACCACTACCCCAGCGCCCTTCAACCGCCTCCTCCTCACTGGTGCCGCCGGCGGCCTCGGCAAAGTGCTGCGCGAACGCCTGCAGCCGTATGCCCAGGTGCTGCGCCTGTCGGATATCGCCGACATGGCCCCCGCCGGCGCCAATGAAGAAGTGCAGCCCTGCGACCTGTCCGACAAACACGCGGTACACCATCTGGTCGAAGGCGTCGACGCCATCCTGCATTTCGGTGGCGTATCCGTGGAGCGCTCGTTCGAAGAAGTCCTCGGCGCCAATATCTGCGGGATTTTTCACATCTACGAAGCCGCCCGCCGCCATGGCGTCAAGCGCGTGATTTTCGCCAGCTCCAACCATGTGATCGGCTTCTATCAACAGGGCGAGCACCTCGACGCCCACTCGCCGCGTCGCCCGGACAGTTACTACGGGCTGTCCAAGTCCTACGGCGAAGACATGGCCAGCTTCTACTTCGACCGCTACGGCATCGAGACCGTGAGCATCCGCATCGGCTCGTCGTTCCCCGAACCGCAGAACCGCCGGATGATGCACACCTGGCTGAGCTTCGATGACCTGACCCAACTGCTCGAACGCGCGCTGTACACGCCGAACGTCGGCCACACCGTGGTCTACGGCATGTCGGCCAACCTCGACACCTGGTGGGACAACCGCTACGCCGCGCACCTGGGCTTCACCCCCAAAGACAGCTCCGAAGTATTCCGCGCCCAGGTCGAGCGCCAGCCGCCGCTGGCCGCCGACGACCCGGCCAAGGTCTACCAGGGCGGTGCGTTCTGCGCCGCCGGGCCGTTCGGTGACTGACGTCACACTAACCCAAGGGAGTGAGTTGCCATGACTGCTGAATTGATTGTCGACGCCCGCAACGCCGTGGGCGAATGCCCGGTGTGGGTGCCCGAAGAAAACGCCCTGTACTGGGTGGATATTCCCAACGGCGGCCTGCAACGCTGGAGCGCCGCCACCGGCCATATCGACGCGTGGAAAGCCCCGCAGATGCTCGCCTGCATTGCCCGCACCGATGCGGGCAACTGGGTCGCCGGGATGGAAAGCGGCTTTTTCCAGCTCACCGCGCACAACGACGGCAGCCTCGACACCACGCCCCTGGCCGAGGTCGCGCACCCGCGCGCGGACATGCGCCTGAACGATGGGCGCTGCGATCGCCAGGGCCGGTTCTGGGCCGGCAGCATGGTGCGGGACATGAGCGCAAATGCGCCCGCAGGCATCCTCTACCGTTACGCGTCGGGCGCGGCGCCGCATGCGCAACTGGACGGCTTTATCACCCTCAATGGCCTGGCCTTCAGCCCCGATGGCCGCACGATGTATGTCTCGGACTCGCACCCGCTGGTGCAACAGATCTGGGCTTTCGACTACGACACCGACACCGGCACACCGTCCAACCGCCGCGTGTTTGTCGACATGCAGCCACACCAAGGCCGCCCTGACGGCGCAGCCGTGGATGTCGACGGCGGCTACTGGATCTGCGCCAACGACGCCGGCCTGATCCACCGCTTCACCCCCGACGGTCGCCTGGACCGCTCCCTGCGCGTGCCGGTGAAAAAACCCAGCATGTGCGCCTTTGGCGGCAGTCGCCTGGACACCCTGTTCGTCACCTCGATCCGTGACGACCAGAGCGAGCAGTCGCTGTCCGGCGGCGTATTCGCCCTCAACCCCGGCACGACAGGACTGCCCGAACCCCGCTTCGCCCTCTAGCTGCATCGCTGTGCCTTGAATACGACAATAACAAGACAGGAGTGACCGCCCATGGACTTCAAACGCACCTTGCTCGCCGCCGCAATCTTCACCCTCAGCAGCGCCGCCCACGCGCTGGAAATCAAATTCGCCGACATCCACCCCGCCGGCTACCCCACCGTCGTGGCCGAAGAGAACATGGGCAAGGCCCTCACCCAAGAAAGCAACGGCGAACTGACCTTCAAGTACTTCCCCGGGGGCGTCCTGGGTTCGGAAAAAGAAGTCGTCGAACAGGCCCAGGTCGGCGCGATCCAGATGACCCGGGTCAGTCTCGGCATCGTCGGCCCGGTGGTGCCGGACGTGAACGTGTTCAACCTGCCATTCGTGTTCCGCGACCAGGCGCATATGCGCAAAGTCATCGACGGCGAGATCGGCGATGAAATCCTCGCCAAGATCACCGACTCCGAATTCGGCCTGGTCGCCCTGGCCTGGATGGACGGCGGCACGCGCAACCTCTACAGCAAAAAACCGGTGCGCAAGATCGAAGACCTCAAGGGCATGAAGATTCGCGTGCAGGGCAACCCGCTGTTCATCGATGCCTTCAACGCCATGGGTGCCAACGGTATCGCCATGGACACCGGCGAGATCTTCAGTGCCTTGCAGACCGGGGTGATCGACGGTGCCGAGAACAACCCACCCACCCTGCTGGAACACAACCACTTTCAGAACGCCAAGTACTACACCCTCACCGAGCACCTGATCCTGCCCGAGCCGATCGTGATGTCGAAAATCACCTGGAACAAGCTCACCCCCGCGCAACAGCTCATGGTGAAAAACGCCGCCAAGGCCGCCCAGGCCGATGAGCGTGCGCTGTGGGATAAAAAATCCGCCAGCAGCGAGGAAAAGCTCAAGGCGGCCGGCGTGGAGTTCATCCGCGTCGACAAACAGCCCTTCTACGACGCCACCGCCGCGGTTCGCGCCAAGTACGGCGCGCCTTACGCCGATATCATCGCGCGCATCGACGCCGTTCAATAACCCGCCCTGCCTCTCGCATAAGGCCCGGCGCGGTCGGCATCGACGCGCCCGGTCACGGTGAACGCCATGAAGAATCTAGTGCTGCGCATCAACGACCGCCTCTACATGACCTGCATCTGGGTCGCCGGCCTCTCGGTCCTCGGGGTCGCGCTGATCATCCCCTGGGGCATCTTCGCCCGCTACATCCTCGGCACCGGCTCCAGTTGGCCGGAGCCCACCGCCATCCTGCTGATGCTGGTGTTCACTTTTATCGGCGCCGCCGCCAGCTACCGCGCCGGGGCGCATATGTCGGTGGCGATGGTCACTGACCGCCTGCCTGCGCGCCAACGCCAGGTCGTCGGCATCCTCTCGCAACTGCTGATGGGCACCATCTGCCTGTTCATGACCATTTGGGGCAGCAAGCTGTGCCTGTCCACCTGGAACCAGTTCATGAGCGCCATCCCTACCCTGCGCGTGGGCATCACCTACCTGCCGATCCCGATCGGCGGGTTGCTGACCCTGGTCTTCGTGGTGGAAAAACTCGTGCTCGGTGACCAGAGCAACCGACGGGTCGTGCGCTTCGATCTGGTTGAAGAAAGCGAAGGGGCTGCCTGATATGGACGCATTGATTCTGTTGGGCAGCTTTGTCGGCTTGATCCTGATCGGCATGCCAGTGGCCTATGCCCTGGGCCTGTCGGCGTTGATCGGCGCGTGGTGGATCGACATTCCGTACCAGGCCCTGATGATTCAGATCGCTGGCGGGGTGAACAAGTTTTCGCTGATGGCGATTCCGTTCTTCGTGCTGGCCGGCGCGATCATGGCCGAGGGCGGCATGTCGCGGCGGCTGGTGGCGTTCGCCGGGGTGCTGGTGGGTTTTGTGCGCGGCGGCTTGTCCCTGGTGAACATCATGGCCTCGACGTTTTTCGGTGCGATCTCCGGCTCCTCGGTGGCCGACACCGCCTCGGTCGGCTCGGTGCTGATCCCGGAAATGGAGCGCCGTGGCTACCCCCGGGAGTTCGCCACGGCGGTGACCATCAGCGGCTCGGTGCAGGCGCTGTTGACCCCGCCCAGCCACAACTCGGTGCTCTACTCCTTGGCGGCGGGCGGCACGGTGTCGATCGCCTCGCTGTTCATGGCCGGCGTGGTCCCGGGCCTGCTGATGAGCGCGTGCCTGATGGTGCTGTGCCTGATCTTCGCGAAGAAGCGCGACTACCCCAAGGGCGAAGTCATCCCGCTCAAGCAAGCGCTGAAAATCTGCGCCGACGCACTGTGGGGCCTGATGGCCATGGTGATCATCCTCGGCGGCATCCTGTCGGGCATATTCACCGCCACCGAGTCCGCTGCGATCGCGGTGCTGTGGGCATTCTTCGTGACCATGTTCATCTACCGCGACTACAAATGGAACGAGCTGCCCAAGCTGATGCACCGCACGGTACGCACCATTTCCATCGTGATGATCCTGATCGCCTTCGCGGCCAGCTTCGGCTACATCATGACCCTGATGCAGATCCCGGCGAAGATCACCACGCTGTTCCTGACCCTGTCGGACAACCGCTACGTGATCCTGATGTGCATCAACGCCATGCTGCTGTTGCTCGGCACGGTGATGGACATGGCGCCGCTGATTTTGATCCTCACGCCGATCCTGCTGCCGGTGGTGCTCGGCATCGGCGTCGACCCGGTTCACTTCGGCATGATCATGCTGGTCAACCTCGGCATCGGCCTGATCACGCCACCGGTCGGCGCGGTGCTGTTCGTGGGGGCGGCGGTGGGCAAGGTGAGTATCGAGAACACCGTGAAGGCGCTGCTGCCGTTCTATGGCGTGCTGTTTTTGGTGCTGATCGCGGTGACTTACATTCCGGCGTTATCGCTGTGGCTGCCAGGGCTGGTGCTGTGATGCTGATTGAACTGGAAGATCACCTGACCCACCTCACCCTCGCCCCGGCAGTCGGCGGCAGCATCGTCAACTGGCGCGTGCGCGCCAGCGGCCAGCCCCTGCTGCGGCCTAGCGATCAAGCGGCGCTGGACAGCGGCCTGCCCGGCAAACTGGGCTGCTATCCCCTCGCGCCGTGGTCCAATCGCATTGCCAACGGCGGTTTCGACACGCCCGCCGGCTGGCTGGCACTCACGCCCAACAGCGCGACCGATCCGCTGCCGATTCACGGTTCGGCCTGGCAACAGGCGTGGCGCGTGGTCAGCCAGTCGGCGGATGAAGTGCTGCTTGCGCTGGAATGCGCCACGCCGTTCGCCTATCGCGCCGAGCAGCGGTTTGGGTTGAGCAGCGGCGTGTTGAGTATCGGGCTGAGCGTGACGCATCTGGCCGAAGCCGCCGCGTGGCACGGTTTGGGCTTGCATCCTTACTTCCCGCGCCGGGCGGGTACGCGGTTGCAGGCCAAGGCTGGGCAAGTGTGGATGAGTGATGCGTCCAAGCTGCCGACGGCGCTGGCACCCGTACACGCCGATTGGGATTTCCAACAGCTCAAGGGGTTGCCCCAAGCGTTGGTCGACAACGGTTTTTGCCAATGGGACGGGCATTGCCGGATCGAACAGCCGGAGCTGGGTTACACCCTGGAATGCCAGGCTACCGGCGCCGATTACTTCTTGCTGTACTGCCCGCCGGGGCTGGGGTTCTTCTGCATCGAGCCGGTGAGCCATCCGGTGAATGCCCATCACCTGCCGGGCAGGCCGGGCCTGAAACTGCTGGAGCAAAACCAGTCGACCCAACTCAATTTCACCCTGAAATACATTCCAACTGTGGGAGGGGGCTTGCCCCCGATAGCAGTGTGTCAGCCACTACATGCATGACTGACCCACCGCCATCGGGGGCAAGCCCCCTCCCACATTTTTGACCCGGTTCGGCTTCCAGGATCAGGTCGGCTATAAGGCAGCCTCGCTTTGGCTTTGGCTTTTGCTTTGGCTTTTGATCTTAGGCGCCCCGTAAAACCACGCTGGCCGAACGCAGGCTTGAATCCGTGGGCAACCCGGCAGGACGCCGGGTTAGCCGTCCTGGGCCAGGGATGGCCCATGACGGCGGCCCACGGATTCAAGCCGGAGTGAGGGCATGCCGAGCCTAGGCGAGGCACCGAGTGGTGGGGCAAGAGCCCTTTGGTTACTTTGGGGCTTTTCCAAAGTGACCCGCCGTAAGGGCGGAACCCATAGCAGCCGTGACCGCAACAATGGATATGTACTCAACCCAAAAAGCTGGTCAGCCCAGAGGCCGCCATCGGGGGCAAGCCCCCTCCCACATTGGAGCTCCTTTGCATTGGCGACCCCATGTGTATTGGAGACCACACGCCCTATCAGATCCAGCCAAGCCAGCTCCAGTAGGTCGCCGCAAACACCAACATCAACAAGTAACCCATCAGCGTCACCAACACCCCCACCTTGGCAAACTGCCGCGCCGTGAATGTCCCGGTCCCCAGGCACACCATGTTCTGCGGCGCATTGATCGGCAGGATAAACCCGTAGCTCACCACAAACCCCAACAGCATGGTCATCCCCAACCGGTTGAACTCCCCCGGCAAGGTCTGCAACACCGCAATCAGGATCGGCAACAACGCCGAGGTCAACGCCGTCGCACTGGCAAACCCCAAGTGGATCACGATCAAAAACGCCCCGAGGATGGCAAACACGCCCAGCGGCCCGACCTGGTCCAGGCCGGTATGCGCCACCACTTGCGAACCCAGCCACTGCCCGGCCTGGGTGGTCAGCAACGCCGTGCCGAGGCTGATGCCGACGCCGAACACAATCACCGTGCCCCACGGAATCCGCGACTGCACATCCTTCCAGGTCATCACGCCGATCCCCGGCAACAGCAGGAACACCAGCCCGGCGTAGGTGGTCGAGGTGGTGTCGAAATTGTGCAGGCGCCCTTCGGTAGCCCACGCCAACAGCAACAGCACCGACACGGCAAGCAGGCGTTTTTGCGGGCCGGTCATCGGGCCGATATCCACCAGCGACTGGGCCACGGCCTCTTTGCCGCCGGGGATGCTGTCGCTTTCCGGCGGCAGCAGTTTGATCACCAGGAACAGCAACACCGCCGACATGATCAGCGCCCATGGTGCGCCGGCAATCAGCCAGTCGATCCACGACACGCGCTGGCCGAGCATCTTGTCCATGAACCCAACGGTCAGCAGGTTCTGCGCGGCGGCGGTCTGGATGCCGACGTTCCAGATGCTGGTGCCCTGGGCCACCACGATCATCAGGCCGGCGGCGATGTTGGAGCGTTTATCGACGCCAAACGCCGCCACCACGCCCATCATGATCGGCACCACACAGGCACTGCGCGCGGTGGCGCTGGGTACGACGAGGCTCAGGAGGATAGTCACCGCGATCGCCCCCAGCAGAATGCCGCGGGTGCTGGTGCCGACCCGGGTCAGCGTGACCAGGGCAATGCGCCGGTCCAGGCCGGTGTGGGTCATGGCGGCGGCGATGAACAACGCCCCCGCCACCAGCGCCAGCGCCGGGTTGGAGAAGCCGGTCAGCGCCATGCCGATGGCCGGGCTGGAGCCGATCAGGTGCGCGGGGTCTTGCAGCGACGGCGCGGTGCCGAGCAAGAACGCCATGAGCGAGGTGATCATGATCGCGCTGGCCTCATAGGACACCGCCTCGCTGATCCACACCACCACCGCAAACGCGAGGATCGCCAGCATGCGATGCCCGGCCACCGGCAAATCCGCGGGCAGCGGTAACAGCAGCACCCCGACCATCACCAGTACAGCGACGACCAGGCCCAAGGGCAACTTGAATGATGCAGCGGTTGTTGCGGGGGCGCTCATGGGGGAGTCTCCGTCGGCGTCAAATCAGGCTGGGAGCATGGCGCAAAATGCCGCACGCGGTGTTGACAGGTATCAAACCTCTAGGCCAATAACTGACTCAACACCGCCCGCAACTTCCCGGGCTTGACCGGTTTGTTCAACAACGGTGCGTCCAGCCGCCGCAGGATGCGCCGGCACTGGTCGGTGCGGTCGGCGCTGATGATCACGGCGGGAATCGTCTGGGCAAAATGCTCGCGCAGGTACTTGACCACCTCACAGCCCACCACGCCGTGGTCCAGGTGATAGTCCGCCAGGATCAGTTCCGGCGCCCTGCCCTGCAACGCCAGCAACGCGCCGGCCTGGTCGGTGGCCGTGACCACCTCGCAGCCCCACTGCCCGAGCAGCGCGCTCATGCTTTCGAGGATGCTGACTTCGTTGTCCAGCACCAGCAAACGCCGCCCCGGCAGCGGGTTGCCGGTGGTCGGTTGCGTGGGCAGTTGGCTGATGGCCAACGGCATTTCTTCGCTGATCGGCACTTCGAGGCTGAACATCGACCCGCGTCCCGGCCACGAGCGCACCGCCACCGGGTAACCGAGAATCTCAGCGATCCGCTCGACAATCGCCAGCCCCAGGCCCACGCCCTTGCGGTCCGAGGCGCGGCCGACGTCCAGTTGGTTGAATTCGAGGAAGATCGCGTCGAGCCGGTCGGCCGGGATGCCGCGCCCGGTGTCCCACACTTCCAGGCGCAGGTGATCGCCGCGACGACGGGCGCCGAGCAGGATGCAGCCGTCGTCGGTGTAGCGGCAGGCGTTGCTGAGGAAATTACGCAAAATCCGCGTCACCAGGCGCAGGTCGGTCCGGATCGCGTAATGGCCGGTGTGTGCGCGCAGATTCAGTCCGGCGGCCAGGGCGACGGACTGGAATTCGGAGACCAGCGGCGCAAACAACTCATCCAGGCGATACAGCGCCACGTCCGGCTTGACCGCTGCCTGGTCGAGCCGCGAGATATCGAGCAAGTCGGTGAGCAAATCCTCGGCACCTTCCAGGGCCTGGTGCGTGCGCTCAACCAGCACCTGTTCGACGCTCGGCAACGACCGTTCGCGCAGGGTGGCGATCAGCAGCCGTGCGGCGTTGAGCGGCTGCAACAGGTCATGGCTGGCGGCGGCGAGGTACTTGTCCTTGCTGCGGTTGGCGGCCTCGGCGGCGTCGCGGGCGTCGCGCAGTTCCTGTTCGACCTGTTCGCGCTGGGCGACCTGCTGTTGCAGGTTGCGGTTGGCTTCGAGCAGTTCATCGGTGCGCGCCGCCACCCGCTGCTCCAGTTCGTCGTTGAGGCGGATGTAGCGGTTGCGCTCGGCCTCCAGCTCATCGAGGCGGGCCGTGAGTTCCGGGTAGTGGCTCTTGCGCGCCGACTGGTCGCCCAACCCCAGCAGCCCGGCCAGGGCGCGCTGCTGGTCGTCAGAGAGCTTCGCCATAGACGACCTCGACGTCACGCTGGCTCGATTCGCGGGGGTTGGTGAGGATGCACGGGTCGTGCATGGCATGCTGGGACAGGAACGGAATGTCCGCCACCCGCACGCCGTGCAGGCCGAGGGTTTCGTGGAAGCCGATGGCACGCTTCAGCGCGATCAGATGCTCGACCAGCCGCCCGCGGATCTGCGGATGAGTCAGGCCGCGGCAGTCGATGCCGAACGTCTCGGCAATCACCTTGAAGCGCTCCGGCGCCGAGTTGTAGTTGAACGCCACCACATGCTCCACCAGCACCGCGTTGCACAGGCCGTGAGGCAGGTCGAGGAAGCCGCCGAGGCTGTGGGACATGGCATGCACCGCGCCGAGGATCGCATTGGAGAACGCCAGCCCCGCCTGCATGCTGCCGAGCATGATCTTCTCGCGCAGGGCGATGTCCGCCGGGTTGGCGATCATCTGCACCAGGTTGCCGTTGATCAGGCGCATGGCTTCCAGCGCGTGGGGGTCGGTCAGCGGGCCGTGGCCGGTGGAGACGAACGCCTCGATCGCATGCACCAGCGCATCGATGCCGGTGCAGGCGGACAGGAACGGGTCCATGCTCGCCGTGGTTTCCGGGTCGATCAGCGACACGTCCGGCACCACCGCCTTGCTGACGATGGAGAACTTCATGCGCTCCTGCTGGTTGGAAATGATCACGAACTGCGAGACATCCGCCGAAGTGCCGGCGGTGGTGGGGATCAGGATCAGCGGGGGGCTGGGCACGCGAATGGTGTCCACGCCTTCGAATTCGAGGATGTTGCGCCCATGGGCGACCACGATGCCGATGGCCTTGCCGCAGTCCATCGGGCTGCCGCCGCCGATGGCCACGATCACGTCGCAATGGTTGTCGCGGTACACCTCGGCACCGAGCATGACTTCTTCGACGCGGGGGTTGGGTGAGACGCCGCTGTACAGGCAGTAATCGATGCCGATGGCCTGCAGGCTGGCTTCCACGTCGGCGACCCAGCCGGCGGCGATCACACCGGGGTCGCTGACCACCAGCACTTTGCGCGCACCGAAGGTCTTGGCGTAATTACCGACGTTGTGCCGGCAGCCGGCACCAAAGATGATTTCAGGCGAAACGAACTTACGCAGAAGGCTGAGATTTGGGCTCATTGGAAAGCCTGTTTTTATTATTTTTGAGAGATGCGCTCCACACTAACCCATCCGCGCGCGAATGCAATCAGACCAAAGAGTCATTCCCCAAACGACCCCGGCCAGCGCGAGGCTGGCCGGGGGTGAATCAGCGGCTGGCGAAGTACATGGTCACTTCAAAGCCGATACGCAGGTCGGTAAACGCGGGTTTAGTCCACATGGGGCGATCCTCTTGTTGTGCCGGAAGATTCCGGTAATGGCATTAATGCATGGGGGGATGGGGGTGCGAATGCTACTTTCGAACGAGCCTGAAGCATGCCTTGGTAGCAGATGTACACCGATCAAAAATGTGGGAGGGGGATTGCCCCCTCCCACAGTTGGTTGCATTTCAAGTCGGGGTTAGAAGAAGCCCAGGGGGTTAGTCTGCAGGTAGTGATCCAACAGGCAAAGCCCGCTTACTGTGCCGGAACGGGTGTACGCCGATCAAAATGTGGGAGGGGGGTTGCCCCCTCCCACATTGGGTTGTATTTCAAGTCGGGTTAGAAGAAGCCCAGGGGGTTGGTCTGCGGGTAGTGATCCAACAGGCAAAGCCCTCTTGCTGTGCCGGAACGGGTGTACGCCGATCAAAATGTGGGAGGGGGCTTGCCCCCGATGGCAGTGTGTCAGCCAATACATGCCTGACTGAGCCACCGCTATCGGGGGCAAGCCCCCTCCCACATTGGGTTGTATTTCAAGTCGGGGTTAGAAGAGGCCCAGGGGGTTGGTCTGCAGGTAGTGATCCAACAGGCAAAGCCCTCTTGCTGTGCCGGAACGGGTGTACGCCGATCAAAATGTGGGAGGGGGCTTGC